>NZ_JBFTKK010000001.1:0-481121 GCF_056395905.1 Arthrobacter sp. 05T444
CGCCAAGATCGGCCTGGACCGCGGTATCGGCGGGCCGCTCCTGTCGGCTTCGAGCTACTTCATGAAGTCCCCGCCGGAGCAGTTCAATGACGACCTCGCCCGTGAAAAGGTCGAGGCCTTCATCCGCGGCGACCTCGAGCGCTAAACCCTCTCCCTCCTTCCGCGACGCTCTCTCACTTTTGGTGGGTTGTGGCGCGATGCTCTCTCACTTTTGGTGGGGGAGCGTCGTGCTTTAAGCGTCCTGTTCGTAGCGCCGGATGGCGTGGCTCGCCTGGGCGAGGGCGAGGAGCTTTAGCAGCAGTTGGCTGTGCAGGTGCATGCCGACGGCGGCGGTGAGAATGAGCTGGTCGACGCTGTCTGGGGCGGTCGTCACCGCGATGTCGAGTCCGGCGACGTCGTCCATGGCCTTGCTGTAGGTATCCAGGAGCTCGCTGGAAACCCGAATGTTGAGGTTTTCCATCAGCTCGAGATGGGCGTTCAAAGCACTCCGGGCGTCACTTGGGTAATCCGGCCAATTCCGGAGACGCACGACGGCGTCCCCCGCCGGTGCGCGGACCCCGCCACTGCTGGTGGTGGAGGCGCCCAGGTCCAGCACCACGCGCTGAACCGCCGCTAAGAGCGTAAGGCGCGGGGCGCCGTCGTCGGCCATTTTGAGGAGACCGCGGATCTGCTCAATGTTCAGTCCGACTATCCGGCGGAGCGCCTGGATCAAATTGAGACGCTCGACGTGCCTGGCCGAATACTGCGCGCGAGTTGCGTGGACGGTCTGGCCGGCCGGCAACATGCCCTCGCGGAGGTAGTACTTGATGCTGGCGGCCGAGACTCCCGAGTGCTCGCTCAGTTCCTTGAGCTGCATGCCGCGTTCCTTCCTGCGAAGTCCCGGATCCACTGGATAGCGAATCCGGCGCCAATTATCCTGATGTACGTGTACTGGATAGTGGTTCTATCCTAAGGGCATGGACCACTGGAATGTACTGCTTATCAGCCACGTGACCGCCGCACTGTTTGTCCTTGCGATCGGCCCCTTCCAAATTCTTCGCCGACGCCGCGACCGTTTCCACCGCACCATGGGCTACCTATGGGTGGCGGCCATGTACTACGTCTGTGTCAGCAGTTTCTGGATTGTGACGGCCGGGCATTTCACCTGGCTGCACGGGCTGTCTGCCTTCACCATCGTGACGGTCACCCTTGGCCTCATCGGCGCGATCCGACGTGACATGCGGTCGCACCTGCGGAACATGATCGGCAGTTACATCGGCATTGCCGTTGCCTTCATCTTTGCCGTCGCGGTGCCCGGACGCGCGATTCCGGAGCTCCTTGCCGAGGACCCGGCCACCGCAGCGTACGTTGCCGGGCTGGTGGTGCTGTGCGTGGTGGTGGTCTTCGTTTCGCTCAAGCGCGGCGGTTCCACGAGTGCCCGGGGCGGTTCGAAGACCCAGGCGGAACTGGCTACGGGACGGGCAGCTTCGGCCGCTTCGGCAGGTCTGGCAGAACGGGCTGATCCGGCTGATCCGGCAGAACGGGCAGAACGGGCAGAACAGCGGGACGGACAACCAGCAGCGGGCCGGAGTTCTTGGTGAAGGACCGGACGCTCTCTCACTTCCTGCAGGTCTTTGGGTGACGCTCTCTCACTTCCTGCATATTTGGACGTGACGCTCTCTCACCCGGCGTCGGCGAAGCCCGATAACTGGGAATGATCTCGCCACGCGGTGCGCAACGTGCGCTTGATCTTGCCGATGGCCGCTTGGAAATCGTCAGCAAGATCGTCCTTGTCCAATATCAGGACAGTCCAGCCGGCGGCTTCGAAAGCCTTGTCACGGCGTCTGTCACTAAGGGACTGTGCGTCGAGGAGGTGATGTCCGCCGTCGTACTGGATGGCGAGCCGCCGATGGCGGTAACCGAGATCGGCGGTAGGCGACATGCCGTCACCGATGCGCAATGCCAGTTGGAGACCCGGCTCGGGGAGGCCGGCATCGGCCATCGCCAGGCGAAGCAACGATTCCGGCGCGGAGTCGGCGCCGACCCGCATCAGATCCAGTGCTGCCCGGGCACGGACCACACCCTGCAGGTTCGGATGGTGACCCGCCAAGGTGCGCAGTCCGTCCAAGGTGTCGTGGGGCTGCGTCCGTCCCTCGAAGACCAGTCGCGGGATGCGGACTAATTGGTCACCCATGCACACCAGATCACTCACCGACAGTCGTCGCGCCAAATCCAGCCACGTCCGCGATCGCGTGCTGATGCGGATGCCGTCGGCCCACTCAGTTTCGTCTTCCAGTGCCAGTACCGTGTGGCCGAGTACGCCGCTGCGGCGCACCGAGGGCAGGGCCCGGGGCTTGCTTAGATGCAACTCCGTCGAGTCGGCCAGCCAGGGCGGCAGCAGTTGGCACCGAAGCCGTGCCGCAGTGACGTGTGAGATCCAGGCCCCTGGCGATGCGTTCGACAGCGCCCGCGCCGCGGCCTCCAGCTCAAAGCTCCAGTCCGACGGGCGGTAGAGCCCTCGACCCACATGGACCACGTCTTTTCGCCGCAGCCTGTTTGCGGAAACGCCTGCGGCCCGCGCCGAGTCGATCGTGAACGGAGCTGTTGCCAGCAGTCCGGGCAGATTATTGCTCATTTGCATGCAGGCAGTCTGACCCAAAAGCGGCGACGCTGCAGAAGTTATCCACAGGCAGTCGCTGGGCGCACGGAAGTGAGAGAGCGTCGCCTTGGAGGCGGCAGGAAGTGAGAGAGCGTCGCCTTGGGCGCACGGAAGTGGGAGAGCGTCGCCTTGGGGCGGCAGGAAGTGGGAGAGCGTTGGGGGTGGGGCGGCAGGAAGTGAGAGAGCGTTGGGGGTGGGGCGGCAGGAAGTGAGAGAGCGTTGGGGGTGAGGCCGCAGGAAGTGAGAGAGCGTCGCCTTGGGGGCGGCAGGAAGTGAGAGAGCGTCTAGAACAGGCCCACCGGGTTGCCGTCCGTGTCCACGTCCATCCGCAGGGCCGCCGGCACGGCAGGAAGCCCGGGCATCGTCATCACCGCGCCGGTGAGGGCCACGATGAAGCCTGCGCCGGTCTTGGGAATCAGGTCGCGCACGTGGATGGTGAAGCCCTTGGGTGCGCCCAGCCGGGAGGCGTCGTCGGTGAAGGAGTACTGCGTCTTGGCCATGCACACGGGCAGCCCGGACCAGCCGTTCTTCTCAATGTCCGCCAGCCGCCGCAGTGCAGGCACGGAGAAATCCACCCCGTCCGCGCCGTAGATCTCCTGCGCGATGGTCCGGATCTTGTCCTCCACAGACAGCTCCAGCGGGTACAGGTGACGGAAGTTGTTGGGCCCGGCAACGGCAGCCGCCACCTTCGCCGCCAGTTCATCGCCGCCGTCCCCGCCTCCGCCACGGCCCCAGACATCCGCCACGGCAGCCTGGATGCCTTCCCCTGCACACCAGTCGAGCAGCCAGTCAAGTTCCTCCTGTGTGTCCGTGGCGAATTTGTTGATGGCCACCACGGGGGTGACGCCGAACTTCTCCACGTTGCGGACGTGGCGGCGGAGATTGGCCACACCGGCGGCCAGCGCCTCAACGTTGGGCTCCTTCAGTTGGTCCTTGGCGATCCCGCCGTGCATCTTCAGGGCGCGGACCGTGGCCACCACCACGACGGCGGCCGGTGCCACGTCCGCGATGCGCGCCTTGATATCCATAAACTTCTCGGCCCCCAGGTCCGCGCCGAAGCCGGCCTCCGTGACCACGATATCAGCGAGCCGGCGGGCCGTCTGCGTGGCAATGAGGGAGTTGCAGCCGTGGGCAATGTTGGCGAACGGGCCGCCGTGCACCAGCGCCGGGGTGCCGGCGATGGTCTGCACCAGGTTGGGCTTGATGGCGTCCTTGAGCAGCAGGGTCAGGGCGCCCTGGACGCCCAGGTCGGCCACCGTGACCGGCGCGCGGTCGTAGGTGTAGCCGAACGTGATGCGGCCCAGCCGTGCCCGCAAATCTGCGATGTCGGTGGCGAGGCAGAACACCGCCATGATCTCCGAAGCCACGGTGATGTCGAAGCCGTCCTGGCGCGGGATGCCCTGCGTCGGTCCGCCGAGGCCGATCACCACCTCCCGGAGTGAGCGGTCGTTCATGTCCAGCACCCGCTTGAACGTCATGCGGCGCGGGTCGATGTTCAGCTCGTTGCCCTGGTAGATGTGGTTGTCCACCAGCGCCATGAGGGCATTGTTGGCCGACGTCACGGCGTGGAAGTCGCCGGTGAAATGCAGGTTGATCTCGTCCATGGGCACCACCTGGGAATAGCCTCCGCCGGTTGCCCCGCCCTTCATCCCCAGGACCGGCCCGAGCGAGGGCTCACGCAACGCGATCATCACCCTGTGGCCCGCCCTGGCCAGCGAGTCGGCAAGCCCCACCGTGGTGGTGGACTTACCCTCACCGGCAGGAGTGGGCGACATCGCCGACACCAGAACCACTTTTCCCTGCGCGGCCGCGGCGGACAGCTTGGCCGGATCGATCTTCGCCTTGAACCGGCCGTAGAGCTCCACGGCCCCGGCATCGATGCCGGCGGCGGCCGCGATGTCCCCGATGGGCCGCAGGCTGGCGCCGCGGGCAATTTCCAGATCGCTCGGAGTGCTGCTGTCAGACATCGTCGTCCTTTGGTTCGGGGGAATCCGTTTGGGTCTTCTCCGGCCGGGCCCGGCTCAGCCGGTGAGCCGCGGAACGTAGCCGGCCGGCACGCTGTGGCCGGCTGGGAACTCGTCGACGGCGGCATGGTAGCTTTCCAGCGTGATGGCGGCCGTGCGCTGCCACCCCGAGCTCTGCGCGTGCACGGAGGCCGCGCGGCCCATGTCCTCCCTCGTGACCGGGTCGTCATAGAGGGCTTCGAGGGCGTCGGCCCAGTCAGCGGCCCGGTGGCCGTCCACCAGCAGCCCGGTGCGGCCGTCAAAGATGGCGCGGGACAGCCCGCCAACACGCGTGGCCACCACAGGCGTGCCGCAGGCCTGGGCCTCCAGCGCCACGAGGCCAAAGGACTCGCTGTAGGACGGCATGACGACGACGTCGGCCGAGCGGTACCAGCCCGCCAGCTCGGCCGCGCCGACCGGCGGGTGGTGGGTGACGGCGTCGTCCATTCCGGCGGCGGTGACCAGCGACTTCAGGTTGAAGTCCTTCGCGCCGCTCAGCGCTCCCAGAATGGTCAGCTTCAGGTCGATGTCCGGACGGCGCTCGCGGAGCAGGGCGGCCGCCTTGACCAGAATCTGGGGCCCCTTAAGCCGCTGGATGCGGCCGGCGAACAACAGGTGGAAGGTGCCCGGCAGGATGCCGTGCGCGGCGCGTGAGCGGCCGCGGAAGGCGGGGGTGAAAACGGCGAGGTCAACGCCCGGGGGAGCGACGTCGATGTGGTCAAAGTCGGCGTCGTAGTGCGACACGAGTTCGGCGGCCTCGGCGCTGGTGTTGGCGATCAGCCGCGCGGCGCCCTCCACGATCCGGTGTTCGCCGTCCTCACGGCGGCGCGGCTCCGGCTTTTCGCCGGACTGCAGGAGGAGGTTCTTGACCTTGGCCATAGTGTGCATGGTGTGGACCAGCGGGACGCCCCACAGCCTGGAAAGCTCCAGTCCGGCCACGCCCGACACCCAGTAGTGGGAATGGATGATGTCGTAGCGGCCGTGCGGCTGCCGCTCGCGGATCCGTTCGATCTCGGCCACCATGCTGTGCAGCAGCTCCGGCAGCTCCTCCTTGGGCAGCTTCCGCGTCGGTCCGGCCAAGACGTTGTGGACGCACACCCCGGGGTCCGGATGTTCGACGGCGGGCTGGCCGGCGTCCGTGGACCGGGTGAAGATCTCCACCTCCACGCCGCTTTCGGCGAGTGCCGACGCCAGTCCGCGGATGTATACGTTCATGCCGCCGGCGTCCCCGGAACCGGGCTGCTCCATCGGGGAGGTGTGAAGGGAGAGGAAGGCCACGCGCTTGATCGGGGTCACGGCTCTCCTTTCGGTTCACGGGGACTCACACACGCCAGCGCCAACTGCGGCGCCCGGCCCGGGAACTGCATCCGGTAAAACACTACTCCTGAAGCGCCCGCGCATTCACGGCCCGGGCCCTCGTGACCGGCTGTAGACGTTCTGCTGCCCGCCCCATAGGCTCCAACCATGGCTTCCATCATCGTTTGCAGCGGTCCTCACGACGGCCACGTTTCACCGATGCTGGGCGTTGCCCGGCGACTGATCGACCGCGGGCACCGTGTGCGGTTTCTGACGGGTCCTGCATACCAGGAGGCGGTCCGGGCAGTCGGTGCAGAATTTGTGCCCCTGGGTGCCGGGGCCGAGTACACGCCCCCGGCCAGCAGCGCCAAGGGCATTGCGGCGGTGCGGGAGGGCGTCCGCGTGCTGGTTATCGAGCCGGCGCGCGGCCAGTTCGAGGCGTTGTCGGCGGCGATCCAGGCCGAACCGACAGATCTGGTTCTTGCAGAAGTCACGTTCGTCGGAGCCGGCACACTCTCGGGGCTGCCGCTGGAGGACCGTCCGCCGGTCATCGCCTGCGGCATCCTGCCGTTAACGCTCTCCAGCGCGGACTGCGCGCCGTTCGGTCTCGGTCTGGCGCCCGGACGCGGGCCGGCCGCCCGCCTGCGGAACCGCGCCCTGAACTGGCTGGTGGAAAAGATCCTGCTGCGGGACAGCGACCGGCAGGTCGACGCCATCATGCGGGAGCTGACAGGAGTGGGGCTGGAGGGGCTATTCATGCTCGACTGGCCGCGGCGGGCGGAACTCATCGCGCAGTTTACGGTCCCTGAGTTCGAATACCCTCGATCGGATGCGCCGGCGAACCTGCGCTACTTCGGACCGACGGCCCGGCACGTTCCCAGCGGCATTGCAAGGCCCGAGTGGTGGGGAGATCTGAACGGTTCCCGTCCGGTGGTCTACGTGACCCAGGGAACCGTGTCGAACACAGACTTCTCGGCACTCGTGGCGCCGACCTTGGAGGCGCTCGCGCAGGAGGACGTGACTGTGGTGGTCAGCACGGGGCGGCGTCCGCTGGCTGATTTGCCGCCGCTCCCTGCGAACGCGCGTGCCGCCGAATTCCTGCCCGACGCCGAGCTCATGCCGAAGGTCGCGGTGTATGTGACCAACGGGGGATACGGCGGACTGCACTACGCGATGGAAAACGGCGTGCCCATTGTGGTCGCCGGAGACACTGAGGACAAGCCCGAGGGAGCCGCCCGGGTTGCCTGGGCAGGCGCAGGAATTAGTCTCGGAACCGGGCGGCCGGCCCCGGCTGCCATCCGGGATGCTGTGCAGAAGGTCTTGAGTGACGGGCGATACCAGGCCGGCAGCCGGCGGATTGGCGCGGCGATCGCGGCGTCGCCGGGCGTGGACGGCCTGATCGACGAGCTGGAGGTGCTGGTGTCGAGGTGAGGCTGCGGCCGTCACGCAGCTGCGGCCGTCGGGGCACCGTTCGAAGTAGCACGCCCCGGTTAACTGCGGCTGTCCCCGCCGGATCTCCGCCACAACGTCGCCAACCCGGGGAACGCGGCCTCGTACCCGGCAAGCAGCTGTCCGGCGAGTTTCTCCGTCCCTACCAGCGGGTGAGCGGCGAAGGCTTCCAGCGCAGCATCGCGCTCGCCGCCGGCCGCGGCCTGCACGGTGAGGAGCTCCACGCGCTTCACGCGCTGCATGAGGCTCAGCTGCGGTTCGGCCGGACGGTCCTGCGCAATGGGCACCGCGCCGCTGGCGGTCACGGTGCAGGGAACCTCGACGACGGCGTCCGGCGGCAGCCCTGGAATCGCCGGCTCCGCGCCGCCGCCCGGTCGAGAAACGGCTGAGTTCCGCGTGTTGAGGATCAGCTGGGTGCTGCCGCCGTCCGTGCCAGACCCGCCCGGTCCTTCACCGACAAGTGCCCGCATCACCGCCAGCGCCACCTGTTCGTAGCCGCCGCCGGCAAGATCCTCGGCATCGCGCGCCTCTCCGGCGCTGCGGGCTTCGGCCAGATAACCCTCTTCGCGGGACCTGCGTGCGGCATCCCACAATCCAAACGCCGCCTCGCCAGCGGCGGCCAGCCGGGGATACAGCTCGGCCTGCTGGCCATGGATGGACTCGCCGCGGGTGCCCTCCATGGCGCGCATCGCCGCGGCCGCCCGCGCTGTTTCGTAGTAGTAGAACAGGTATTCGTTCGGCAGGACGCCCAGCGCCTGCAGGACGGGCTGCGGAAACAGCCTGCCCTCCTCGAAGCCGGCAAGCGCGCCGGCGTCGGCCAGCAGCCCCGGCAGGAGATCACGGCCGCCGGACTCCAGCCGGTACAGCCAGCCGAGATGGTTCAGCCCGTAGTAGCCCACGCCGTCGAGCTTCCCGGCAGGCAGGGGCGCGCCCGCAGCCCTGGCGGCGCGGTGGACCAGGGCGCTCGCGGAATCGCAGATGCCAATGACCTTCCGGCCCAGCACGGGCAGCAGCGCTTCGGTGACCATCCCCGCCGGATTGGTGAAGTTGACCAGCCACGCGTCCGGGCAGTGCGTCCGCATTTCGCGGGCCAGTTCCAGCATGGCGGGGATGGAGCGCAGCGCGTACGAGATGCCGCCCGCGCCCGTGGTTTCCTGGCCCAGCAGCCCGAGGTCCTGCGCGACGCGTTCATCCGCTATCCGGCCTGCCGTCCCGCCCGGCCGGATGGCTGCAAACACCACGTCGGTGCCCGCCAGTGCCTCGCGGAGGGACGAGGTGGTGGTCACCGCCAGGGGCTGCCCGACGGCGGCCCTGCCGTCCGTCCCGGAGGCCGCCGCCATGGAGCGGAGCACCGCGCTGATGGCAGCGAGGCGGCCGGGATCGACGTCGAAGAGCACCAGTTCCCGGACCAGCCCGGCGTATGGCCCCGAGCAGAGCGCCCGGTACACGAGGGGAACCCGGAATCCGCCGCCACCGGCGATCATGAGCCGCATGGCAGGAGTCTATGCGCACTGTGCCGCTTCGCCATCCATCCGCTCACCGTTGCGGACCGGCGGCGAGCACCGCCGGTCCTGGCCGTACCCCCAGACCTTGGGGTTTCAACACCAAGGCCCACGGCGTAGTGTGCCGAACATGGATGCGATTCCCGCAGGCCGCTTCGATCCGCTCTCTTCCGTCCGAACGACGTCGGCCGGAGGTTTTGACCTGCTGCTGGCCGGGACGGTGTTCCAGGACATCATTTTCACGGGACTGCCGCACGCGCCCCAGCCCGGGACCGAAATCTGGAGCGAAGGGATGGGAAGCTGCCCCGGGGGCGTGGCGAACCAGGCCATCGCGGCCGCCCGGCTGGGCCTGCGGACGGGCCTTGCGGCGGCGTTCGGTGACGACGGCTACGGGGACTACAACTGGAAGATTCTTGCCGGGCAGGAGCACGTGGATCTGTCCCTGTCTCGGCGCGTTCCGGGCTGGCATTCGCCGGTGACGGTGTCCCTGAGTGTGGACCACGACCGGTCCATGGTGACCCACGGGCATCCCGCGCCGGTGACGGCCTCCGAGCTGATCGGGGAGCCCCCGCCCGCACTGGCGGCAGTGGCGGACCTCGGCCACGAGCTTGAGCCCTGGGCGCTGGCGGCGCACAACGCCGGCGTGAAGCTGTTCGGCGACGTGGGCTGGGATCCCAGCGGCGAGTGGTCGCACGCCCGGCTCGAGAATCTGCGGTATTTCCACGCCTTCATGCCCAACCAGCGCGAGGCCATGGCCTTCACCGGCAAGGAGAATCCCTGGGCCGCCCTGTACTCGCTGGCGGACCGTGTGCCCGTGGCCGTGGTGACACTGGGGCAACAGGGAGCCATGGCCGTGGACTCGGAGACCGGCGAGGAGGAATGGGTGCCGTCCCTGCCGGTGACCGCCTACGATCCCACGGGGGCCGGGGACTGCTTCGGGGCGGCGTTCGTGGTGGGCTGCCTGGCGGGTTGGCCGCTGGGTGACAGGCTGCGGTTCGCGAACCTGTGCGCCGCACTGGCCGTCCAGGAAGTCGGGGGCTCGCTCGCGGCGCCCGGCTGGGGGGACATCGCTGACTGGTGGAAGCGCGCCATCGCCCGGCCGGAACGCCGGGGGAGCCAATGGATGCGGCGCTACGCCTTCCTCGCCGACATCGTCCGCGACGTGCCGCCGGAGGCCCAGCGGCGGGCGGCCGCCACGATCGCACACCTGTCGGACGCCTAGCCCCGCCCGCCCAGGCCCCGCCAGGCCCCGCACCGGCCTGCGCCGCTCGGCGAATTATCCGGCCCCGGGCGCCAGCATTAGAATCAATAGAGTGACATATCCAGCAGCAACAGGAGACCTCCCCCGCGCGACAGGTCCGGTGCCGCACCTGTCCCAGGAACGGTCCGCCGTGATCGACCTCGAAGCCATCCGCCACAACGTGCGGCGTCTTGTGGCAGCCGCCTCGCCGGCGCGGGTCATGGCAGTAGTGAAGGCCGATGCGTACGGCCACGGCGCGGTACCGGTGGCGCGCGCAGCCCTTCAGGCGGGAGCCAGCTGGCTGGGAGTGGCGCACATTTCCGAGGCGCTGGCCCTCCGCGCCGCCGGCATCGAGGCGCCGTTGCTCGCCTGGCTGCACACCCCCGAAAGCAACTTCGGCGCAGCGGTGGCCGCCGGCGTCGACATCGGGTGTTCGGGCTGGGAGCTGGAGCGGATCGTCACTGCCGCCCGGGACCAGGAGCGTCCGGCGCGCATCCATCTCAAGGTGGACACGGGCCTTGGCCGGAACGGCGCCACCGTGGAGGTGTGGGACCGCCTCGTGGGCGAGGCCATGGAATACCAGGACGAAGGCCTGCTGCGCGTGGTGGGCATTTTCTCGCACCTCGCAGTAGCCGATGAACCCGAGCGCCCCGAAACCGACGATCAGCTCGCCGCTTTCCGCGACGTCCTGGCCATCGCCGAGGACGCCGGCGTGGACCCCGAAGTCCGCCATTTGGCCAACACCCCGGCCACCCTGTCCCGGCCGGACACGCACTTCGACCTCGTCAGGGTGGGTCTCGGCATCTACGGCCTGTCGCCGTTCGAGGGGCAGACGTCCGCTGAACTGGGACTCCGCCCGGCAATGACCCTGCGCACGGTGGTGGCCCACTGCAAGGACGTCCCCTCCGGCCAGGGCGTCTCCTACGGGTTCAACTACCGCACCTCCGGCGAAAGCACTCTTGGACTCATCCCGCTGGGCTACGCGGACGGCGTGCCGCGCGTGGCCACCGGCGGGCCGGTGCGGGTGGAAGGCGTCACCTACCCGGTGGTCGGCCGGATCGCCATGGACCAGATGGTGATCGACCTCGGCCGCCGGGACGTATCAGCAGGCGGCCACAGCGTCCTCGGCGCGGAGGCCCTGCTCTTTGGCGACGGCGCCGACGGCGGCCCCACCGCCGATGACTGGGCCCGTGCCGCCGGCACCAACAACTACGAAATCGTGACCCGCATTAGCCCCCGCGTGCCGCGCACCTTCATCAACGAAACGCCCGCGCAGTGAGCCTTCCGGCAGCCCTTAATCCGCCGCGCTGGGTCCAGACCCTGAAAGTCACGACGGCGGAACAGACACACGCACTCGGCGCGGCACTCGCGGAGCTGCTGCGGGCGGGGGACCTGCTGGTCCTCACGGGTGAACTTGGCGCGGGCAAGACGACGTTCACCCAGGGCCTCGGGGAGGGCCTGGGGGTGCGGGAGGGCATCATTTCGCCCACCTTTGTGCTGGTCAGAATCCATCCCAACCTCCCCGGCGGTCCCAGGCCCGGCGGCCCGGACCTGGTCCATGTAGACGCCTACCGGCTGGGATCGGCGTCGGAAATCGATGACATCGATCTGGAAAACACCATGGATTCCTCCGTCACCGTGGTGGAGTGGGGACGTGACCGCGTGGAGCACCTGAGCGAGAGCCGGCTCGAGGTGGAGCTGCACCGCACTATTGGAAGCGCCACTGTTGGAAGCGGCGCACTTGAACACCCTGCGGTCGGAGACGGCCCGGACCCAGGCGCCGAACCGCGAGGGGCGGACGCTGTCCTGGACTTCGATACCGAGGACGACGACGAGCCCCGCACTATCATCATCCGCGGCTTCGGGCCGCGCTGGGAGGACCAACCCGTCCTGAAGCAGGCCTCCGAAGGGACATCCTGATGCTCATCCTTGCCATCGATACCTCCGCCGTGGCCAGCGCCGCACTGGTGTCCGACGATGCCCTCGAGGGCGTCGTGGGCAGCTTTTCCACCCAGGACACGCGCACCCACGCCGAGGTGCTCGCGCCGGGAATCGAGAAGCTGCTGGCCGAAGCCGATGTCACGGGTGCGGACGTCGACGCAATCGTCGTCGGCGTCGGGCCCGGTCCGTTCACCGGGCTCCGCTCGGGCATTGCAACAGCCCGGACCCTTGCCTATGTCTGGGGCAAACCGCTCTACGGACTGATGAGCCTGGATGCCGTGGCACTGGAAGTGGCCGAGTCAACCGAGGCGGCGCCCGAGTTTCTCGTGGCCACCGATGCCAGGCGTAAAGAGGTGTATTGGGCCCGGTATACGTTGCAGGTGGGCCAGCTTCCCAGGCTCGTGGACGGGCCGCATGTGGGTTTCGCCTCCGATCTTCCTGACCTGCCCGCCTACGGCGCCGGCGCCGGGCTGTACTCCGATGTCCTGCGGGCCGACCCGGACTTCAGCACGGAACAGCCTGACGCGCTGTATCTGGGACAGTTCGCCCTGGCGAGGCTGGAGGCGGGGGAGCAGCTCATGGACTCCACGCCGCTGTACCTCCGTGAATCCGACGCACAGGTTCCGGGCCCCCGGAAGCGCGCGCTGTGAACGGCCTGTCCGGAACCACCAGGCTGCCGGGCCCGGGCGTGACGGTCCGGGACATGGTTCCGGCCGACATCCCGGCGGTTCATGAGCTGGAGGTGCGGCTCTTTCCGGTGGATGCCTGGCCGCTGCAGATGTTCGTGGACGAGCTGGCCCAGCCCGAGACCCGACGCTACCTGATCGCGGAGGCGCCGGACGGCATCGTCGGTTACGCGGGCCTGATGTGCATCGAGCCGATCGCCGACGTCCAGACCATCGCCGTCGTACCGGAGTATGAAGGCAGGGGCATCGGATCGGCCCTGCTCACGGAGCTGATCCGTGAGGGCCGTCGCCGGGGTGCGGCGGACGTCCTGCTTGAGGTGCGGGCCGACAACCCCCGTGCGCAGCAGCTCTACGTGCGGTTCGGATTTGAGCAGATCCATGTCCGGCGGAAATACTACCGCGACGGCGTCGACGCCCTCATCATGAGGCTGGAGCTCGCGGATGTCCTCACGGTCCACGAGGACATCCCGCACGAGGACGTCCGCTACCAAAACGTCCGCTACCCGGACGCCCGCTACCAGGACGCCGAAATAAACAGCGCCGATCAGCACACAGCCGGCCAGCCCGGCGAAACCACCCCCACGGAGGCAGACCAGCAATGAACCGTTCCCAGCCGCTCGTGCTCGGCATCGAGTCCTCCTGCGACGAAACCGGCGTCGGAATTGTCCGCGGAACGGACCTCCTGACCAACACCGTGTCCTCGTCGATGGACGAGCACGTCAGGTTCGGCGGGGTCATTCCAGAGATCGCATCCCGCGCGCATCTGGACGCCTTCGTGCCCACGCTCCAGGCGGCGCTCGCCGAGGCGAAAGTCACCCTGGCCGATATCGACGCCATCGCCGTCACGGCCGGCCCCGGGCTGGCCGGCGCTCTGATGGTTGGGGTGTGTGCGGCGAAGGCCCTGGCGGTGGCCACGGGCAAGCCGCTGTACGCCATCAACCACCTCGTGGCCCATGTGGGCGTTGGTCTCTTGGACTCACAGTCCGGAACCGCGGGCGGTCCAGGCAACGCGCCGTCGCTCCCCGAGAACCTGGGTGCCCTGCTGGTGTCCGGCGGCCACACGGAAATCCTGCGGATCCGCAGTATCACCGACGACGTTGAACTGCTCGGCTCCACCATCGACGACGCCGCCGGCGAGGCCTACGACAAAGTGGCGCGGATCCTGGGCCTGGGCTATCCCGGCGGTCCCGCCATCGACCGGCTCGCCCGCGAGGGAAACGCCAAGGCCATCCGCTTCCCGCGGGGACTCACGCAACCCAAATACATGGGTACAGCCGAGGAGCCCGGCCGGCACCGCTACGACTGGTCCTTCAGCGGCCTGAAGACCGCGGTGGCCCGCTGCGTGGAGCAGTTCGAAGCCAAGGGTGAGACGGTCCCCGTGGCGGACATAGCAGCGGCCTTCCAGGAAGCCGTGGTGGACGTCATCACGTCCAAGGCGGTCCTCGCGTGCCGGGAGCACGGCATCACCAACGTCCTGCTGGGCGGCGGCGTGGCGGCCAACTCGCGGCTGCGCCAGCTCACTGAGCAGCGCTGCTCCGCCGCCGGCATCAGGCTGCATGTTCCGCCGCTGGATCTTTGCACGGACAACGGGGCGATGGTGGCCGCCCTGGGAGCCCAGTTGGTCATGGCAGGCAGCGAGCCGAGCGGCATCGCCTTCGCCCCGGATTCCTCGATGCCGGTGACCACCGTGTCCGCGCCGGCAATGGAACTGGCCGGGACGGCTGCCGCCTAGGCCCGTCCAGGCCGGACACGAAAAGCTCCAAGTGGTCCTACGCGGTGGGGCCGTTCCGCATCTGCTTTACCAGGTCCAGCACCACAGCCTGCAGGTTACCGCCGCTTTCGGCCGCAACCCGGCGCTGGCGCTGGTAGCCGGCACCGCGGCTGATGATCTTCTCGACGTCGGCCAGTTCGTCTGGGCAGCCCAGCTTCGCGGCGATGGGTTCGAGGCGGTTGAGGGTGTCGAGCAGGTGCTCGGTGACGAGCTGCTCGTTGCCCTGGGCGTCCAGGATGATGATGGCTTCCATCCCGTACCGGGCGGCGCGCCATTTGTTTTCCTGCACATGCCACGGCGGCATAGTAGGTATGGTCCCGCCGTTGTCCAGGGTGGTGGAGAACTCGTGGACCAGGCATTGCGTCAGGGCGGCGACGGCTCCCACTTCCTCCAGCGTGGCCAGTCCGTCGCAGATGCGCATCTCGACGGTGCCCAGGTTGGGCACGGGCCGGATGTCCCAGCGGATCTCCGAGAGCGCGTCGATCACGCCGGTGGTGAACATGTCCTGAACGTAGGACTCGTATTCTTCCCAGCTGGGGAACTGGAAGGGCAGTCCGGCGGTCGGCAACTGCTGGAACATGAGGGCGCGCTGGGACGCATAGCCGGTGTCCTCGCCGCCCCAGAACGGGCTGGAGGCGGACAGCGACTGGAAATGCGGGAAGTAGTTGACCAGGCCGTCCAGCACAGGGAGCACCTTGTCCCGCCGGTCCAGCCCCACATGGACGTGGACGCCGTAGATCACCATTTGCCGGCCCCACCACTGGGTGCGGTCGATCAGTTTGGCGTACCTGGCTTTGTCCGTGACCGGCTGCAGCTGGGGTGGGCTGAACGGGTGGCTGCCGGCGGAGAAGACCTCTACGCCCATGGGATCCGTGACTTCGCGGACGGCGGCAAGGGACCGGCTCAGGTCCTCCTTGGCTTCCGCGGCAGTCTCGCAGATCCCGGTGACAAGCTCCACCGTGTTCAGCAGCAGTTCCTGCTTGATGTGCGGGTGTTCGTCGTCTTCGTTCAGCTCGGGGTGCCTGGCAGAGACTCCACGCAGCACCTCGTTTGCCACGGAGGCAAGTTCGCCGGTCTGCGCATCAACGAGTGCGAGCTCCCATTCCACACCAAGAGTTGATTGCCTGGATGAAGCGAAATCAATCTTCATGTATTCCTCTCGCTGTCTGCAGTCCCGTTTGCTGGCCGTTTCTGGCAGAACGGTTGGCAGGGGAACGGTCTTCCAAGTCTAGTGCAGGGGTAGCATCAAGATGATGGCTTGGCTACAGAGAGCGCGTGAGAGTCTTCACATGACTGCTTCCGCCAACCCCGCCAAAAACAAACCCGTCCTGACCGCGGCCGCCCTCGCGTTGCTGCTCGGGGCGGTGGCCTGCACGCCGCAGCCGACGCCGCCGTCGTCGTCCGACGCGGCACCGGTGCCGAGTCCACTCGGTTCCGGTTCGCCCGCATCGTCCGGTTCAGGACAACAGCCGACGACGGCGGCACCGCCGCCCGCGGCAACCCCGCCGAGGGCGCCCGGCAAGGGAACGGCGCCGCTGGGCTGGGGACCGCAGCAGCGCGACGAGGCGGCGGCTGCTGCGGCTGTGGCCAGCATGACGCTGAGTGAGAAGGCCGGGCAGGTGCTCCTGCCGTTCTATACCGGCCTCAACCACGAGGCACAGGCCGCCACGGTTGAAAGGCTTCACCTGTCAGGCTCCATGATCATGGGCGACAATGTGCCCCGGGCGGCCGACGGACTCGTCGACGTCAGGAGCATGACGGCCGCCACCGGGCGGCTGGGCGCCGCTTCCCGATCCGGCGGCCGGACGTGGCCCGGACTGATCGGCGTGGACCAGGAAGGGGGATTGGTGGCCCGGCTGGGTGCCCCGCTCACCGGCTGGCCATCCCCCATGAGCTACGGCGCAGCCGGCAGCGTGCCGCTGGCAACTGAAGCAGGCAAGGGGCTAGCGGCGGAACTCGCAACGCTCGGTTTCACTGTTGACTTCGCGCCGGACGCCGATGTCACCATCGGCCCGGCTGACCCCACCATCGGCGCCCGCTCCATGTCCGCCGATCCCCGTGCCGCAGGAAACCTGAGCGTCGGGTTCTCGCGCGGCATGCTGGCAGCCGGCGTGCTGTCCGCTGTCAAGCATTTTCCGGGGCACGGTTCCGTGACGGTGGACTCACACAAGGACCTGCCCGTCCAGAAGGCCACGGTCGCGCAGCTGAAGGCCAGGGACTGGAAGCCCTTCCAGTCGGCCGTGGCCGCCGGGTCCCCAATGATCATGGCCGGACACATTGCTGTGCCGGCCCTCGAACCGGGCGTCCCGTCGTCGCTCTCGCCGGCCAGTTATGCGGCGCTGCGG
Organism: Arthrobacter sp. 05T444; assembly: GCF_056395905.1. NCBI lineage: Bacteria > Bacillati > Actinomycetota > Actinomycetes > Micrococcales > Micrococcaceae > Arthrobacter > Arthrobacter sp. 05T444. The sequence goes on from NZ_JBFTKK010000001.1 coordinate 16,872, forward strand.
GCCATGGGGTTCAAGGGAGTGGCCGTCACGGACGCCCTGAACATGGGGGCCGTGAGCGCGCGGTACCCGCGCGGCTCGGCGGCCCCGGCTGCACTCGCCGCAGGCGCTGACCTGCTGCTGATGCCCGCCGACGTCAATGCGGCCCACGCGGCGATCGTCACTGCTGTTGCTGCCGGCAAGCTGTCGGCAGCACGCCTGGACGAAGCGGTCCGCCGCGTGGTCACCATGATGATCTGGCGCGGACGGACGAAGCCAGCGCAGCTCAACGCTCTTCCGGGCAGCGCCGGGAGCGTGTCGGCAAGAGTGTCCGCCCGGGCCGTCACGGTCCTCGCGGGGCAATGCCGGGGTCCGCTGGTTCCTGGCCGGCTGCGGGTGACGGGCGGGACGGCTCCGGACAGGGCGCTCTTTGCCGCTGCTGCCAGGGACGCGGGCATCGCGCTGGGTGCAGGACCGCTGGTCACCCTGATCGGATACGGCGGCGTTCCTGCGGGCGGAGACATCGCCGTGGCACTCGACGCGCCGTGGCCGCTGGCCGGGTCTTCCGCACCCACCAAAGTGGCACTGTACGGCCGGACGCCCGGCGCCTTCCGGGCCCTGCTGGCGGTGCTGGCCGGCAAGGCGACGGCCCCCGGCAAGCTGCCGGCCGCCGTCGGACCTTACCGCCAGGGTTCCGGCTGTCCCTGACGCCCGCCGTCTCGAAAGTGCCGCCGAGCGTCACAAACCAGAGATTCCGCGAGCCGTCCGGCCTGCCGGGGGTGGCAGCCGGCAGCATGCCCGTTTAATGGAGGGGTGCCGATTCTGAATAAAGACATGACCCTGTGCATCTCGCTCTCGGCCCGGCCGAGCAACAACGGGACCCGCTTCCATAACTACCTGTACGACCAGCTCGGACTGAACTGGATCTACAAAGCGTTCGCGCCCACCGACCTGGCCCAGGCGATCGCGGGCGTCCGCGGCCTCGGCATCCGGGGCTGCGCCGTCTCCATGCCGTACAAGGAAGACGTGATCGCCCTCGTCGACGCCATGGACCCGTCAGCCAAGGCCATCGATTCGGTGAACACCATCGTCAACGACGGCGGCCGCCTCACCGCCTACAACACCGACTACACCGCGATCGAGCAGCTGCTGGAACGCAACGCGGTGCCCGCGGAATCCTCGGTGCTGCTCAAGGGCGCCGGCGGAATGGCCAAGGCCACCGCGGCGGCACTGCGGGACGCCGGCTTCAAGGACGTCACCATCATCGCCCGGAACGAGACCGCCGGCCGGGCGCTCGCCGGTCTCTACGGATTCCAGTGGAGCGCCGAGCTCGGCGGCGCCACGGCGGACCTGGTCATCAACGTCACGCCGGTCGGCATGGCCGGTGGCCCTGAGGCCGGCTCGCTGTCCTTCCCCGTCGAAGCCGTCGAGGCCGCCAAGGTGGTGTTCGATGTCGTGGCCCTGCCGGCAGAGACGCCTCTTATCAAGGCGGCGCGGGCGGCCGGCAAACAGGTCATCACCGGCGCGGAAGTGGCCACCGTCCAGGCGCTGGAACAGTTCGTGCTGTATACCGGCATCCGCCCCACCGACGAGCAGGTGCGGGACGCCGAAGCGTTCGTGCGCGCGCAGTAGCGAACGCTTGGTAGGGCCCTGGAAGGGCTTAGCCCGGCTGGACCGGCTCCACGGAGACGGTCACTCGGTCCTCACCGATCCTGGTGAGGACCAGGGTGGCCGTCTTTTTTCCTGCTTTTTTCCCGCTGCCCTTCCCCGCCGGGAGGAGCTGCTTCCGGAGCTCCTCCGGAGTGACGGACGTGCCGCGCTTCTTGATGTCCAGCACGCCGATGCCGTTCTGCTTCACCCAGGCTTTGAGTCCCTTCACGCTGTACGGCATGACCTCCAGGACTTTGTAGGCGCGGGCGAAGGGGGTGTCCACCAGAGCCGGGGCACAAATGTAGGCAATATGTTCATCCACGAGGTGTCCGCCCAGCTGCAGGGCCAGGTCCGCCACGAGGCCGGCGCGGATCACGGCGCCGTCAGGTTCGTAGAGATAGCCCTCCACGGGCCCCACAGGAGCCGCCGGGCCGCCGCCGAAATCCTCCGCGCTGGTGAGTTCCGCCGCCCCCTGCGGTCCGAGCAGCAGCGCCGCCCGCCGCACCCCGGCCCGGGCCACCGCATTGAACCAGAGCGAGACCTCGGTGACGTCGCCGCCCACCGAGACCCACTGCGCCTCGCAGCCGGCCGGCACGGAGTCGTGCGGCATGCCGGGGCCCATCTTGACACCCACTGCGAGCCCTGATGCGGCGAGCGACTCGACGAAGGACAGCGGAGGCGAAAAGGCCTCAGGGTCCCAGATCCTCTTAGTCCCGGATGTGGATGTAGTGCGCCGCGCCGGATCCAGCCAGACGCCGTCCGCGTCACCGAGGGAAACCGACGTCGCGTCCGAATGCACCACCGTGGCGTGCGGAAACGGGATGAGGTTGATGGTGGCGCACGCGGCGGTGGTCTCATCGACCTCCACGGCAGTCACGGCGATGTCCAGCGACGCCAGCGCCATGGAATCCGCGCCCAGGCCGCAGCCGAGATCGGCAACGTGCCGCACGCCCGCCTGGGCGAAGCGCTGGGCATGCCTGGCCGCCACGTTGAGCCGGGTGGCCTGCTCGAGGCCCGCCTGCGTGAACAGCATCTGGCGGGCGAACTCGCCAAACTTTCCTTCCGCCCTGGTCCGCAGCCGGGACTGGGTGAGTACTGCGGACACGAGGTCGGGGGAGTGCCCCGCCTTGCGGAGGCTTGAGTTGAGCGCAAAGGACTGGTCCTCGCGGTACGGACCCAGCGAGGCCAGCAGCTGCCATCCTTCTTCGGTGAGGAGCTGTGCGATCTGGTCCTGCGGTGCGTCAGACATGCAATCAAGCCTAGTGGAGTGCCCGCCGGCCGCTTGCCGATAGGGTGGTCTGAATGGAACCAAGCGCAACGCCCAGCCCCGATCAGCCTGACCGCAGCCGCACCGGCCTGGCCCGGTTTTCGCATCTGGCCCGGTACGCGCGCACCGCGCTGATCGCCGGCGCCGCCGTCGCCGTCGTCTGCCTCGTGCTCCTGGTGATCATCTTCCTGCTGGACTCCTTCAACGCCACCGTCTATTCGGTGGGCGGCAAGGACATCAACGACGCGACCGACGAGGCGCGCCAGATCCGGGAGCTGTACTCGGGGGTCCGCATCGGCGGCGTTGTCATCCTCATCGTCTCGGCGCTCACGGCCGCCGCCTCCGCCGTCATTCTCGTCCGCCAGCGCAAGAACGCGCCGGACGGCGACGACGACGGCGGCGAAGACGTAGGGTTCGACGCCCTCACCGACCGCTGACGGCAGCGCACCGGCTGTTCACCGCGGACGAAATTCTGGCACTCACCTTGACCGAGTGCTAACCACTTACATAGAGTCGTCATTAGCACTCTCCCTAGGAGGGTGCTAACACATGAAGAACTGCCAGCCTGGCTGCTGCCGGCACCGCGACGACGGTCTGCCGCCAAGGCGCAACAGTTTTACTGTCCATGAATTTGCTGACGAAAAGGAGAGGTCCGAGTGTCGGTCTCTATTAAGCCTCTTGAGGATCGTATTGTTGTCCGCCCGCTCGAAGCCGAGCAGACCACGGCTTCCGGCCTGGTCATCCCGGACTCCGCACAGGAAAAGCCGCAGGAAGGCGAAGTTGTTGCAGTAGGCCCCGGCCGCTTTGACGACAACGGCAACCGCGTTCCGGTCGACGTAGCCATCGGCGACGTCGTTATCTACTCCAAGTACGGCGGAACTGAAGTCAAGACCGGCGGCGAAGAGTACCTCGTGCTGTCTGCCCGCGACGTTCTGGCGATCGTCGTAAAGTAACTCTTTGAATCCCCGTGCCGCTGATCTGGTCTGACCGATCGGCAGCACGGGGTTTCTGTCTTGAAAGGACAAAACCATGGCAAAGCAGCTTGCGTTTAACGACGCTGCCCGCCGGTCGCTTGAAGCCGGCATCGACAAGCTCGCCAACACGGTCAAGGTGACGCTTGGTCCCCGCGGCCGCAACGTCGTGCTGGACAAGAAGTGGGGCGCCCCCACGATCACCAATGACGGCGTGACCATCGCCCGGGAAATCGAGCTGGATGACCCGTACGAAAACCTTGGCGCGCAGCTGGCCAAGGAAGTAGCCACCAAGACCAACGACGTCGCCGGCGACGGAACCACCACCGCCACCGTGCTGGCACAGGCCCTGGTCAAGGAAGGCCTGCGCAACGTTGCTGCCGGCGCCGCGCCGGGCCAGATCAAGCGCGGCATCGAGGTCGCGGTTGAAGCCGTTGCCGCACGCCTCCTCGAGAACGCCCGTCCTGTTGAAGGCACCCAGGTTGCCAGCGTGGCAGCCATCTCCGCCCAGAGCGACGAGATCGGCGAGCTCCTGGCCGAGGCATTCGGCAAGGTCGGCAAGGATGGTGTGATCACCATCGAGGAGTCCTCCACCACGCAGACCGAGCTGGTCCTCACCGAGGGCATGCAGTTCGACAAGGGCTACCTGTCCCCGTACTTCGTCACCGACGCTGAACGCCAGGAAGCCGTCCTCGAGGACGCCCTCGTCCTCATCAACCAGGGCAAGATCTCCGCCGTCCAGGAATTCCTGCCGCTGCTGGAAAAGGCGCTGGAGAGCTCCAAGCCGCTGTTCATCATTGCTGAGGACATCGACGGCGAGGCCCTCTCCACGCTGATCGTCAACCGCATCCGCGGCACCCTGAACGTCGTTGCCGTCAAGGCACCGGGCTTCGGTGACCGCCGCAAGGCCATGCTGCAGGACATCGCCACGCTCACCGGTGCGCAGGTTGTCTCCCAGGAACTGGGCCTGAGCCTGGATTCCGTCGGCCTCGAGGTGCTGGGTACCGCCCGGCGCATCACGGTCACCAAGGACAACACCACCATCGTTGACGGTGCCGGCTGCGCCGAGGATGTTGCAGCACGCGTTGCCCAGCTGCGCGCCGAGCTGACCCGCACCGACTCCGACTGGGACCGGGAAAAGCTCCAGGAACGCCTGGCCAAGCTTTCCGGCGGCATCGGCGTGATCAAGGTCGGCGCAGCCACCGAGGTCGAGCTGAAGGAGAAGAAGCACCGCATCGAGGACGCAGTGTCCTCCACCCGCGCTGCCCTCGAAGAAGGCATCGTGGCGGGCGGCGGTTCGGCTCTCATCCACGCACTGAAGGCACTCGATGAGGACCCGTCTGTTACGGCCCTCCAGGGCGACGCAGCTGCAGCTGTGGGCATCGTCCGCCGCGCACTGGTCCAGCCGCTGCGCTGGATTGCCCAGAACGCCGGTTTCGACGGATACGTCGTCACGGCCAAGGTTGCCGAGCTGGAGAACAACAACGGCTTCAACGCCAAGTCCGGCGAGTACGAGGACCTGATCGCGGCGGGCGTCATCGACCCCGTCAAGGTCACCCGTGCAGCCCTGCGCAACGCGGCTTCCATTGCCGCGCTGGTTCTCACCACCGAGACCCTGGTGGTGGAGAAGCCGGCCGACGAAGACCAGCACGCAGGCCACAGCCACTAGGCTGCAGCCCCGCGAACAGCGGTCCCGCTCACCGCGGTAGTGCCAAGAAAGGGCCGGTCCAGCAGCAGCTGGGCCGGCCCTTGTCGATGGCGAACATTGCACCATCGACAACCCCCTTTCGCCGACCTGGGGACGCGCTCGGACGGAAGCTTCACAGTCACGGTTCAGGAGAACCCAGCCCCAGTGCAGTCTTGCCCGGAGTTGTAGGCTCTGATCAATCGCGCCGGCCGGGGCGAATTGAGGAATCGATCACCACATCCGCGCTCGTCATGGCAGCCGCGATAAGCCTGAGTGGCTGCGGCGGCTCCAACCAGGCAGGCACCTCCGCACCGCCCGCGAACACGTCCTCGTCAGGCCCGGCCCTGACTCCGGCGGCCAAGGCCTACACCAACGACGAACTCACCTCAATCGTCGCCGGGCTCAAGGATGCTCAGGGGCAGCCCCTGACTGTTGTCCCGGCAGCGCAAATCGATCAGGGGCTGATAGCAGCCCGGGAACTGCTCAAAACCGCGGTCATCACCCCAAAGGCTTGCGGCGTGCTGGCCGACAACAACAGCCAGGTACCCGACGGCAGCACCTACGCGGCAGGCGCAAGCCTGGCAGCGAAGGCCAAAACGGCAACGGTCGTGACCGTTTTCGCTGTCAAGGACCCTGCGGTGATGACGACGCAGTTTGAGAAGAGCGCGGTGGCGCTCCAAGAGTGCTCCAAGTTCACGATCGAATTGAAGGGGCAGAAAATCACCAGTGACATGAAGCCGCTTGAGGCGGCTGTGAAGGCCGATAAGTCCACCAGCGCTCTGACCATCCAGACCCTTCCCAAGGGACAGAAACAGGCCTTGGTCACCGTCACCGGAATCAAGGGAACCCTGGCTGCCACGGTGGCGAAAACCGGTCCCGTCGGGGCGGTCACTGCCGCGTCCGCACCCGAACTGGCCAAGCTCGTGAACGCTGCCCTCGACGCAGGCTGACGATCGGATCGTGCCTAGCGTTGTGACCGCAGGGCCTGGCGCCGCAGCCGTGCCGCCGTGCCGTCGGGCAGCCGCTTCGTGGCCAGGCGGTAGAAATACAGGACGGCGACGGCGGCTGCCACGATGCCGCCCAGGTTTACCAGGAGCTGCAGGGCAGAGCCCGCCGCCTTGGGGAATTCACCGAGGACGAGGGCGACGGCAACATAGCCTGCGGCCGGAACCGTTGTGACTGAAATGAAGACGCCGATTAAGGCGGCTGAACGCCGGCTGATCACCGACAGCATTCCGGCCGCGCCCGCAAGTACTGCCACGATCAGGGAGAACGGCCCCGGATGATAGATGAACTCGGCGGCCGAAGCGTTGTCCAGAGCATCCCGGGAAAACAGCCCGAGAGGCAGGGCCAGCCACGTGACCAGAGCCGTGGTGAGCATGGCCGCCGGGAACCCGACGGCCAGGGCAAGGGCAGCCCGCCGGCCCAGCCGCCACTTGCGCCGGACCAGTGCAACGGCCAGGGCGGCAAGCGGGCCGAACTCCGGCCCCACGGCCATAGCGCCCACAATCGCGATGGTGGAGTCCGTCACAATACCAATCGCCGCGAGCAGCGTGGCGAGCACCAGAAACGCAAGATAGCTCCAGCTGAGCCGGGAGTCTTCGCCGGTCTGTCTGGCGACTTCGTCCCAGACCACGGAATCGGCGCCTTCGCCGGGGGCGGTTTCCTCGGCCTTGTCTGCCCGGTCCGAAAGGACCAGTTCCGGGGTTGAAACAGCGATGGACCCTGCTTCCTGGACATTCAGGGCCTGGAGTTTCTCCATCAGCTCCTCGACCGCCTCCCTTGCAATCTGGACCACGATGACATCCCCGGGCGGGAGCAAGGAGGCGCCGCGGTGCAGGGCAACTTCGGCCGCACCGGGCTGCTGCCTGCAACTGTCGGCCACGAGCTTCGACAGCCCGGCCGGCACGCAAACACGCATCTGTACGATCACCGCGCACTCCTTTCGCCTGCTGCAAGACTAGCCACGCCGGGGCCGTCGTTTGGCCCAGAAGATCACGAAACGGTAACATGGATGTTTTGTGCCGCGGCTTTGAGGGGTTGTTTGTGTCAGTAGCGAGAACGACGGACCAGCAGGGCCAGGATTCGGGCCAGCTGCCGAGGGCTGCCCAGGTCAAGGCAAAACCGGGCTACCGCCCCGAGGTCCAGGGGCTCCGAGCCCTCGCCGTGCTCATGGTGGTCACCTACCATGTCTGGCTTGGACGTGTCTCCGGCGGCGTGGACATCTTCCTGCTGATCTCCGCCTTCCTGCTCACGCTGTCCTTCGTGCGAAAAGTGGAAAGCGGCAAACCGCTGCGGCTGGTGAGCCACTGGCTGCACCTCTTTAAGCGTTTGATTCCCGCCGCCGTCGTGGTGATCCTCGGCGTCCTTGCGGGCACTTGGCTGGTCATCCCGCAGAGCCGCTGGCCCGACGTCCTCAATGAAGCTTGGGCGTCCCTGCTGTACCGGCAGAACTGGCTGCTGGCGGATACCGCGGTGGACTACTACGCCCAGAACCACGCAGGCGCCAGCCCGCTGCAGCACTTCTGGTCCCTGTCCATCCAGGGCCAGGTGTTCATCCTGTGGCCGCTCATCTTCGCCGCCTCCGCCCTCGTGTGGCGGCTCCTCAAGAGCCGGCGGAACGTCAGCTACCGGCTCGTCGTGCTGGTGGCTTTCACCGGCATCTTCATTGCCTCCCTCATCTTCTCGATCGACCAGACAGCCACAAACCAGGCCTACGCCTACTTCGACACGAGGACCAGGCTCTGGGAGTTCGCGCTGGGCTCCCTGCTGGCTCTGTCCCTGCCCTACCTGAAACCCGGAAAGATCCTCCGCGTCGTGCTTGGCTGGGGCGGTCTCGTGGGGATGATCTCCTGCGGCCTGATCCTGACGGTGGACAGGTCCTTTCCGGGCTTCATCGCGCTGTGGCCCACCCTGTCCGCCGCTGCCATCATCGTGGCCGGCCAGAGCGGCAGCCGGTTTGGCGTGGACCGGGTCCTGAGCTCAAAGCCCCTCGTTGCCCTCGGGGACAACTCCTACGCCCTGTACCTCTGGCACTGGCCCGTCCTGGTACTTGCCCTGGCCGGCACCGGCATCGAAAAGCCCAACCTCGTCCAGGGCCTCGCCATCGTCGGCGCCTCCGTTGTGCTGGCTGTGCTGACTACCCGTTTCGTGGAAAAGCCGCTGCGGGAATGGCACTGGCCGCAACTGCGGGCCTGGCGCACCGCCGTCGTCATCGTTGCCTGCGGTGCCCTGCTGGCCGGACCGGTGGCCCTCTGGCAGACGAGGCTGACGGCGGACGAGGCGGCCGCCGCCGCCCAGCCCCGCGAACTGACCCCCGGCGCTGCGGCGCTGGCACCGGAAAACGCCGGCAAGCCCACGCCGGAAGCCACCGTCATTCCGGCGCCCGCGGCCATGAAGAACGAATGGGCGGACATCGACGGCCTGTGCACGGACCAGAATGTTCCCAGCGATCCGCTGCTGGCGGGATGCCTGCAGAACAGCAGGCCGGACGTGGTAAAGAAACGGATCGTCGTGCTGGGTGATTCGCACGCCCAGCAGTACATGGCCGCGCTGGGACCCATCGCCAAGGAGCACGGCTGGGAGGTCGTTACCCTCCTGAAAGGCAACTGCCGCTTCGGAGCCGAAACGCCCGACCGTGACGCCGAGTGCAACGCCTTCAACAAGGCCAGCGCTGCCTACGTGATGGAACACAAGCCGGATGCCGTGTTCACCGTGGCCTCCCTGACCCACAAGGAAGCGCCCTTCGAAACCGAGGTGCCGGGTTACCTGGCCGGCATCAAGCCGTTCACGGACGCCGGCATGGACGTGGTGGGCATCCGCGACAACCCCCGCTTCGCCGTCAACATGCCCGAATGCGTGCAGAAATTCGGTGCCGAGGCGCCAGAGTGCAACGCCCCGCTGGGCGAGTCGCTCGCCGCGTCATCGCCGCTGGACGCCTACCGCGGCAAGGTGAAGGGCCTGCACCTGATGGACATGAGCGACTTCATCTGCGCCGACGGCATCTGCCCGGCCGTCGTCGGCAACGTGTACGTTTACAAGGACGACAACCACCTCACTAAAACGTACGTGCAGTCAATGATTCCCATGTTTGAGAAGCGGCTGCTCGCCACCACCGGCTGGAGATAGCGGCACTGTGGCACCGGCGGCCGCCGCCGCCGAGTGCCATTGCTCACAATGCCGTCCCGGAATATGGGGATCGCCGCCGAGGTTCTAGAATTTATTCAACACTTCTGCACAGGCCAGTCCCGTAATGACGGGCTGGTCATTAGCTGCAACCCCTACCCGTGAACCCATAACCAAGGTAAGAGGCGCACTCATGACCCAGCCCGAACACAACCCCTTCGGCTTCATTGGCCTGACGTATGACGACGTCCTGCTGCTTCCCGGCCACACGGACGTCATCCCGTCCGACGCCGACACCTCCTCCCGGATCTCCAAGCGGATCACGGTCCAGACCCCGCTGCTGTCCGCCGCGATGGACACCGTCACGGAATCCCGGATGGCCATCGCCATGGCACGCCAGGGCGGCCTCGGCGTGGTGCACCGCAACCTCTCCATCGATGACCAGGCCGACCAGGTGGACCGCGTGAAGCGCAGCGAGTCCGGGATGATCACCAACCCGCTGACCATCCGCCCCGAGGCCACGCTGGAGGAACTCGACGAGCTGTGTGCGCAGTACCGGGTTTCCGGGCTTCCGGTGGTCGACGACGGCAACCGCCTCCTCGGCATTGTCACCAACCGCGACACCCGCTTCGTGCCGGAATCGGACTTCCCGATCCGCCTGGTCAGCGACGTCATGACCAAGATGCCGCTGGTCACCGGCCACGTCGGAATCAGCCGCGACGAGGCCTCGCACAAGCTGGCCACCAACAAGATCGAGAAGCTGCCGCTCGTGGACGAGCAGGGCCGGCTCAGGGGGCTCATCACCACCAAGGACTTCACCAAGGCCGAGCAGTACCCGCTCGCCACGAAGGACGACGAAGGCCGGCTTCGCGTCGGCGCCGCCATCGGCTTCTTCGGTGACGGCTGGGAACGCGCCATGAAGCTCGTGGACGCGGGCGTGGACGCCCTCTTCGTGGACACCGCCAACGGGCACTCCCAAGGCGTGCTGGACATGATCCGCCGCCTGAAGTCGGACCCCGTGGCCGCGCACGTGGACATCATTGGCGGCCAGGCGGCCACCCGTGAAGGCGCGCAGGCCCTCATCGACGCCGGCGCAGACGGCATCAAGGTGGGCGTGGGCCCGGGCTCCATCTGCACCACCCGCGTGGTGGCCGGCGTGGGCGTTCCCCAGATCACCGCCATCTACGAGTCCGCCAAGGCAGCCATTCCGGCCGGCGTTCCGCTGATCGCCGACGGCGGCCTCCAGTACTCGGGCGACATCGGCAAGGCGCTGGTCGCCGGCGCCGACACGGTGATGCTCGGCTCGCTGCTGGCCGGCTGCGACGAGTCCCCGGGCGAGCTGATCTTCGTCAACGGCAAGCAGTTCAAGAGCTACCGCGGCATGGGCTCCCTGGGCGCAATGCAGTCGCGCGGCAAGAACACGTCCTATTCCAAGGACCGCTACTTCCAGGCCGATGTTTCCGGTGACGACAAGCTCATCCCGGAGGGCATCGAAGGCCGCGTGGCCTACCGCGGCCCGCTGGCTTCCGTGGCCTACCAGCTTGTGGGCGGCCTCCGCCAGACCATGTTCTACGTGGGCTCCCCGACCATTCCCGAGCTGAAGTCCCGCGGCAAGTTCGTGCGGATCACTCCGGCCGGCCTGAAGGAATCCCACCCGCACGACATCCAGATGACGGTCGAGGCGCCCAACTACGGTTCCCGCTGACCTACCGCCGCCGGTTGGGCCCCCAGCTCAACCGGCGGAGCTCTGCCGGACTAGGCTGAAGCTATGTCCGAGCTCCTCCCCGCCCGCCAGCCCCGGCGCAAGCTCGCGCTCAGGCCCTATGCCCGCGCCGTGGCGCAGGTGTTGCGGGTCAGTTTCCGGGCCTCGCCGGCGGCCGTGGTCATGAAGGTCGCGGGCTCGCTGATCTCGGCGCTGCTGCCCCTCGTAACCACCTACTTCGCGGCATTGACCACCACGGCATTGGCGGCGGCCTACTCCGGGGATACCGCGGCGGGCCAGCAGGCGATCGTCTACGTCATTGTCACCGCCGCACTGGGACTCTTCTGGGGCGGCTTCAGCAGCGTGGACCGCTACATCCAGCAGCTCATGAGCTTCAAGGTGGGCGCCATCGTGGGTGACCTCATGTACGAGCGGTTCCTCGCCCTGGAATTCTGGCGGTACGACGACAAAGAAACGGTGGACCTCTACGACCGGGCCAAGAGGTTCTCCGATTCCTATGCCAGGGTGCTGGACCGGATTGCCGCAATCTTCACGCAGCTGGTCTCCGTGCTCCTGGCCATTGGTGCCCTCCTGCTGGTCAGCTGGTGGATCGCCGTGATCGTCCTGGTCGCCATCGTGCCCAGCGTGTACCTGCAGTTCAAACTCTCCCGTGAACAGATTGCGCACTGGAATACCCAGGTGGACTCCCGCCGGCAGCGCCGGATGATCGAGACCAACCTCCTGCGCCCGCAGCACATCGCCGAAATGCGCCTGTACGGGATCGTGGGCTACCTCATGGGCCTCCGCTCGCGTCTGCGCGACGCGGACGAGCGCCGCAGGCTCGACTTCCAGAAGCGCTACATCCCCAAGCAGCTCGCAGCGGACGCCCTGCAGTACGGTGCGGAAGTTGTGTCCCTGATCTGGGTGGTGGGCCAGATCATCGCGCGCGCCCAGCCCGTGGGCCAGTTCCTGTATGTGCAGCAGATCGTCAGCCGTGCGCTGTCCACCGCCAACAACCTCGTGTCCTCCCTGAGCTCCATCGACGAGGACCTCGCCAACCTCAAGGACTACGAACTGTTCATGGCGCTGCCGGTGCACTCCGACCATTCGCCGCCGGTGCTGTCCGCACCGAAAATGGTTGAACTGCGCGATCTCCGGTTCACCTACACCGGAAGCGACCTCGAAGTTATCAAGGGCATCTCGATGACCATCCGGGAGGGGCAGCACGTGGCCATCGTGGGGGAGAACGGCGCGGGCAAGTCCACCCTGATCCGCATCCTCGCCGGACTCTACCGCCCCGATTCGGGGCAGGTACTGCTCGACGGCGTCGACCTCGCCGCGGTCGACGTCACCTCCTGGCACCGCCACCTGGCAGTGCTCAGCCAGGAATTCCTGAAATACGAGTTCGCCACGGCGGCGGAAAACATCTTCTTCGGAGACGTCGATTCGGCCCGCGACGACCGCCGGATCAGCCGGGCGGCGGGGGACGCCGAAGCGCTGGACTTCATCAACCGGCTTCCCAACGGCCTGGACAACCACGTCAGCAACTGGATGGAGGATCCGCGGGGACGGAAGGGCAGCGGCCTCTCCGGCGGCCAGTGGCAGCGGCTGGCCATGGCCAGGAACTTCTACCGGAACGCATCCTTCATGGTGATGGACGAGCCCACGTCGGCCATCGACGCCCTTGCCGAACACCGCATCTTTACGCGGCTCTTCGCCGACCGCAGCAGCACCATCATCGCCATCAGCCATCGGCTGGCCACCATCGAGAAGGCGGACGTCGTCTACATGCTGGAGGACGGCCGGATCGTGGAACAGGGAACCCACAAGGAGCTCGTGGCCCTGCGCGGCCGCTACTTCAGGATGTTCGAGTCCCAGCTGAGCGTAGATGAAGGAGTCTGACGGCTTCGGGCACAGAGGTAGCCCGAAGTCGGGTGGGGTGACAGGCGGCTTTTCCGCTTACCAGCGGGTAACCGAGCGCAAACCTAAAGCTATTTTCACATCATGTAAATGGTTGACGGTATGTGTCAAAAGCGTGTGAACTGTCGGTTATTCTTTGTCTTGGATTCGCCCTCGACGGGCGTCATCCGTCACTACCTGCAGGGTCAAGTAAAGTGGTCACGTGACTTACGAGATTGAGATTGGCCGTGGCAAGCGTGGGCGTCGTGCCTACTCCCTGGATGACATCGCGATCGTCCCCAACCGTCGCACGCGTGACCCCAAGGACGTTTCCGTCTCGTGGCAGATCGATGCCTACCAGTTCGACATGCCGGTCATCGCGGCGCCGATGGACTCCGCCATGTCGCCGGCGACGGCAATCTCGCTGGGGCGGCTCGGCGGTCTCGGCGTCCTTGACCTGGAAGGCCTCTGGACCCGTTATGAGGACCCCCAGTCGGTCCTGGACCAGATCGCTGCCCTCGAAGACGAAACCAACAGCCCCGCCGTCACCCGCAGGATGCAGGAGCTCTACCAGGCACCCATTCAGCCCGAGCTGATCACCTCCCGGCTGGCTGAAATCCGGGCTGCCGGCGTCACAGTGGCCGGCTCCCTGACGCCCCAGCGCACGCAGGAACACTACAAAACCGTGGTGGCTGCCGGCGTCGACATCTTTATCATCCGCGGAACTACCGTGTCCGCCGAGCATGTCTCAAAAGACCACGAGCCGCTGAACCTCAAGCAGTTCATCTATGAACTCGACGTGCCGGTGATCGTGGGCGGCGCTGCCGGCTACACCCCCGCACTGCACCTGATGCGGACAGGCGCTGCCGGCGTCCTGGTCGGGTTTGGCGGCGGGGCCACCACCACCACGCGCCGCGCGCTGGGCATCCATTCGCCCATGGCGTCGGCCATTTCCGACGTCGCCGCCGCCCGCCGGGACTACATGGACGAGTCCGGCGGACGGTACGCCCATGTCATTGCCGACGGCGGCATGGGCGCCTCGGGCGACATCGTCAAGGCGATCGCCATGGGCGCTGACGCCGTCATGCTTGGCAGTGCGCTGGCCCGGGCGGAAGAGGCACCGGGCAAGGGCTGGCACTGGGGCCAGGAGGCCCACCACCTGGAGTCCCCCCGCGGCGACAGGGTCAACGTCGGCACGGTGGGACCGCTCAAGGAGGTCCTCTTCGGGCCGGGCCACCACACCAACGGCACCTCCAACCTGATTGGCGCACTGCGCCGCTCCATGGCCACCACCGGCTATTCGGACCTTAAGGAGTTCCAGCGGGTCGACGTCGTGGTGTCGCCGTACGCCGGCAACTGACGCTTCCGCCTTCCTCCCGTGCCCTGCCCATCGGCAGAGGTAAGAAGTACTCTTTGAACTACGACGTTCGATGAGGATGGAGGCGTATCATGATCAGTTTTGCTGGTGGTTCGGCCGTGCCCAAGGGCGCCCTGGGACCGGAGGCGAGGGAAGCCTCCCTCGCCGCGCTCAAGGCCACCACGGAGCCGGGCAAGGAGCTTGACATCCTCATCGTCGGCGGCGGAATCGTGGGCTGTGGTGCTGCGCTCGACGCCATCACCAGGGGACTGAGCGTCGGCATAGTGGAAGCAAGCGACTGGGCGGCCGGCACCTCTTCCCGTTCCTCCAAGCTCATCCACGGCGGACTCCGCTACCTGGAGATGCTGGACTTCGGGCTGGTCAAGGAGGCGCTGCAGGAACGCGGCCTGCTTCTCTCGGAGCTGGCGCCGCACCTCGCGCGGCCGGTCCCGTTTCTCTATCCGCTGCACAAGCCGTTTTTTGAGCGGCCCTACATCGGGGCGGGCATCGCGCTGTACGACCTCATGTCCATCTCCGGCGGCCACAAGCGCGGGGTTCCGTTCCATAAGCACCTGACGCGGCGCGGCACCCTGCGGGCGGCGCCCAGCCTGAAGGACGATGCCTTCGTTGGATCCATCCGGTACTACGACGGGCAGGTGGACGATGCCAAGTACGTGGCCAACCTCGTCCGTACCGCCGCCCACTACGGGGCCCACGCCGTCAACCAGATGGCGGTGGTGGATTTCCTCCGGGAGGGGGAACGCGTGGTGGGTGCCAAGGTGGTCAACCACGAGGACGGGTCCGCCTTCAAAATCAGGGCCAAGCAGGTCATCAATGCCACCGGGGTCTGGACGGACGAGACACAGGCCATGGTCACGGACCGCGGCCAGCTCAAGGTCCGCGCCTCCAAAGGCATACACCTCGTGGTGCCCAGGGACCGGTTCCAATCAACCGTCGGCCTCATTTTGCGGACCGAGAAGTCCGTACTGTTCGTCATTCCCTGGGGCCGGCACTGGATCATTGGAACCACTGACACTGACTGGCACCTGGACAAGGCCCATCCGGCGGCATCCAGCAAGGACATCGACTACCTGCTGGAACACGTGAACAAGGTCCTCAAGAGGCCCCTTACCCGGGAGGACGTCGAGGGCGTGTACGCCGGTCTCCGCCCGCTGCTGGCGGGGGAGAATGACTCCACCGCCAAGCTGTCCCGCGAGCACGTGGTGGCCCATCCGGTGCCTGGGCTCGTCGTGGTGGCCGGGGGCAAGTGGACCACGTACCGGGTCATGGCCAAGGACGCCGTGGACGAAGCCACCCGGAGCATGGACGAACGCGTGCCCCCGAGCTGCACGGAAACAATCCCGCTCCTGGGCGCCAGCGGATTCAAAGCAGCCTGGAACCGCCGCAACCGGACGGCGGAGGAGAGCGGCGTGCACGTGGCCCGCGTGGAGCACCTGCTCAACCGCTACGGGTCCATGACGTCCGAAGTGCTGGCCCTTATCCGCGAGAACCCTGAGCTTGCAGAGCCCCTGCCCGGGGCAGACGACTACCTGCAGGCCGAGGCCGTCTACGCGGCAACCCACGAAGGCGCCCGTCATGTGCACGACGTCCTGACCCGTCGAACCCGCATTTCCATCGAATCGTGGGACCGCGGTGTGTCGGCCGTACCGGTAGTCGCTAAGCTTATGGGAGAAATTCTTGGCTGGAGCGATGCGCAGCGGGAAAGCGAAATCAAGCATTACCTGGCGCGGGTGGAGGCCGAAAGGCTCAGTCAGCAGCAGCCGGACGACGAGTCCGCAGACGCTGCTCGCCTGGGCGTGGAGGACATCGTCCCGCTGCGCTGAGATCGCAATCCGCCGCGGAAGAGGCGCTCGGCCTCACTGAAGGGACACCACTTTGGCGGAACCACTGGACCGTTACGATGCGGAGCTCACCACACCGGAAATGGTGATTCTGGAGATGGACGCAACGGACAAACTGGATGCATCGATGCAGCTTGCCCGCAAGCTGTACGACGCCGGCCGCATCTCCGACCTCGACGGCTTCCTGAAGCACGTCAACGCGCGGGAGCACCAGCTGGCTACCGGGTTGCCCGGGGGAGTGGGACTGCCTCACGCCCGCAGCGAATTTGTGTCACGGACCTCCATCGCCGTGGGCATCACCAAGTACGGGAAAGCCCTCGACTTCGGCGCTGCCGACGGCCCGGCAACCGTGGTGCTCCTGATCGCCACTCCCGCGAGCTCCTTCTCGGACCACCTCGAGGTGCTGGCCACCCTCGCCAGGTCCTTGTCCAAGGAATCCTTCCGTGAGTCCCTGCGCCGGGCGTATGACGCCGAAGTGATCGCGGAACTGATCAACTCGAGCCTGGTCTTCTTCGACCACTGAAACCTGTGGAACCACCAGCCGTTTCGTTGTTCTACACGCGGACGAAGTACGGTTAAGGGGTGTGGAAAACAGCCCTCAAGCCCCGGTGGATCGCAGGCCTCGTTTTTGCGATCGTCCTTTCCGGTGTGTTTGTGCTGCTCAGCCAGTGGCAGTTCGGCAGGTCCACGACGCCCGAGGTGCCGGTCAATCCGACCACCGAGGAAGTCAAGGACCTCACCGGCACGCTGAAACCCGGCGAATTCTTCCGCGGTTCGGTGGCCGACCAGATGGTCACCGCCACCGGCACCTATGATCCCGCCAAGCAGGTCCTCGTTCCGGGCCGACTTAAGGGCGGCAAGACCGGATACTGGGTGGTTGCGGCCTTCGCCGTCACCGACGCCCCGGTGCTCAAGGGCACGGCAGCGTCCCCGAAAACCTGGATACCGGTGGCGCGCGGATGGATTGCCGATCCCGCGGAAGCGGGCGCCCCGCCGTCGGGCACCATCCGGCTGACCGGGCGGCTCCTGCCGTCCGAGGCGCCGGTGCCCAATATTGCCCCCGCACCGGGTCAGGCCTCCGCGGTGTCGGTCGCGGAACTGATCAACGTCTGGAACGTCAGCAGCTACCCGGCTTTCGTTTCCGCCACTGCCGAGCTTTCCGGAACGTCCGACGTCGGTGCTGCCGCCGCCGCCGGCGGCCTCGAGCCGCTCAGCATCGGCGCCCAGCCCCCGCCGGCAAAGATCAATTGGCTCAATCTTTTTTATTCCGTGGAATGGATTGTCTTCGCCGGTTTCGCCCTCTTCATCTGGTGGCGGCTGGTCAAGGACGACCACCAGCGGCGCCTTGAGGACGAGCTTGATGACCAGCACGAACAGTCCCAAGGCGGACAGACCCATCACGACCAGACCCAACAAAAGGTACAGCCATGATTGAACCCAAGCCTGCCATCCAGCCGCAGCCATCGAATTCAGCGGGCGCGGGGGCGAAGAAGCGACGTTTCGGCGGCACGCAGGCGCAGATCCGTTCTGCCCTGAAGTTCTACAAGGTCATGGCCTACCTCACCGGTGCCATGCTGCTGCTGCTCTGCTCGGAACTGGTGGCCCGCTACGCCTTCGGCCAGTACCTGTTCGCGGGCGGAACGGACGCAGTGACCGGCGAGCCGTTCGGGTTCGGGTTTGCGGACGCGGAGCCCAAGGGTGTGCTCGGCGGCGTCAACGTATCGGTGACGGTGCTGATTGTTCACGGCTGGATGTACGTGGTGTACCTCATGTCCAACTTCCGGCTCTGGACGCTCATGCGCTGGCCGTTCGCCAAGATGGTCCTGCTGGCGCTCGGCGGGGTGGTCCCTTTCCTGTCCTTCATCGTGGAGAAGAAGTTCCACGCCGAGGTGGAGGCCGAACTCGCCGCCAACCCGGAGGCGGCAAGCCGCTACTAGGCTGCCGTTGACGTTTCGTGCGTCACAGCAGGGCCCCTTAAGGTGCGTGCGGGTGACCGTGCAAAGTAGTCTAGGACGGTGACTACTCCCACTGCATCCCAGACTTCCCAGAAGCCGGTGCTGGTTGTTGACTACGGTGCCCAGTACGCGCAGCTGATTGCCCGCCGCGTCCGGGAAGCGAATGTGTATTCGGAAGTGGTTCCGCATACCTACACCACCGAGCAGCTCCTGGCCAAGAACCCTGCCGCCATCATCCTTTCCGGCGGGCCTTCCAGCGTCTACGCCGACGGCGCGCCGAGTGTCGGCGCCGACCTCTTCGAGGCAGGCGTCCCGGTCTTCGGCATCTGCTACGGCTTCCAGGCGATGGCCAACGCGCTGGGCGGGAAGGTCGACAAGACCGGTCTGCGCGAGTACGGCTCCACCCAGACCACCATCCTTGGCGAGGGCCGCTCCGTGCTTGAGGGGATGCCGCAGCACCAGAACACGTGGATGAGCCACGGCGACTCTGTGCACGAGGCACCGGAAGGCTTCGAAGTGCTGGCCACCACCGCCGGCGCCGAGGTTGCAGCCTTCGCGAACGAGGAAAAGTGCCTCTACGGCGTGCAGTGGCACCCGGAGGTCAAGCACTCCGCCTACGGCCAGCAGGTCCTCGAGAACTTCCTGTTCAAGGGCGCCAAGCTGGAACCGAACTGGACCACGGGCAACATCCTCGAGGAACAGGTGGACCGGATCCGCAAGCAGATCGGCGACGCCCGGGTCATCTGCGGCCTCTCCGGCGGCGTGGACTCGGCAGTCGCTGCCGCCCTCGTCCAGCGCGCCGTCGGCGACCAGCTGACCTGCGTGTTCGTGGACCATGGGCTGCTGCGCGAAGGCGAAGCCGAACAGGTGGAACGCGACTTCGTGGCCGCCACCGGCGTCAAGCTCTACGTGGCCAACGAGCAGGAGCGCTTCCAGTCGGCCCTGGCCGGCGTCAGCGATCCGGAGACCAAGCGCAAGATCATCGGCCGCGAATTCATCCGCGCGTTCGAAGAAGCCGAGCTTGCCATCATCGCCGAAGCTGCCGCGCACGGCGAAAAGATCAAGTTCCTCGTGCAGGGAACCCTGTACCCGGACGTCGTCGAATCCGGTGGCGGCGAGGGTGCGGCGAACATCAAGAGCCACCACAACGTGGGCGGGCTGCCTGAGGACCTGCAGTTCGAGCTGGTCGAGCCGCTGCGCGCCCTGTTCAAGGACGAGGTCCGCGCCGTTGGTGCACAGCTGGGCCTGCCGCAGGAAATCGTGGGCCGCCAGCCCTTCCCCGGCCCCGGCCTCGGGATCCGGATCGTCGGCGAGGTCACCAAGGAACGCCTCGACCTGCTGCGCAAGGCGGACGCCATTGCCCGCGCCGAGCTGACCGCTGCCGGCCTCGACAACGACGTCTGGCAGATGCCCGTCGTGCTGCTCGCGGACGTCCGCAGCGTGGGAGTCCAGGGCGACGGCCGGACCTACGGGCACCCCATCGTGCTGCGTCCCGTCTCCTCCGAGGACGCCATGACGGCCGACTGGTCACGCCTGCCGTACGATCTGCTGGCCCGGATTTCGAACCGGATCACGAACGAAGTCGACGGTGTCAACCGGGTGGTGCTGGACGTCACCAGCAAGCCGCCGGGAACCATCGAGTGGGAATAGCGTTTTGAGTGGCCGGTCTCCGCGAGGAGGCCGGCCATTTGGCTTTCTGCCAAGCATGGTTTGGGACTGCCGTTTGTCCCGCGCAACCGGCGCAGGGTGAAATGCGCCGCAACTTAGCCCGTTCCAGTGTTGCGGTCTCTCACCAGCGGCCGTTTCCGGCTACGCTCGAAAGTATGCCCGTATGGTCCAAGGCGTCACGTGCAAGCGCAGAAAAGAAGGCAGTAGTGTCAGTTGGTCAGGTCGACTCAGAGGGTTCGGAGGAGCTCAGGAAGTGGCTGTCCGGGCTTAAGCCCGTCACCGGAGCGGACACCATGCTGCGCTTCACCAAAACGCCTGAAGGTTCCATAGACCTGACGCATGCCCACCCATCCGGCCTTGCCCAGCTCATGGCCGGACGCCGCACCAGGCTGTCCACGCTGATCCGCGACCACCAGCAGTATGTTGTGGCTGCCCGCGCCTCCCGGAACCTTCGCTCCAAGATTTTCGAGCTGGCCAACGACCGCGGCATCGAAGCCGGTTACCTGTCCGCCGGGACCGTGGTGTGGACATCCGCCGTCGGGGGCAAGCCCCAGCGAGTATCGGCGCCGGTCATGCTGACCGCCATCTCCCTTACCATCAGGCCCGGGGAAGACGACTACGAGCTTCAGCTCACGGAACAGGCCCGCATCAATCCGGCACTGATCCGCCACCTGAAGACCATCCACGGCATCGTTTTCGACGTCAACGCCGTCACCAGGATGGCCTACAGCACCGCACGCTTCGACCCGCAGCCCGTGCTGGACAGACTCAGCACCCTCGTCAAACCCATCCACGGCGCCGAGGTGGAGCACAACCTGCTCGTTTCGACGTTCGCGGACCTTGCGGGCAACCTCGACGACCCCTGGATCAACCAGCAAAACCCCCTCGTGGCCGCCCTGTCCCGTGCCGCGGCCGGGGAAGCCGGTGACCTCCCGGTGCTGCAGCCCGGACGCTTCCCGAGCGTGGACGAACGTGATCCAGCCAGCGAACTGCTCCTGCTCGACGCCGACGCGGACCAGCAGTATGTGATCGACGCCGTGCGGGCAGGGGACTCGCTCCTGGTCAGCAGCCCGCCCGGCACCGGACAGACCCAGACGGCGATCAATACCGTTGGTGCGCTGGTGGACGAAGGCAAGACTGTCCTCGTGGTGGGGGACCGGCGCGCCAGCCTCAATGAAGTGGCTGCCCGCTTCGAGGGCCTGGGGCTGGAGTCCATCCTGTTCCAGCTGTCCGGCAGCGCGACGCCCCAGCAGCTCAAGGGGCAGCTGGTCAGGGCAATCGTGCGGAACGAAAAATCAGCCGAGCCGCGGCTGGGCAGCCTGCACAAGACACTCATCGAGCACCGGCACGCCCTGATGGACCACGTGGCGTCGCTGCACAACGTCCGCAAGCGATGGGGCTGCTCGCCCTACCAAGCAATGCAGTCGCTGGCGGAACTGACCTCAATCCAGCCCGCCCCGGCCACCACCGTGCGGCTGAAGCGCAGCGTGCTGGACAACATCCGGGACCGGGAAGAACTCGCGGGCCGGCTGAAGCGCGCCGCGGAACTCGGGAGCTTCAGCAGCGCTTCCACGTCCAGCCCGTGGCACGGCGCCCGCCTCGTGACGCGCAAGGAGACAGAAGAAGCGCAGGAGCTCGTGCGCTCGGTGGAGAAAAAGCTGCCGGTGCTGCACAGCCGCATGAAGGACGTCGCGGACCATGCCGAGATCCGGCTCGGTGCGAACTTTGCGGAGTGGGGTGCCCAGCTCCGGTTGCTGGTGGCAGTCCGGGAGAGCCTGGATAAGTTCACCCCGGACATTTTCGATCGGCCGGTCCACGACCTGATCTCCGCGACCGCGTCGTCGGCCTGGCGGCGTGAGCACGGCATCGACATGCCGTCCATGCAGCGGTCGCGCCTGCGCCGCGTAGCGAAGGAATACGTCCGCCCGGGCGTGCACATCGCCGACCTTCACAGTTCGCTGGCGCTGGTCCAGGAGCAGCGTGCCCTGTGGTCGGACTATGCCACCACGCAGCGGCATCCGGCGGTTCCATCCGGCCTCGCCGAGATCAGCATCATGTACCGCGGGCTCACCCGCGAACTGAAGATGCTCGGAGACGCGCTGCGGCATACGGCGGCCGGTGGAGCACTCGAAAAAACGGCCTACCCGGAACTGATGGAGCGGCTGGAGCGGCTGGTGGCGGACACCCAGACCCTCCAGACGTTGCCTGAACGCACACTCCTCATCGAGAACATGCGCGAGCACGGCCTCGGCGAACTGCTTGCCGACCTCTCGGAGCGGGAGGTCCCGGCGGAGTCCGTCGCGGCGGAGCTTGACCTGGCCTGGTGGCAGTCCGCGCTCGAAGCAATGATCAGCGGCGACGACTACCTCGCCATGTCCGACGGCGACGCCCTGCGCCAGCTCGAAGCCGAGTACAGACTTGCCGACAACGCCCACATCGCCAGCGGTGCCGGGCGGCTGCGGTGGCAGCTCGCCGAGCGCTGGAGTGCCGGCATCGCGGAGAACCCGCGCCAGGCGGACCTCCTCCGGAGCCTCCTCAAGGACGGGCGGGTCACCCTTGCGGCGCTCACGGCCCAGGCTCCCGCGCTGGTTCCCATGCTGGTACCTGTCTGGTCGGTCAGCCCGTACCTCATGACCGGTCTCCTGCCGGCCGAGCAGAAGTTTGACGCCGTGGTGATTCTCGACGCCGAAGCGACCTCGCTCCAGGCGGTCCTGCCCGCCGTGGCCCGGGCCAAGCAGGTTATTGCCTTTGGCGACGACAAGATTGCGAGCCCCCGTTCCTTCACGGTGGCGGTGGAGCGGCTCGCTGCCGGGGAACCGACGCACCAGAGTGTGGGGAGCGCCTTCAGCGCCCTTGCCGAGGTCTTGCCGATGTGGCGGCTGCGGTCCGTCTACCGCGCAGTGGACGAGGACCTCGTCCTGCAGCTCAGCAAGGGTTTTTACGACGGCGGCCTCCGCCGGCTGCCCGAAGGCCAGTCCGCGACTGGGCTGGACCGTGCCCTGCTGGTGGAGTACCTGCCCGACGGCACGGGACTGCCGAGCGCGGACCACGAGGGCGTGGAGTCGGTAGTGGCCGAAGTGAACCGGGTGGTGGAGCTGGTGTTCGAACACGCCCGCTTCCGTCCCCGCACGTCCCTTGCAGTCGTCACCGCCAGCTTGCGGCACGCCGCGAGGATCGGCGAGGCGATCCGAACGCAACTGCCCAACTATCCGATGCTCGCCGAATTCTTCACCGCGGGCGAGGAATCGTTCCGCGTCGTGGATCTGGAGCGTGCCCAGGGTCTGGTCCGCGACCATGTGATTTTCTCCCCCGGCTATGGCCGGACGCCCCACGGCCGGGCACTCCATAACTTTGGTCCGCTCTCTGCCGAGGGCGGCCGTGCCAAGTTTGCCCTGGCAATGACCCGCGCCCGCCAGTCCCTGCATGTCCTGACGTGCTTCAAGCCGGAAGACCTTGACCGGACCCGGCTGGCACACGGAGCCGTGGACCTCTATGAGTTGCTCGACCGGGAAATCGCCGGCAACACCGACCTCGGGACTCCGGCTTCCCGCGCCGCGGCCAGCGAGCAGGCGCTCGGGGCAGATCCTCTCGTGGCCGACCTGGGCGACCGGCTCCGGGCACGCGGGGCTCGCGTCTGGCACCAGTACGACGGTGTCATCGACGTCGTGGCCGCTGCCGACCCCCTGAGCACGATGGGCCAGGACGAGGCCGAGATTCCGCGCCCGGTAGCCATCGAGTCTGACGGCACCGAGCAGTACCGGCAGATGACGGTCCGTGAACGCAGCAGGCTGCGCCCGCAGCTTCTGGAGCGCCTCGGCTGGCGGTATATGCCGCTGTGGACGATTGAGGTGTTCACGGATCCATCGGCGTGCGCTGACCGGATCGGCGGCTACCTCGGACTCGAGAAGCCGGCTCGTCCCGTCAGGTCCGCGGCGGGGCCGGGCTTCCTCGATGACGACGTCACAAGCCTGGCGGGATCCTATGAGCCGTCGGCGGATCAGGAGCCGTACCGGCAAGACCCGGACCAGGACTACGTCGACGATGAGGACCGGGACGACGACGATAGGGGCGGCGTGGACACCCCGGATCAGGACGAGGTAGAAAACGGCGCCGAGAACGATTACGACGGTGATACCGAGGACAGGCAGGAGAGAGCGCAGTGAATCGTGATGCAGTGAACAATGAATCCAGCCCGGGTTCAACGCCTCCCACTCACACTGCGGCTCCCACTCCGGCGAAGCCATCGGGTCCGCTGGAACCGGGCAGCGCGGTGCCCAACAAAGCGTCTGAGGACGATCCCAGGGCCTGGGGCGACTCTGAATCCGACAACGACCATGATGCCTGGCTCAAGGAGCAGAAGCCGCCGCACTGGGGCGAGCCGTAGCTGAGTTCATGCGGTGTCACGGGCCTGGGCCCACGAGTACGAAAAAGAGTTTTCCTTGCGTTGACGCCCCCGCCAGGGCGCTTGCCTCGGCCGGGGTGGCGGCCACCACCATCAAACCGTCGGAGTCCCCGGAGCTGAGCCACTGGCCGTCCTGGCCCTCCTCGGCCGACGTCCACAGTACGGGCACCGCCGTGGCGAGAACTTTGGAAGCCGCCTTCTGCTCATAACCACTGCCGCTGGTGAGTACGACGTTGACGAGCTGGCCGGGGGAGACGAGCCGGATTGACGAGGGGTCCGCCATCCGCAGCGGCACGGCGGCTGAGCCGGGTGGAGCGCCGGTAAGCAGGCCGGGCCCCACCAGCTGGGCGTCTGTGAAGAGTTGCCCCATCCGGAGCGGTGCGGCCAGTTGCTTGCCATTCAGTCCCGTTGCTTCCGTAAATGTTCCAGCGGAGAGCATGGAGGGCAGAACATTGATGGCGGCCAGGTCTGTGCTGCCAAGCGTAGCCCCGGCCGGCAGGTCCCGTGCGGCGGCGAGAGCCGAGACTGTGTGTGCGGGGGCCGGGGTCAGCTGGTGGACGGCGATTCCGGCCGCCCCACAGAGCAGTAGCGCCACAGCCAGGCGGCGGTTGCGGTTCAGCCAGGCTGTCAGGCGGCCGGTCCCGGACCGCCCGGTCCGGGGCACGGCATTGCGCTGGTTGCTGCGGGCGGCGGGACGGGAGGCCCTGAGGGGAAACAATCCGATGGCTGGCATGCTGCCACGCTACGGAGCCGCCGCTCGTCAGCAACAGGTGACTGCCGCTCTATGTGGAAAACGTAAATGTGGTGGAAAACGTCCACAGGCAGGCAAGCCCCTACGCGGGAAATTGCGCTTTACTCAAAACTGCGTCTTGCACAAGACTGCGTTCTGCAAAAAACTGGGCGCTACGAAGTACGCGGTCAGCTCAGCTGGCGGCAGCGGCAGGCGCGCTCGAGGGAGCGGCGGCCGCCGGCGATGACGTGGCGGGCGACGGTGAGACCGTGCTGCCCTTGGCGTCGCGCGAGTCCGTCCGGTAAAAACCGGAGCCCTTGAAGACGACGCCGACGCTGTTGAACTTCTTGCGCAGGGTCCCCTGGCATTCGGGGCAGGACGTCAGAGTGCTGTCGGTGAATGACTGCACGATGTCAAAGGCATGGCTGCAATCCTTGCAGGCATAGGCATACGTGGGCACTGTAGATCCTCCTCTTGGACAAACGACAGGTCCAGTGCCGCCAAGTCGCCATCTCCGGGAAGATACTGGACGGAATTCCGTGCCGGAAATGGCTCCATTAGCAGTCGCAGGGCCTGAGTGCCAATTCTATCACCTTGCTGCGGTAACCATCATGTCAGTTGGACCACACCGGAGGGTGTGAGCACCGCGTCGACGGGGCGGTCAAAGCTTTCAACAGGAATGCTCGAGGCGGGCAGGAGCTCGGAATCATAGATGACCGCGGCCCTTGGTGCGTGCACGCCGGTTGCGTCCATGGCTGCCAGGAACTTGTCGTAGTATCCGCCGCCCTGACCGATCCTGTTGCCGCTTCCGTCCACGGCCGTGGCAGGCAGGAACATCCCTGCCACATCACCGACGGCCTCCAGCCCGTGCCGTTCCCCTGCCGGTTCCTCGATGGGGGCGTACCTGCTGCGGACAAATTCGGTGGCAGGATTCCAGAGGACCCAGCTGAGAGCACGGTCAGGTTCGCAGACTGGCAGCAGCACCTTGTAGCCAGCCTGGAAGAGCGCCGTTATGAGCGGGAGCGTAGGCGGCTCGAAGGCCACGCCCAGGTAGGCAGTGAATGTCGCCGGTCTGCCGGCTGCGATGCTGTCCGCCCAGGACAGCCCATGAACGGCGATTCCGGCTCCCGCGGCGGACAGGACGCCGGGCTGCATTCCCACCCGGATCTTCCGGTGCCGGGAGCGGATCTCATCCTTTGATGGCGGGGTCTCTGGTGACATGGTGCCTCATTCCTTGTCGCGCGGAATCCCACCGGGCCACTGCCGGAAGCATTTACCGTATGAATGTTCCCTCCGATACATTAGTCCAGTGACTTCCACTAAGCCTTCAGTCCGCAAGGCCGTCATCCCCGCTGCGGGACTCGGCACCAGGTTCCTGCCTGCCACCAAGGCCATGCCCAAGGAGATGCTGCCGGTGGTGGACAAGCCCGCCATCCAGTACGTCGTCGAAGAGGCCGTCAAGGTGGGCCTCAATGACATCCTCATGATCACCGGCCGGAACAAGCGCGCCCTGGAAGACCACTTCGACAGGGTTCCCTCGCTGGAGTCAATGCTGGAAGCCAAGGGCGACACCACCAAGCTCGAATCCATCCAGGCGGCCAGCAACCTCGGCGACATCCACTACGTCCGCCAGGGCGACCCCATGGGCCTTGGCCACGCCGTACTGCGTGCAAAGCAGCACGTCGGCTACGAGCCGTTCGCGGTCCTTCTTGGGGATGACCTCATCGATGCACGGGACGAGCTGCTCAGCACCATGATCGAGGTTCAGGCCAAGACCGGCGGCTCCGTCGTCGCCCTGATCGAGGTGGAACCTTCCCAGATCAGTGCCTACGGCTGCGCCGACATCGACGAAACCGACATGAACGGTTACGTGCGGATCCGCAAGCTTGTGGAGAAGCCCGACGTCGACGAAGCGCCGTCAAACCTGGCCGTGATTGGCCGCTACGTGCTCCACCCTGCCGTCTTCGACGTCCTCGAAAAGACGGAACCGGGCAGGGGCGGGGAAATCCAGCTCACTGATGCACTTCAGGAACTTGCCGCGGGGACCGGCGAGGGCTACGGCGTGTACGGCGTGGTGTTCCGCGGCCGCCGGTACGACACCGGGGACAAGCTCAGCTACCTCAAGGCCTGTGTCCAGCTGGCCATCGACAGCGACGACCTGGGCCCCGGCCTGCGCGAGTGGCTGCCCGAGTTCGCCGCCAGCCTGACCAAGTAACTCCCCATGAGGGGCAGCCACATCTGGCCGGTCACCCTGGAGTGCGGGGACCTTGTCCTGCGCCCTATCAGATACCGGGACCGCAGGGAATGGACAGAGGTCCGTTCACGCAACACTGAGTGGCTGGCACCCTGGGAGGCTTCCAACCCCGCGCCGGGCGGTGCTCTCCCTGATTACCGGCAGATGGTGCGGTCCCTGAATGCCCAGGCCACCCAGGGGACGGCACTGCCATTCGTGATCACGGCATGGACTCCAGGCTTCCGCGATCCCGTCATCGTTGGGCAACTGACGGTCTCCTCCATCGTGTGGGGCTCTGCCATGATGGCCACGCTCGGCTACTGGGTGGATGAGTCGCGGGCGGGGCAGGGAATCGCTCCGACCGCGGTGGCCATGGCCACGGACCATTGCTTCCGCGCTCTGGGGCTGCACCGCATGGAAATCAACATCCGCCCCGAAAACGGGCCGAGCCTGCGTGTCGTGGAAAAGCTTGGCTTCCGCGACGAAGGCTACAGGCCGCGGTTCCTGCACATCAACGGCGAATGGGCGGACCACCGCACGTTTGCCTTGACTTCGGAGGAAGTTCCGGAGGGCCTTCTCAGCAGATGGCTGCGCACGAGGCCCGCCTGACAGGGACATGCCGCGACTTTTTCGTCATAAGTCCAATGATTTGAGAGCCCGGGAGCGACACACCGAGACGAATGCCACAAGAGGTCACCTATTCCTCATACGGTTTTGTGTGTGGACTTCCCTCTTAGCAGCTCAGTCATCCTTGTGGTCGCTGTCGCGCTCTGGATTGTGTGGGTTGCCCCTTACGTGCTCCGAAATGGCCGGCATCAGTTCCAGGCTGCCGGCGATCTGACGCTGGAGCCCGTCGACCACGAAACTGCAAACCCGCAAGCCGGAACGGTCCTTCATATGGCCGCCCAGCAGGAGAACCCCATGGACACCAGGAAGAGCAGCGAATCCGCAGCAGGCGTTGCGCCGGGCAAACCCGGCCGCGAGCCTGCCGTCAAGGACGGAGGCGCCTTCCGGATCCGGTATGGGCGGACCGCCATCGCCCTGGCCGGGCTCCTGTTCTTCGCTACGGCCGTCGTGTCGGGAGTGCTGCGGATCTTTGGGCTCGGAAACGGCTGGCTTCCAGCAGTGTCGTTCCTGGCGGGCATCGCCGCCGTCGTTCTTCTCCGCAGGCTCGCTGTGCGGGATCGCCGCAAGAAGGTGAACGCCGCGTTTACTGCAGCCATGGGTGCCCCTGCCGAACGCGTGGACCGCGCCGCGCGCGTTGACGTCCCGGCAGCCGCCGGCGAGGCCGTTCTTCGCGAAAGCAAACTGTTCGACGCTGAAGCCGCAGCCCCCCAGCCCAAGCCCTTGACCGCCGTCGAACTCCGCGAGGCCGCCCTGGCGGTAGCCCTCGCCGCCGGCGACAACAGCGGCCAGGCTGCCAAGGCGCAGGAAGCTGCCGAGCCGGCGGCCGCTAAAGCCACCAGCTGGGAGCCCGTCGAGGTCCCGAAGCCCACTTACGTGGAGGCCGCAAAGGCGGAACGGCCCGCGCCCGAACCCCTTGACCTGCCGGAGGCCCCTAAGTCAGCCGGCAAGCCGTCCCTCAAGCAGGGCCCCGCCGCAGCGCCCGCCGTCGCCTCCCCGAATGCCGGGCCAGCCCGGCCGCTGACTAAGGCGCAGAGCGCGCTGAGCAACCTGGACGACGTCCTGCAGCGCCGCCGCGCGTAGCCTGCTTTCGTGTAGCGTCGGATCATGACCCGCATCTGTGTGGCCGGGGGTACCGGCCAGGTTGGCCGCGAAGTGGTGCGCCAGGCCCTTGCCCAGGGTCACGCCGTCGCCGTCCTCAGCCGTAACCCGCCGTTGGAGGGTGGTGCCGGGCACCACGGCGGCGTCACCTACTTTCGGGCTGACGTCACCACCGGTGAGGGGCTGTCCGAGGCGGTGGCGGGTGCCGACGTCGTCATTGACTGCCTGGAGGGCATGGCCGGCAAGGCGCTCAAACAGTTCGCCGCCGGCGGCGCACTTCTGCTGGCGGCGGCGGTGGACGGCGGGGTGGCCAGGGCTGTCCTCCTCTCCATCATCAACTGCGACCAAAGCACCTACAGCTACTACCGGGCCAGGGCGGACAAGGAACGCCTGTATAAACGTTCGGAGCTGGAAACCGTGACCGTCCGGGCAACGCAATTCCACAGCCTGGTGGTTCGACTCTTCACTGCCGGGGCCCGGATCGGCATCATTCCTGCAATCAGGGGCGCGCGCGTCCAAACGATTGCGCCTGCCGACGTGGCGGCCGCGCTGCTGGAGGCGGCCGTTGAGCCGCCTTCGGAGGAGCTGCACCGGTTGCGGACGGTTGGCGGCCCGGAGACGGTTGACATGAAGGCGATGGCGGAAACATGGAAGCGCGTCACGGGTGCCAAGGGAGTGATCGTCGGGCTGCCGCTGCCGGGCGCCATGGGAAATTTCCTGCGCGAGGGCAGGAATTTGGCCCCCGGAGAACCCTACGGCCGGGAGACATTCGAGGCTTGGTTGGCAAAGCGGCCGGAAAATTTGTAGCCTAGGGAAACCGGCGTTGCGGTTCCTCTTCCAGAGGCAGCGTCCCCGGGGTTATAGCTCAGTTGGTAGAGCGCTTCGTTCGCATCGAAGAGGTCAGGGGTTCGAATCCCCTTAGCTCCACAGTTTTCATGACGTGACGGTTCAGATGTCACATCCGTTGCCGTCCTGGCGGGCCCATAGCAACCCGCTCAACCTCACCCGCGCGGTGCCAGCGGCAGGGGCACCCTTTCCACCACGCGGGGCGCAAGCAGCAGGTGCTCCTCCGGGGCGGCCCCGGCTCCAGCGTTGCCGGCAAGTTCGCAGGTCAGCAGGCGCACTATGTGCCGGGCGGCATCCTCCACCGGCTGGGCCACACTGGAGAGCCCCAAGGCCGCGGCCACGGGCGTGTCATCGAACCCGACCACGGTGGCCCTGAGGCCGGGACCGGCGGGCTGCCCGGGCGCGAAAAGTCCCGGTCGCAGTTCACGCAGGCATTCCAGCGCGCCGATGGCCAGCGAGTCGCTCGCGCAGACAATGGCCGTGGCGTCCCTTGCGATGAGCTCCCGGCCGCCGGAGACCCCTCCGGAGATGGTGTCGGGCGCGGCCATGCTGAGCCCGGGAACGTGCTGCCCCAGGCCGGAGGCCCGCATCGCCCGTTCCCAGCCGGCGCGGCGATCGTCTCCCACCGGGGCGCCGTCCTTCCAGCCCAGGAAGCCGATGCGGCTGTGGCCCTGACGGGCAAGCATGGTCACCGCTTCCGCGGTTCCGGCGGCCCCGTCAACGTCCACCCACGCATGGCTCGCCGATTCGCTCGGCAGGCCCGCGTCCCACGGGCGTCCGAACACGGCGAAAGGAGTTCCGTGTTCCTGCAGCCAGCGGGTTCGGACGTCGTCCGGTCTGCTGGAGGTGAGGATGAACCCGTCGAGGCCGGCGATGTGGAGCAGCTGTTCGTACTGGAGGACTTCGTCGTCATCGGAATCGGCGCAGAACAGGGTCAGCCGGTACCCGGCTGCCTGGGCGGATTCGGTGAGTGCATGCAGGAAGCGGTCAAGGACGGAGCCGTTGATGCCGTCAGTGGCAGGCAGCAGCCTCATGCCCAGATTCATGGACCGCCGCGTCCGCAACTGGCGTGCGGCTGCGCTGGGCCGGTAGCCCGCAGCTTCGATGACTGCGAGGACGCGCTCCCGTGTGGCCGGCTTCACCCGGGCCGGTGCATTGAGCACGTTGGAGATGGTCTGCCTGGACACCCCCAGCTCGGCGGCCAGACTTGCGAGGGTGGGTCTGGCCACGAATGCTCCTTGGGTCTTTTTCCGTCTCACAGTAACGTGTGAGACGATTTTAACGCGGAAATTTGATCGATCAAATTTTGATCGACCTCCTTCGCTTGTTCACCAGCACCGTTCCGCAGCCTTCTTCCGGTTTCCCCCAGTCTTGACTTCCAGGAGTATTTTCGTGGCCTCTGAGCAGCCATACCTGCACAACCTTTCCGGTGTCTTCAGCGCCCCCATCCAGGCGTGGTCGGACGCCCACGGACAGATCCGCAGGGCCGGTGCCCAGGGGATCTACTGCGGCGACGACCGCGTGCTGAACAGTGCCGTCCTGACTGTTGACGGCCGGGAACCTGACTGGGTTTCAACCCAGCTCCGCTCATCCAAGGAGACTGACTACATCTACTTTGTGCGTGCGGAGGCCGAGGTTGCAGACCCGCTGCTTTCCCTGGTCAGGACCCGCACCGCCGCTTCGGGCAGGCTGCGGCCGGGCAAAGACGCTGAATCGCTCTCCGGGTGCTCCGGACGGGTGGCGGAAACTCTGAGGCTTGAGTCGGCGTTCCGCCAGTCCGTGACACTGAACGTCCGGCTGACCATGACGGCTGACAACACCACCATGGAACAGATCAAGCAGGGGGAGCGGTCCAGCCGGCCCGTTGAACCGGCCGCCGACGGCTGGTCCTGGCGCGACGCCGACACAGTGTTGGCCCTTACCACCGGCTCAAGCGACGGAGCGGGGCCAGCCGCCGTCGGCTTCGCCGGAAGCACGGTGACCATCGACTGGTCCGTGGTGATCAAACCGGGAGCTGCCGTCGAACTTGAGTGGGCAGTGGACCTGACCGACGCCGATTCCCCGATGCTTGCCGGCGGCGGCCCGCCCATCGTCGCCCCTCGTTCCGCCGATCCGCGGATCAACAGCCTCCTGCAACGGTCGGTCAGCGATCTCAACAGCCTGCGGCTGGCGCATTCCTCCCATCCGAACGACACCTTCCTCGCGGCGGGCGCCCCGTGGTTCTTCACCATGTTTGGCCGGGACTCCATCATTGCCGCCCGAATGCTGCTGCCCATCAACACGGTCATCGCCGCCGGCACCCTGCGCGCCCTGGCCGGACGGCAGGGAACGGAAACGGACCACACGTCTGCGGTCCAGCCCGGGAAAATCCTGCACGAAGTCCGGCGGACGGTCCTGTCCATGGCCGAGGGCGGCCAGGCCCTGCGGCTGCCGCCTGTGTACTACGGCACCATCGACGCCACTCCGCTCTGGATCTGCCTCCTGCACGACGCCTGGAAAGCCGGCATGCCCGATGCGGAAGTGGCGGAGCTTCTTCCCAACCTCCAGGATGCCCTGGAGTGGCTCCGGGACCATGGTGACCTGGACGGGGACGGGTTCCTCGAATACCTCGACACCTCCGGGCACGGACTCGTTAACCAGGGCTGGAAAGACTCGGTTGACGCCATCCGCTGGCACGACGGTTCCCTGGCAGCCGGGCCCATCGCCCTGGCTGAGGTCCAGGCCTATGCCTATGAGGCAGCAGTGGTCGGGGCCGAGTTGCTGGAGGCCTTCGCCCGGCCCGGCGCCCAGGAGTGGCGGGATTACGCAGCCGGCATGGCTGAGCGGTTCCGTGCCCAGTTCTGGTGCGAGGACGATTTGGGTCCCTATCCAGCCCTGGCCCTCGATGCGGACAAGAAGGCCGTTGACGGCGTCACGTCCAACATGGGCCACCTGCTCGGTACGGGCATCCTGAACGACGTGGAGAAGGAGATCGTGGTCCGGCGCATCATGGACCCGACCATGTTTTCCGGGTACGGCGTCCGCACCCTGTCCAGCACCAACGGCGGCTACTGGCCGACTCGGTACCACGCCGGAGCGGTGTGGAGCCACGACACCGCCCTGATCATCAGCGGCATGCTGGCCGACGGCTTTTCGGCCGAAGCCGCCCAGCTTGCGTCGGGGCTGCTGCACGTGGCCGAGGCCAATGACTGGCGGCTGCCTGAACTGTTTGGCGGCCACGGCTCGGACGCGGTGCGTACTCCCGTACCGTTCCCCGCAAGCTGCCGCCCGCAGGCCTGGGCATCGGCCAGCTCAGTAGTGATCGCCGCGGCCCTCGGCCAGAAAGCAGAGGATCCGGGCGCGCGCAGCCAGGACCAGTTGCTGGTTTCCACCGGGCCGAAGTAGCCTCGCCCACGCAGTCCGGCCAGACCGCAGGTGCGGTGCGTCCGCACCGGCCGGCTGGGGAGGCGGCTAGCAGCCGCTGGATTGTTCGTCTTCCAGCTGTTCGTCGGATTCGACCCTGCGCAGTACGGCCAACCTGTCCGCAATCCTGACCAGGGCGGAGGGGTCCTGCGACGGCGGTCCGGCGGTCCGGGCAGCGGCGGCCTCCCAGTCGAGGGGCCCTGGACCGATGAGGAAGGGCGTGACGTCCCGCTCGTGGAGCAGGTCCAGCACCTCCAGGAAGCGGTGCCAGGCGGCGGCGGAACCCGCGGCGGACTCCACGGCGGGGGACGGGACGCCGTCGATCACCCAGGCGGTGAACCCGCTCGCCAGTGACAGGTAGTCCCCAGCTCCCAGCGGGCTGCCGCACAGCGCGGCGAAGCTGACCCAGATTATGTCCGGATCTGCGTTCTTGACCGCGATGGCCTGCGAGGGGAGTGCCACGACCCGCTGCTGGGACGGCGCCGGCCGGAACAGCCCGCAGGCGCCCAGTTGCCGGTCGGTTCCCGGGGTGATGATGAGCCCGCGGCTGTACCCGGACATGTCGCTAGAGCCAGCCCTTCCGCTTGAAGATGGCGTACATCAG
Organism: Arthrobacter sp. 05T444; assembly: GCF_056395905.1. Lineage (NCBI taxonomy): Bacteria > Bacillati > Actinomycetota > Actinomycetes > Micrococcales > Micrococcaceae > Arthrobacter > Arthrobacter sp. 05T444. The sequence goes on from NZ_JBFTKK010000001.1 coordinate 50,933, forward strand.
CCCGGCGGTGCCCGCCATCAGCCCGATCGCCATGGGATACCCGAAGACCCAGTGCAACTCGGGCATGTGGTCGAAGTTCATGCCGTACACACCCGCCACGAACGACGGCGCGAAGAAGATCGCGGCCCAGGACGAGATCTTCTTTACTTGCTCGTTCTGCTCAGCGCTCGCCTCATTTTGCCGGTTGGCCGTCAGCGTCCCGTCAAGCGTGAGGGCGTTCTGCAGGAGGTCCCGGAAAGAGTTGGCCCGGGAAATCACCCGCTCCACATGGTCCTCCACATCCCGCAGGCTGTGCTGGAGGTCCGTGTCCACCACATACTTTTCGAATCCCCGTTTCAGCTGCTGCATCATCTCGGGCAGGGGATGGATGGCGCGCTGGAACTGGATGACCTCGCGGGCCAGCTCATAAATGCGCCGCGACACCGTGGAGTCGCCGGCGAACAGCTGGTCCTCAATCTCGTCGATGTCGTTTTCCAGACCGGCCACCACCGGAGCGTAGTCGTCCACCACCTTGTCCAGGAGCGCGTACAGCACAGCTTCCGGACCGTGGCGGAGGAGATCAGGCCTCGCCTCCAGCCGGCGCCGGACCTGCCCAACGCCGGACATCTCCGCGTGCCGGATGGTCACCACGAAGTTCTTGCCCGTGAAGATGTGCAGTTCGCCGAACTCCACGGTCTCCGTGTCGTCGATGTAGCGCGCAGGCCTCAGTACCGTGAAAAGGTTGTCGCCGTAACGCTCCAGCTTCGGCCGCTGGTGGGCCGAGATGGCATCTTCGACCGCGAGCTCATGGAGGCCGAATTCCGCGGCGACGGCAGCCATTTCGGGTTCTGTCGGCCGATAGAGCCCGATCCAGGCCAGGCCGCCGTGGGCTGACAGCGTCTCAAAGGTCTGCTCAAGGCTTTCGGGTTCTGCCCTGCGGATCCCGTCAACGTAGACGGCGTTGTCGATGATGGTCACGGTGTGCGGCTTCCTGTCCGACCGTTCAGGACATCGCGCCGATGATGACACCGGCGGCAGTCACGGCTAGCACATCATGGCCGGAATCGATGAGGGTCACGGCCGCAGGGCGTCCGGCGAAGCCGTTGTGGACGACGTGGCCTCCAGCGCGGAAAACAACAGCCAGCACGAAGGCAAACAGGCCGCCCGCCAGGGCGTTGTGCAGCCCCAGCTTGCTGATCAGCACAGCGAGCAGGACGGCCGTCAGGGCGGCAGCCACCATCATGGGCACCCAGATGCCGGCGCCGCCCTCGGCGTTCTTCAGGTCGTCTTCGGTCTTGCCGAGCGCCGCCATCCACCTGTTGCCCAGCACTGCGGGAAGGTACCAGACAAAGCCGATGGCCATGCTGGCGACGAAGGCAAGCAGCACGGCGAGCCAGTTGATCTGGGAAACATACGAGAGCCAATCCATCTTCGAATCCTATTCCCCAAGGCGGCGGTCGGCCGCGCGGCCAGCCGCCGGCCGCGCCGGCGGGCCTGGAGTGCCCGGAACTGCAGCTCCCTGGGCACCGGCTCCCTGGGCCAGACGGCTGATCAGCGGTTCCGTCCGGTACGGGATGTGCGTGTGAAGCGCCAGGACGGTTTCCGTCCGGATGACCCCTTTGATCCGGAGGATCGAACGGAGGGCGGCCTGCAGGTTATGCGTATCCGTGGCCACCACCCGGCACCAGACGTCGCCCCGGCCGGAAATTTCGTGCACCTCCAGGACCTGGGGAAGGAGGCGCAGGGCGCCCACAACGCCGTCGAGTTCGCGGTGGGTCACCTCGATCGTCACGAAAGCGACGACGTCGTACCCCACCGACTCGAGGTCGATTTCCCGGCCGCCGTCGTGAAGTATGCCGGAGCGCAGCATCCGGCGCACGCGCGACTGTGCTGTGTTCCGCGCAATGCCCAGTTTGTCGCTCAGTTCGCCGATCTGGACCCGCGGATCACGGACCAGTTCCAGCAGAATCCTGAGGTCGGTAGGGTCCAGGCTGTTCAAATCATCACTCCGGTTCACTTCTGCGTTAGAAAATTGACTGTTTTGCTCAATTTTCCCACGAAAGAGGGTTCCGGTACGCACTCCTGCCTCATTCTTTAGGTATCCATTCTCATTCGCGGCGGACGCTCCCACAAGGAGCCGGAGCCGCGGGACACAGGCAAGGGCACGGGTATGACCGTCCTCAGCGAACTTCGAATGCGACCGGCCGCCGCCAGCCGGTGGGGTTGGGATGCTTCCAACACCGCACGGCTTGCGATGGCCGGCGTGGTGATTTTCACGCTGCTGGTGGGGGCCAATCTGGCAACGCCGCTGTACCCTCTGCTGCAGGCAACGCTCGGTCTCAGCTCCTTCGACATCACGGTGGCATTTTCCGTCTACGTCCTCGCCCTCGTGTCCACCCTTATGCTGGCGGGACACTGGTCGGACCACATCGGACGCCGCGCAGCACTGCTGCTCGCTGTGCTGACGGGGCTGGCGGGTGCCTTCGTCTTCGCCCACGCGGACAGCCTTGCGGCGCTTTCGGCGGGGCGGGCCCTCCAGGGCGTGGCCGTGGCCCTGGCCACGGGCGCCAGCTCCGCCGCGCTGCGCGAACTGCTCCCGGCGCGGCCCGAGTGGGCCTCACGCTTCACCCTTCTGGCCTCTGCCGGGGGAGTCGCGGCCGGTCCGGCCATCGGGGGAGTCCTGTCGCTCCTCCCCGGCCCCACCTCCACGCCCTACTTCATTCACTCCCTGGTCCTGCTGGCACTCTTGGTCCCGCTGTACCTGCTCCGCGCCCGTCCCGCCATCAAGCCGGCTGAGGGACCGAGGCCGCTTCGGGCCCTCGCGCCCCGACGCCCCTCGGTGTCGGAGGAGGCGCGCGGCGCGTTCTGGCTGGCCGCCGCCGTCGGGTTCCTGAGCTTCACCGTCTTTGGCTTCTGCCTCTCACTGGCGCCCGGCTACTTCGCCCGGATCCTCAGCATTGATTCCCGGCCGCTCATCGGCGTCCTGTCCGGACTCACCCTCGGCGCATCAGCCTTGAGCCAGCTGCTCAGTGTCCGCGGCCGGTTCGCGGTTCCGGCAGGGCTGGCCCTGCTTGGAGGGTCGGTAATGTTCATCGCCGCCGCGGCGTCCTGGAGCAACTCCTGGCTGCTGGTCGGTGCCAGCCTGGCCGCCGGCGTCGGCCAGGGCATCGCCTTCCGCACCGTGTTCAACGACGTGGCAGGCAAGGTGGAAGCCTCCCGTCACGCCCAGATCATCAGCACGGTGTACGTGATCACGTACCTCGGCAGTGCAGTCCCGGTGGTCGGGCTGGGAATCGCGACGGCGGCCTACGGGCTTGAGGGGGCCGTCGCCGGATTCGTCGTGCTCTGCGGCATTGCGGCCGGGACGCTTGCTGCGGTCACGCTGCGCCAGTCCCTTCGGGACGCCTGACGGGGACGCCTGACGGGGCGGCGTTTTGCTGCCTGCGGCGGTAACGCCTAGTCCTGCTCCGGAAGCGGCCCGTGGTTGCCCTGCATGTGGTCGAACACCAGCGTGGTTTCGGTATGTCCCACCACAGGATCTGTGGCGAGGTTGTCCAGGACCCAGTCGCGGAGGTCCTCGGTGGTGGCGACGGCGATGTGCAGCAAGTAGTCCACCGAGCCGGAGGTGTGGAACGTCGACAGCACTGCCGGCAGCCTGGGGACGCGGGCCGTAAAACGGTCGATCTGCTCGCGGTCGTGGGCGCGGAGCCGGACGGCGATCAGGGCCTGGACGGAGCGGCCGATTGCGGACAGGCTCAGTTTGGCCTCAAACCCCTGGATGATGCCGCGCTCGGAGAGTGCCCTGGTGCGCATCAGTGCCGTCGACGGGGCGATACCCACCAGTTCGGCAAGCTGCTTGTTGGAGATCCGGGCGTCGTCAACCAACGCGGCCAGCAACCGTTCGTCGATGGCGTCCAGCGGCTCGGCATTTCCCGATCCAGGCCGAATATTCTTCGCGTTCGTGGTCACGGATCCTCCTCGAAGTGTTCTCCGTTCATCATAGTCGCGGCTTTCCGGCCGATCCATTCACAAGGACTGTATATCTCCGAATATTTGCCAGATACTCGCGGCGTTCAATGGCGAATAATTCACAAGGAGCAGAATGCGTTCTCTCGACTCACTGGCAGTCCACGCCGGCCGCGACGGGCTCACAGGCCAGGGTATCCATGCGGTGCCCATCGACCTTTCCACCACGGCTCCGCTGCCCTCGGTCGCGGACGCCGGCCTCGCCTACGAGCAGATGGGGTGCCGCCCTGGTGCTGCACAGTGCAACCAAGTTCATGGGAGGCCATGGTGATGCCATGGGCGGTGTAGTGGGGTCTTCGCCGGAGTGGGCCACCCGCCTCCGTCAAGTCAGGGCCGTCACCGGCGGCATCCTCACACCGTGGCCGGCCTACCTCCTTCACCGCGGACTTGCTACGCTGCCCGTCCGGGTGCGGGCGCAGCAGTCCACCGCCCACAAGGTGGCCGCCGGGTTGGCGGAACATGAGCTGGTGCGCACGGTCCGCTACCCGGGCCTTCCCGAAGGTGATCCCCACGGGCTGGTGGGAACGCAGATGTCCGGGCCCGGTTCCCTGCTCGCCTTTGAACTGCGCAGCGCCGAACATGCCGGGCGGGTCCCTGCCGCCGTCCGGATGATCACCCACGCGGTGTCCCTTGGCGGCGTCGACACGCTCATCCAGCACCCGGCAGGCCTCACGCACCGCCCGGTGGCCCCGGAGGCCAAGCCGCACGCCAGCCTCCTCCGGGTCTCGGTGGGGCTCGAAGACGCCACGGACATTCTCGGAGACCTGGTCCAGGCCATCGAAGGGACCCGCTAGCCGCCGGCTGCCGGGTTCTCCTGTCCGGCCGCCTGCCGCCCGCGCTCCCTGTGGTGCGGGCGGCGGCCGGTACCGCCCGCCGCGGCGGGATGCACGACGGCGGTGATCACCGCCGTCGTGCATCCCAGCACAATCACGGTGACGGCGAGGGCCGTCCAGCCGAGGGACTGGTAGACCAGGCCGCCGGCCCAGCCGATGATGCTGGACCCCAGGTAGTAGGCGAGGTTGTATAGCGACGCGGCCTGCGCCCGGCCGGTGACGGCGATGGCACCCGTCCAGCCCGCTCCGATGCTGTGGGCGGCGAAGAAGCCTCCGGTGAAAATGAGCAGCCCTGCCAGGATGAGGACGAGCACCTGGGTGAGGGTGAGGGCCATGCCCGCCGCCATCAGGACGATGCCCGCCAGCAGCACGGAGCGCCGGCCGAAGCGCAGTGTCAGCCCGCCCGCCCAGCGCGACGTCACGGTCCCGGACAGGTAGGCGAGGAAGATCAGGCTGATGACGGTGGCCGGAAGGCTGAAGGGTTCCCCGGAGAGCCGGAATCCGAGGTAGTTGTAGACGGCCACGAAGCCGCCCATCAGGAGGAACGCCTGGACGTAGAGTGCCAGCAGGCGCGGATTGCGTACGTGGCCGCCCAGCGTCCGCGCGGCTCCCCGGAGGCCCTTGGCCGGAACGGCCCTGAAGCCGCGGGCCTTCGGCACAAGGACCAGGAACAAGACAGCGGCGACGGTGGCCAGCGCGGAGACTGCGAGGGCGGCGGCGCGCCAGCCCCACAGCTCGCCGACCGGCCCGGCCACCAGCCGTCCGGCCAGTCCGCCCAGGGTGGTTCCGGCCACATAGCTGCCGGCGGCCATGGCGGCATGGGCCTTGTTGATTTCCTCGTTCAGGTAGGCGATCGCAATCGCGGGGATGCCGCCCAGTGCCATGCCTTCCAGCATCCGGAGTCCAAGGAGCAAGGGGAACGACGTAGCCAGCGGAACGAGCAGCCCCAGCGCGGTGGCGGCGCAGATGCCCCAGGTCATCGCCCGGACGCGTCCGATTCTGTCGGCCAGGAACGACCAGGGGATGACGGTGAGCGCCAGCCCCACCGTGGCCAGTGAAATGGTCAGCGCGGCCTCGGCCGCCGTCACCCCGAGCTCCCTGGACATCAGCGGCAGCACCGCCTGCGTGGAGTAGAGCTGCGCGAAGGTTGCCACACCCGCAAAGGCAAGCCCGGCGAGGACCTTGCCGTACGCGGCCGAACCCTTTGGATGACCCTCCCACAGCGCTTGCGGAGCGGAACCGGATTCAAAGCTGGGGTTCGGACTTTGGGGCATTGGCATTCTTCCAGCGTAGATCTACCCTGATTTAGCATCCAATGCATGATTCAGTGCGGATTCATGCACTAACGCACGTATTTCGATCCGGGGAGCCATGGATATTCAGCACAAGCAACTGGCCCAGCTGCTGCCCATTCTGCCGGTGCTGGCGGAACTCGGCCGCACGCAGCACATCACAGAAACGGCCGAGCTGCTCGGCGTTCCGCAATCCACGGTGAGCCGGGCGATGGCCCGCGCCAGCGCCGCGGTGGGCACGGAGCTGCTCATCCGCGAGGGCCGGGGTGTCCGCCTCACGCCCGCCGCCAAGGCCCTGCTCCCGTACATCGAGTCCGCGCTCGCAGAATTCCGGACCGGTCTTGATCTGGTGCAACACGAATCCGAGGTGGTCCGCGGCCGGATCGCGGTGACCTTCCAGCACACCTTCGGCGAGGCCACCCTGCCGCTGCTGATCAGCGCGTTCCGGAACCGTCACCCGCAGGCGGAATTTGACCTCAGCCAGGGATCCAGGGACAGCTGTCTCGCGGAGCTCGCCTCTGGAACGGCAGATCTCGCCCTGACGGCCCCGGTGGCTGTTGCCAGCCGGAGCATCGGTTCGGCCGCTCTCTACAGGGAGCCGCTTCGGCTCGTGGTGCATCGCCGGCACCGCCTTGCCGGCCGGCAGGCGGCAGCGGTGGGGGATATCAGGAGGGACCCCTTTGTTGCCATGGGGCCCGGATACGGCATGCGGTCCCTCACGGATGCGATGTTCCGCGAAGCCGGCTTCCGCCCCCGGATCGCCTTCGAAAGCCAGGATTCCCACACTGTCCGCGGTCTGGTCTCAGCCGGACTGGGGGTGAGTATCCTGCCGCCGGGCGGCGGTGCAGGTCCAGGCACAGCGGCCAGTACCGGAGATTTGGGCTGGGTGGAGATACCGCTGGAATCGGAACTGGCGTACCGCGAAATCGGCCTCGCCTGGCGCGAGCGCCGAGGGCGCGATTCCGAGCCAGATCCTGTGCGCCTCTTCCGCGAACTCGTACTCGGGGAAGGCCCGGCGCTGTTGGCCGGGCTGGTCTCTGCCCCCTCGGGTGTGTGACCCTTCATCGGGATACAGCGTTCATCGGGGCGTGAGATCCAGGCGCTCAGGTAGCGTCAGAGCGCCTGTTGAGTCGGAGAGCCTGTTGAGTCAGAGTGCCTGTTGAGTCAGAGTGCCTGGATCTCACTCCTCGGCGAGAAGACGGCTCATGACGTCGGCCACGGGGCCCGGCCGGGCGCTCTGCCAGCCCGTTCCCGCCCACAGGTTCAGGCGTTCCGCGTCCCCTGCTGCAGCGGCAGCGGCCCGGATGGGCGCAGTGAGGTGGTGGATGGCCGGGTAGCCGTCCGGGGCGTCCTGATGGTCCCGCACGAACGCGTTGACCAGGGCACGCGCGTAGCGGCCGGTGAAAGCGCGCGTCGGCTGCGTCTCCGTGAACCGGTCAGCCCCCAGCGCGTCCTTGTGCAGTTGCCGGGCACCGCTTTCGTCCGTCCGCAGGAGGGCTGTGCCCACCTGCACCGCTTCCGCGCCGGCAGCGAGTGCCGACCCCACCGCCGCAGCATCGGACACGGCACCGGCAGCCACCAGCGGAAGGCCGACGGCGGCGCGCACCTGCAGGACCAGCGCCGCCGTCGTGGACGGGACGCTGCTCCGGGCAGTGTCCGCCAGGAAGGCGCCGCTGTGAGCACCGGCGCTGCCGTGCTGCACGACGAGCGCGTCCACGCCGCGGTCCGCGGCGAGCGCCGCTTCAGCCGTACTCGTGACCGTGGCAAGGACTGTGGAGCCGGCCTTGCGGAGCCCGGCGATGACGCGGGCGTCGGGCAACCCGAAGGTGAAGCTGACAAATTCGGCAGGATGGAGCAGCAGTTCGTCGATCTTGTGCTGCCAGCCATCATCGTCGCCGAGGATCAGAGGCGGAACCTCGACGCCATAGCGGGCGGCATCAGCGGCAAGGCGGTCGCGGTAGTGCTCCAGCAGTGCCACGGCCGCGGGGGAGGGCTGCAGCTGCTGGGGATCCGGGACAAAAACATTCATGCCGAACCGGACGCCGGCCGCGCGGGCGACCCGCATCTCATCGCTCATGGCCGCAACCGACTTGTACCCGGCTGCTAGGAAGCCGAGACCGCCGGAGCGGTGGACGGCCTCAACGAAGCGGGTGGTGGACGTGCCGCCGGCCATGGGCGCTGCGATGATCCGGGTGCCAAATATGCCGTGGGACATTGCCTGCTCCTCGAGACGCTTCAGTAGGCTGTTGGGGTGACTGACTCTGACAACCTACCCGATGCCCTGTCTGTTCCCTCCGGCAGCGCTGTTCCTTCTTCCGGGGCAGCTGCTTCCGCGGATGCCCTTCCTCTTGCCGGTGCTGTCCCCTCCGCGGGCGTCGTGATCGGCCTGGACATCGGCGGCACCAAGACGCGGGGCGTCCGCTTCGAGAACGGCAAGCCCGTCGCCGACGAAATCGTCGGCAGCTCCAACGTCCAGAACGTCAGCCGCGACGAAGCGGCGTCGCATCTGGCGGAGCTGTTCGCAAAAATTGGCCAGGGACCCGTGGCCTTCGTTTACGCAGGGGCCGGCGGCATCGACACCGCTGAGGACGCGGCCGCGCTGGCTGCTCTCATCGAGCCCCACGTGCCGGGTGCCAGGATCACAGTGGTCCATGACTCCCGCCTGCTGCTGGCGGCCGGCGGGGCGAGCGAGGGGGTGGCTGTCATCGCGGGCACCGGCTCGGCGGCCTGGGGCCGGAACGGGCTGGGTGAAGAGGCGCGGGCCGGCGGCTGGGGTTATCTCCTCGGCGACGAAGGCAGCGGCTACTGGCTGGGCCGGGAAGCCGTCCGCCACAGCCTGCGCCGCATGAACCAGGGGCTGGAGCCGGACGCGCTCACGCGTGCCCTCCTGGAGTCCTGCGGCCTTGACGAGCCCAACAAGCTGATCGCCCTGTTCCATTCGCCTGCCACGGGACGCCGATACTGGGCCCAGCAGGCCCGGCTGGTGGTGGAGGCCGCAGACGCCGGCCACGGGGTCAGCCAGGGGCTCGTCGACCAGGCGGGCAGGGACCTGGCCGAGATGGCCGCGCAGGTCCTCCGGCAACTGAAGCTCGAGGGCCCTGTCATTCTGGGAAGCGGACTGGGCATGAACGTCGTCCGGCTTCAGGACTCGTTCAGGAACCACCTCGCTGCGGCCGGCGTCACGGACGTCCGCGTGCTGGACCGGGAGCCCGTCTTCGGTGTTCTGCAGCTCGTCGGCGAACTGGGGTGACGGAGAAACCGGTTCCAACGAACGGTGTCAGGCGCGCGTCCGCGGCTTGAGCTGCACGCCGGGCAGCGGGGGCGCGGGAATGCGGCCGGCCTCGCGCCCGGCGTCAGGACCGTGGCCCCGGACGAGTCCGAAGCGGGCGGCTTCGGCAGCGGCGTCCGGCATCGTGGCCTGCGCTTCCCACTCCGCCCTGGCCTGCGCCACCTCGTCATGGGTCCTGCCCACGAAGTTCCACCACATGAGGAGTTCCTCCTCGAGGGGCTCACCGCCAATCAGGAGGAAGCGCGTACCCGGCAGAGCGTCCACCCGGAGCAGTTCGCGGCCGGCCCCCAGGTAGCCCAGCGGCCCGGGCCCGATCTGCTGCCCATCCACCGTCAGGCCGCCGTCGAGCACCAGGACCGCGTGCTCGAACTCCGGTTCCAGCGGGAGGCCCGCGGGGCCGTCGCACCGGACATCCGCGCCGACAATCGGCGTGTACATGGTGGCGGGGGACGTGCCGCCGGCGAACGTGCCCACCATCACCGTGGCGGTGTAGCCAGGACCCCGGACGGTGGGGAGGTTGCGGTGCTGTTCGAAGGCCGGAGGACGGTGCCGTTCGGCATCCGGCAAAGCCACCCAGAGCTGGAGGCCGCGCTGCAGCGGAAGCTGCGCGCCGCCGTCGTGAGTTTGGCTGCCGTCGCCTTCCGGAGCGCCTTCCGCCGCGCCACTCTCAGCAGGCAGCACGGCGAACTCTGAATGCGAGACACCGTGGCCGGCGGTCATGATGTTGAGTTCGCCCGGGCGCACGATCACGTCGCTGCCCACGCTGTCCCGGTGGCGGATGTGTCCCGCGAGCGGCCAGGTGACGGTCTGAAGCCCGGTGTGCGGGTGCGGCAGGACGGACATCGCTATCCGGTCCGGACCGAAGCTGTCCAGGAAACACCAGGCCCCCACGGTGGGCAGGCCTCGCTGCGGCAGGGTGCGGAGCACGTTCATGGCGCGGACACCGCCGAGCGGCACCTCACGCGCTGGCCAGAGCTGCACGCACGGACCGGTGCCCGTCCCGGCGTCGGGTCCTGCGGGCGGGCACACTTCCTCCTGGGGGAGGACCTCCAGATTCGTCACAGTCCCACTCTAGGACCGCCGCACCCCGGGGCATAGCTCCGGGCTAGGCTGACTCCATGAGCGTTCTCTTCGATACCCGCCCTGCTGCCTACGCGGTCATCATCCGCGATGACGCCATCCTGCTGGCGTACTGGAAGCAGGACGGCAAGGAGGGCTGGACGCTTCCCGGCGGCGGCCTGGACCTCGCCGAGCATCCGGTGGACGGCTGCATCCGGGAAGTCTTTGAGGAAACCGGCTACCACGCCGAGATCGGTTCCATGCTGGGCATCGATGTGGGCCACTGGCCGGCCGGAACACGGCTGGACGGCATCGACAGGGATTTCCAGGCCCTCCGCCTTGTCTACGAGGCCCGGGTGACCGGCGGGGAACTCAGCCACGAAGTGGACGGTACCACCACTCATGCCGCGTGGATACCGCTCCCCGAGGTCGGCTCGCTGAACAGGGTCTCGCTGGTGGATGCGGCGCTGCGGCTCTTCCGGGAGCGTCCCGCCAACGGCAAGCTTGACTGATGCTTCGGCTGCGGCGTTTGCCTGGCCAGAATTTCCTCAGAAAAGTTTCCTGACCAAAGTTTCCTGACAACATTTCCCTAGCCAAGCCGGGAACCGGCTGGCTATCCTAGGGGGAGCTTCCGGACAGGTGATCCGGCACCGAACGCAAAAACGGGGAGGTGGACCTGATGACTGCAGAATTCCTGTGCGCGCCGCGCACCAGCAAAGTCTCCTTCATTAATCCTGCCCCGATATTGCGCACCGCCTAACGGCAGTCAGCGCAGCCTTCCCCCCTCCATCCGTTGGCCTGAGCGACAAATGCCAGGACATTTGATGGGCAACGACGGAACGCACAAGACGGCCGATGCGGTGCCAGGGGCCCACCCTGAGGTTCACAGTGAAAATATCTTCCGGCCCTTTAGCGGCCGCAGTGCAGCAATCAACCAACAGTTCCAGTTCAAGCCATGGTTCCAGTTCAAGCCACAATTCCGATCCGACCCCGAGCCACGGCGAAGCGGCAACCCCTATTGCCGGCACCGAAAAGCTGAGGGGACCCGTGCAGTTTGGCTTTACGGAGAGTGCCGCCGTGCGCTTCAGGGCCCACCCGGCAGGCGGCGGACAGACGCCGGGCCGGGTTGTGCGGGTGGACCGCAACCGCCTTCTCGTCGCAACGGCAGACGGTCAGATGAGCGTGCCCTACCCGTCTGCCGGACCGGTGCCGGCCACCGGCGACTGGGTCTGGCTCGGGCCCATCCATGCCGGTGGACCCGGTGTCGCGGCCGTGCTTCCGCGCACGTCCGAGCTGAGCCGCAAGCGGGCATTCGAAGCGTCCTCTGACGCGCAGGTTCTCGGCGCCAACATTGACGTGGTTGGCGTGGTGGTCCCGGTGGACCGGCCGCTGACCCACAACAGGCTGGAGCGGACCCTTGTGGCCGCCTGGGATTCCGGTGCCGTGCCCCTGGTGATCATCACGAAGGCCGATCTGTCCGACCTGGCGGATGACGTCGTGGGAAAGGTGATCCTGCAGGCCGCCGGAGTGGACGTGGTGACCACCTCCGCGGAGCAGGGCGACGGCCTGGACGAGCTGCTGGCCCATGTGCCGCCGGGCGGGACGCTCGTGTTGCTCGGGCCGTCCGGGGCCGGAAAGTCCACGCTCATCAACGCGCTCGCCGGCCACGAGGTCCAGTCCACCGGGGAAGTGCGCGCCGCGGACGGGAAGGGAAAGCACACCACCACGTCGCGGGAGCTGGTGCCGCTGCCCGGCGGTGCAGTGCTCATGGACACGCCCGGCGTCCGCGGCTTTGGCCTCTTTGATGCCGATGACGGCATGGGCGAGATGTTCGGTGATCTGGCGGAACTCTTCAGGCAGTGCCGTTTTTCCGACTGTGCCCATGACCGGGAGCCTGACTGCGCAGTCCGGACCGCGCTCGACGACGGCTCCCTCGATCCCAGGAGGTGGGCGAGTTACCTGAAGCTGCAGCGTGAACTGGCGGCCCTGAACCGGCGCCACGACGCCGCGGCACGGAGGGCGTACCAGCGTGAATGGCACCAGAAGGTCGCCGTGGCGGCCAGAACCCAGCGCGCAGGTGACCGGCCCAGGAAACGCTGACCCATCCCAACCCGCGTTGTCTCCGAATGGTTACGGTATCCGCGTCGGCGGTTACATTGCTGCGGGCACTGGTTACGCTTTGTCAAGACGTGCTTTACACCTAAAAATGGGCGGGCTTATGATCAGCTCGCTTCACCGTCCAAAGTTGCCGCCAACAGTTAGGTAAGCCAGGGAATGGCCGAAGCCATGATTGAGTTCGAGAGCGTCACCAAGAGGTACCAGAGCGGACAGCCGGCAGTGGACCAGTTGAGCATGTCCATCGACAAAGGCTCCATCACGGTGTTCGTCGGACCATCAGGCTGCGGCAAGACGACATCCCTGCGCATGATCAACCGGATGGTTGAGCCCACGTCCGGAACCATCACCGTGGACGGCAAAGACGTCACATCCGTTCCGGCGGCAGAACTGCGGCGGTCCATGGGGTACGTTATGCAGTCCTCCGGGCTCATGCCGCACCGGTCGGTCCTGGACAACATCGCTACCGTGCCGCGCCTGAACGGCGTGTCCAAAGCCGACGCCCGCAAACGGGCGGAGGAACTGCTCGACGTCGTCGGGCTGGCGTCGATGCTCGGGAAGCGGTATCCGTCGCAGCTCTCCGGCGGCCAGCAGCAGCGCGTCGGCGTGGCCCGCGCGCTCGCCGCCGACCCGCCGGTTCTGCTCATGGACGAGCCCTTCAGCGCGGTGGATCCCGTGGTGCGGGACGAGCTCCAGCACGAGCTGCTGCGGCTGCAGCGAGATCTGGCGAAGACGATTGTCTTTGTCACCCATGACATCGACGAGGCGACAGTCCTGGGGGACAAGGTGGCGGTCTTCGCCGTCGGCGGCAAACTGGCGCAATACGCGACGCCGGAGGAGATCCTGCGGGCCCCCGCCAACGAGTTTGTTGCTTCCTTCGTGGGCCGCGACCGCGGGTTCCGGCACCTGGCCTTCACCGCGGCCGACGGCGTGACCATCCATCCTGTGCCGACTGTCACCAGGGGCGGCAACAGCTCAGCCCCGCTGGCGGATTCTTCTGACGGCTGGCGCCTGGTGGTGGACCAGGAGTCGCGGCCGCTGGGTTGGGAAAGCCCGGACCGTGATGCGGAGCTCATCCCCGGCGGTTCGCTGTTCCGGTCCGGCGAGACGCTACGGCGGGCTCTGGACTCGGCACTCTCCTCCCCGTCAGGGCTGGGAGTCGCGGTGGACGGTGACGGACGGGTCGCGGGCGTGGTCAAGGCTGCCGAAGTGCTGGCCGTCATCGAGTCTGCCCGCCAGGTCCGGCAGGCCGCGCTCTGATGGACTGGTTCCTGGCCAACAACGGCATGGTCTTTGAACGGGCGGGGCAGCACCTGGTCCTGGCCCTGGTTCCGATGCTCCTTGGCCTGCTGATTTCCATTCCGCTGGCGCAGCTTTCACGCCGCCACACCGCGCTCAGGTCGCTCGTGAACACCATCAGTTCGCTGCTCTATACCATCCCCTCACTGGCGCTGTTCATCATCCTGCCGCCCCTGCTGGGGACCCGGATCCTGGACCCTGCGAACGTCGTAGTCGCCCTGACTATTTATGCGGTGGCGCTCCTGGTACGGGCCGCGATGGATGCCTTCGATTCGGTGGATGACGACCTCCGCCAGGCGGCTGTGGCCATGGGCTACAAGCCTGGCGCGCGCTTCCTGCAGATCGACCTGCCGCTGTCCCTGCCTGTCCTTTTTGCAGGTCTCCGCGTGGTCTCGGTCAGCAATATTTCGCTCGTCAGCGTGGCGGCGCTGCTCGGGGTGGGAAACCTGGGAATGCTGTTTACCGACGGACTGCAGCGCAACTTTGTCACCGAAGTGGTGGTGGGGATCGTTGCCATCCTGCTGCTGGCGCTGCTCATGGACGCGATCCTGGTTGTGCTGGAAAGGTTGCTCACACCGTGGACCCGGGCGTCGGCCGCCTCGCCGCGCTCCGATGTGAAAACGGGTGCTGAGTTCATCGCCGAGACGCACGTCCATGCGGGGGCGGGATCGTGAGCGACATCTTTACCGATACCTTCGCCTGGCTCGCGGATCCTAAGCACTGGTCCGGAAGCTCCGGAATCCCCGTGCGGCTGCTGGAGCACCTGCAGTACAGCGGCCTTGTGCTTGTCATCGCCGCGGCCATCGCCCTTCCCGTGGGGCTGTACATCGGGCACACCGGGAGGGGCCGGGTGGCAGCCGTGGCCGTGGCAGGTGCCCTGCGCGCCTTGCCGACGCTGGGACTCCTGGTGCTGTTCGCCCTGATTGCCGGCAGCGGGCTCATGCCACCGGTATGGGCGCTGGTGATCCTCACCGTCCCGCCGCTGCTGGCAGGTACCTACGCGGGCATCTCGAGCGTGGACACCACGGTGGTGGACGCCGCACGCGCCATGGGCATGAAGGAACTGCAGATCCTGTTCAGCGTGGAGCTTCCCAACGGACTGCAGGTGATGTTCGGCGGCATCCGCACCGCCGTGCTCCAGGTCATCGCCACTGTCTCCGTGGTGGCCTACCTTCCGCTCGGCGGCCTCGGACGTTACCTGTTCGACGGGCTCGTCCTTCAGGACTTTCCGCGGATGCTGGCGGGCTCACTGCTGATCGCAGGCCTGGCAATCGCCGTCGACCTTATCCTGGCAGCAGCCCAGCGGCTGCTGGTGTCACCCGGACTTTCCACCCGTTCCAAGGGCGGCCGCAAGGCCGTCACCGATCTCACGGCTGCCGCACCCGCGGCGGCCGCTGTTCAAGGAGGCTCCCAATGAATCACCCCGTCCACACGACCATCACCCGCCGTGGCCTGGGCGGCCTGGCCGCTGGTGTCGGTATTGCCCTTGCCCTCTCCGCGTGCAGCAGCGGTAGTCCGCTGTCCTCACCGACCACCAGTGCGGGCAGTGCGGCCGCCGGCGGTTCCCTGGTGGTCGGTTCCGCAGACTTTCCCGAGAGCCAGATCATCGCCGAGATTTACGCCGGTGCCCTGAACGCTGCCGGTGTCACAGCAACCACAAAACCGAACATCGGCTCCCGGGAGATCTACTTCAAGGCTGTCCAGGACGGGTCCGTTGACGTTGTTCCGGACTACTCCGGTAACCTGCTGTCCTTTGTAAACACCGAGGCGCCCGAAGTTTCGGCGGACGACATCTTCAAGGCGTTGCCGGAAAAGCTTCCCAAGGGCGTCGCAGTCCTGGAACCTTCCAAGGCTGAGGACAAGGACGCCATGGTGGTCACCAAGGCCACCGCGGAAAAGTACCAGCTGAAGTCCATTGAAGACCTCGCCAAGGTCTGCAAGGACCTCACCATGGCAGCTCCGGCCACCTTCGAAACCCGGTCCTATGGATTCCCGGGCCTGAAGACGAACTATGGCTGCGAGCTCAAGGCTTTGAAGCCCTTCAGCGACGGCGGCGGAAACCTGACCCTGAAGGCCCTCCTGAATGATGAGGTCCAGGTGGCCGACATCTTCACCACCACACCGTCCATCGCCGACAACGACCTCGTGGTCCTGGAAGACCCCAAGAGCAACTTCAAGGCCCAGCAGGTGCTGCCGCTCTACAACGAGGCCAAGGTGACAGACAAGGCAAAGGAAGCGCTGAACAGTGTCTCAAAGACTCTCACCACGGAGGACCTTATCAACCTCAACCGGGCAGTGAGCGGCAGCCAGAAGCAGAACGCCAAGGACGCCGCAGCCGCCTGGCTCAAGGACAAGGGCATCGTCAAGTAAACCCTTTGCTGTCCTGCGCTGAAACAGCGGTACAGCACTTGAGCTAACGACGACGGCGGCTGCCGGACCCAGCTGGGGGTGCCGGCAGCCGCCGTCGGGGTTTAACGGACCTCAGCGGATGCGATGGTCCGGCCGTTCCGTGTGAGCCAAGTCTCCCCGGAAGTACAACCCGCATATGGCATATTTGATGGATGGCAGAATTCAAGCAGTCCACCAAGCTTCATAATGTCCTTTACGACATCCGTGGACCGATTCTTCAGGCCGCCCAGCAGATGGAGGCGGAGGGTCACCGGATCCTCAAACTGAACATCGGAAACCCGGCACCTTTCGGTTTTGAAGCGCCGGACGCGATCCTGGTGGACATGATCCGCCACTTGCCACATGCCCAGGGCTACAGCGACTCGCGGGGCATCTTCTCGGCTCGTACAGCAGTCTCGCAGTACTACCAGACCCGGGGCATCCAGAACATCCACGTGGATGATATCTACCTCGGCAACGGCGTGAGCGAGCTCATCACCATGTCGCTAATGGCGCTCCTTGACGACGGCGACGAGGTCCTCATCCCCACTCCGGATTACCCGCTGTGGACTGCCTCGGTGGCTCTGGCGAGCGGGCGGCCCGTGCACTACCTGTGCGATGAGGAATCGGGCTGGCAGCCGGACCTGGAGGACCTCGAGTCCAAGATCACGCCGCGCACCAAGGGCATCGTGGTGATCAACCCGAACAACCCCACCGGTGCCGTGTACCCGGAGGAGACCCTCAAGAAGATTGTGGCCCTGGCTGAGAAGCACGGTCTGGTCCTCTTCGCGGACGAAATCTACGAGAAGATCCTGTACGAGGATGCCGTTCACGTGAACCTGGCCAGCCTGACCGGCGACGACGTGCTGTGCCTGACCTTCAGCGGATTGTCCAAGGCCTACCGTGTGTGCGGCTATCGGGCAGGGTGGATGGCCATCTCGGGGCCGAAGAAGGACGCCTCGGATTACCTCGAAGGCATCAATCTGCTCGCCAATATGAGGCTGTGCGCCAATGTACCGGCACAGCATGCCATCCAGACCGCGCTGGGCGGCTATCAGAGCATCAACGACCTCATTCTTCCCGGCGGCCGCCTGCTGGAGCAGCGGAACAAGGCCTATGACATGCTGAACGCCATTCCCGGCGTGAGCACTCAGCAGGCCAGGGGAGCCCTGTACCTGTTCCCCAGGCTGGACCCCGATGTTTACCACATCCGCGATGATGAAAAGTTCGTCCTGGACCTCCTCAGGGAGCAGAAAATCCTGGTGTCCCACGGCCGGGCCTTCAACTGGGTGCGGCCTGACCACTTCAGGATGGTGACCCTGCCGAACGTCAAGGACATCGAGGAGGCAATCGGCCGCATGGGAGACTTCCTCAGCAGGTACCAAGGGAACTAGCCTGTTCCCACGTACAACTGCAGAAAGAGGTCACCATGGCCGGCGTCGTGGAATTCGGGAAGTTCCCCTCCGGGACTTTGAGAGTTGACAAGGGATTCAAGCTTGAGGATGTGGACCCCAATGCGACGCCTGGCTACACCGGGAAGAAAGCCGACGGCGAGGAGCTGCTCGCGGATCTTGACGGCAAGCTGGCCGAGCTGCAGGAGAAGCTGTTCGCTGAGGCCAAGTTTGGCGGCTCCAAACGGGTCCTGCTGATCCTGCAGGGAATGGACACCGCAGGTAAAGGCGGAATCGTGAAGCACGTCCTGGGCGCGATGGATCCCCAAGGGGTCAGGTTCAAGTCGTTCAAGGCGCCCACCGATGAGGAGAAGGCCTACGACTTTCTCTGGCGGATTGAAAAGGTAGTGCCCGCTGCGGGCACGATGGGCGTCTTCGACCGTTCGCACTACGAGGATGTCCTGATCCACCGTGTCCACGGCTGGGCCGACCCGAAAGAACTTCAGCGGCGGTACGCCGCCATCAACGAATTCGAAGCCAGGCAGACGGCAGTGGGTACCGCGGTCATCAAGGTCATGCTGAACATCAGCAGTGACGAGCAGAAGAAGCGGCTGCTGGCACGGTTGGACACACCGGCGAAGCACTGGAAATACAGCACCGGGGATCTGAAGGAGCGCGCCTTCTGGGATGACTATATGGCCGCTTACCAGGCTGCGTTCGATGCCACGTCGACGGACGGCGCCCCTTGGTACGTCGTTCCGGCGAACAAGAAATGGTATGCGCGCATCGCGGTGCAGCAGCTGCTGCTCGAGGCGCTCATGGCCCTCAAGCTGGAGTGGCCCAAGGCTGACTTCGACGTCGACGCCGAGCGCCGCCTCCTCGAGAAGTCCTAGCCGTTCTAGCCGTCCTTGCGGGCGGCAGCCAGCCTCTTCCGCGCGCCCTCCAGCCATTCTTCACAGCGCCGGGCCAAGGCCTCACCGCGCTCCCAGAGGGCTAGTGAATCTTCAAGGCTTGTGCCGCCTGCTTCAAGTTTGGACACGACGCCCACCAGTTGTTCGCGGGCTTCCTCGTAGCTGAGGGCCTCTATCTCTGCCGGCAGCGCTGTCGCTGCCGCGCTGCTGGAGCCGGTCTGGTCGGAGCGGTCTGTCATGTCGGTTTCACCTGTCGGGTTGGTCTGGCTGGTTTCGCGGGTGGGATTAATTCGGAGGATGGGGCCGGGTTCGCTGGGTCAGGCACCTGACGCCTGGTGCCCTCCAATGGAGGTGGCACCGAACCGCCCGCCCGCGACACGGACGGAGAGCTCTGTCCCGGACGGAACCTGGGCCGGATGGCGAACGACGGCCCCTTCCGTGCCCGGGGCCTTGCCTCCGGCGAGCTGGACCACGGCGTATCCGCGGTCCAGGGTCTGCTGGGGTGACAGGGCGCGGACCTGGGCCTGAAGATGCACAAGCTGGTCGGCGGCCCTTGTGACGGCGGCGCTGATGGCTGCAGTCGATCGGCGGCCAAGCCGTTCCACGTCGTCCGCGCGCGCGGAGACCATGCCTTCGGGCGCGGCAAGGACGGGGCGGGACCTCAGCGCGGCGAGGCGGTCGGACTCCCTGGCAACGAGCTGCGTCACCGAGCGGTGCAGTTGGGCCTCGGCCTGGCGCACTCGGGCGAGCTCTTCAGAGACCTCCGGAACTATCCGCTTGGCGGCGTCCGTCGGGGTGGACGCGCGCAGGTCGGCGACGTCGTCCAGGATGGGACGGTCCGCCTCGTGCCCGATAGCGCTCACGACAGGGGTCAGGACGCCGGCGACGGCACGGATCAGTTCCTCGTTGCTGAAGGGCAGGAGGTCCTCCAGTGCGCCGCCTCCGCGTGCAATGACGATGACGTCGACGTCGGGGCGGGAGTCGAGTTCCCTCAGGGCACCAATAATCTGTGCAACCGCTGTATTTCCCTGGACGGCGACTTCGCGGACCTCAAACTCGACGGCGGGCCAGCGCAGGGCCGCGTTGCGGAGGACATCCTTCTTGGCGTCCGAGTCCCGGCCGGTGATCAGGCCGATGCGGTGGGGGAGGAGTGGCAGCCGCTTCTTCCGGGACTCGGCGAAGAGACCTTCGGCAGCGAGGGCGTGGCGCAGCCGTTCGATCCGGGCGAGGAGGTCGCCCAGGCCCACCGGGCGGATGTCTTTGACGGACATGTTCAGGCGGCCGGTCTTCAGCCAGAACTCGGCCTTGAGGAGGGCTACCACCCTGCTTCCGCGTTCGAGCGGGGTCTCCTGGCGGTCGAGGACCTTGGACCAGATGGAAGCCGGAAGGGAAATCTCGGCATCCACGTCCCGGAGTGTCAGGAATGCGCTGCTGCCGCGGCGGTTCAGCTCGATGACCTGTCCCTCCACCCACGCGGCCGGTGCCCGTTCAATGTGCGTCTTGAGTTTTTGGGACAGCAACTGCAGCGGCCACGGGTTGTCCGGGCTGGTATCGGCGGCGGTGGCGGGCACCGTTGTGGGACCCCCGGCCGGCACGGTGGCATTTTCAGCCATGCGCTGCCCGGGTAGCCGTGATTGCCTGATGCATGTGGCGGTCCTTTGCCTTCGCGGTGGGTTAACCAACTCTATCCATAGCTTTATCACCGGTTGCCGACATTTTTTGAACATGCGGCGACGCCCCTAGGATGGCAGTGTCCCAACTGCCAGCCAGGAACCCCGACCAGCTAGGAACCCCCTTGCGCTCTTTTGTTTCGGCCTTGGCCGTCATCCTTGGCCTGCTGCTGTCAGCGATTGCTGTCCCGGCCATCTGGGTGGACCGCAATATCGTGCAGGAGGACGGATTTGCGGCACTGGCCGCCCCCTTGGGTAAGGATCCGACTTTTCAGAAGCGCCTTGCAACTGCAGCCGTGGCGAGTATCGACACGGCGGGCAGCATCCCCGGACCCCTGTCAGAGCTCGTCCGGCCGGTGCTGGAATCGGCTGCCGCGTCTCTCACGGGACTGCCGGGATACCCTGCAGCCTGGGAAGAGACGCTGCGAAAGAGCCACCGCCTCAACTTTGCAGCCCCAGCCACCCTTCCGCCCGACGCCGACTCCGCGACTTCCGTCACCCTGGATGTGGCGCCACTCGTGGCCCTGGTGACGAAACAGGTCTCGGCCAAGGCGGGGGTTCCGCTGGAGGCGCCGGCCCAGACCCTCGTAAACATCGGCCAGTCCAACCAGCGGCAGCTTATCGAACGGGTCGCCGTGTACGCCCCGGTCGGTTACAGTCTGGCCATCGGGGCAGGAATCGCGTTCCTCCTGGCCCTCCTTGTTGCCCGGCGCCGCTGGAAAGTGCTGGCAGGAATCGGTATCGGAGCGCTTGCGCTTGCCGGGCTGTGGAACCTGGGGTCAAGCTGGGCCTCGGACGCCGTCGTGGGCACTGCAAGCGGAAACGAAGTGGCGGACCTGTTCAAGCGGGAGTTCGTGGCAGCATCGACGGCTGGTTTCGGGTCCTGGATCCTCGCTGCCGCGATCACCGGAGCCGCGCTTCTGGCAGCAGGACTCGTGGCCGGGATCATCGGCGCCCGCGCCCGCAAGGGCTGAGCACCTCTCGCCGTGATCACCCCCGGCGTGACGGACCGGCTGAATCGCCGGACCGACCGATTTACCGGAGCGGCCGATTTACAGTAGCGGCCGCGCACCCGGGGCGAAGTCCCGCACCCGGTAGCATGGAGAAATGACCTCCTCAGCAGTCTCCCTTTCGATGCCAACCGTCCCGCGCAGGCGGCGTCCGCCGGAGGAAGTTCTGGCAGCCGCGCCGGTTACCGGCACCAAGAGGGTTCTGCTGGCGGCTCCGCGCGGATACTGCGCCGGTGTGGACCGCGCCGTGATCGCCGTTGAGAAGGCTCTGGAACACTACGGGCCCCCTGTATACGTCCGCAAGCAAATCGTCCACAACGTGCACGTGGTCAGTTCCCTTGAAGAACAGGGCGCCATTTTCGTCGATGAAACCGATGAGGTGCCCGAGGGCGCCCTGGTGATCTTCTCAGCCCACGGCGTGTCCCCGGCCGTGGTCCAGTCTGCTGAGGAGCGCGGTCTGCGCACCATCGACGCCACGTGCCCCCTGGTGACCAAGGTCCACAAGGAAGCGGTCCGCTTCGCGAAAGACGACTTCGACATCCTCCTCATCGGCCACGACGGCCACGAGGAAGTCGAGGGAACCGCCGGCGAAGCCCCGGAGCACATCCAAATCATCAACGGCCCGCACGAAGTGGACAAGGTGACCGTCCGGGACCCGGAAAAGGTGATCTGGCTTTCCCAGACCACACTGAGCGTTGACGAAACCATGGAAACTGTTAGGCTGCTCAAGGCTCGGTTCCCGACCCTCCAGGACCCGCCCAGTGATGACATCTGCTACGCCACCACGAACCGCCAGGTGGCCATCAAGAAGATTGCGCCCCAGGCGGATCTGGTAATCGTCGTCGGATCGGCGAACTCTTCCAACTCGGTGCGGCTGGTTGAGGTCGCCTTGGAGTATGGTGCCAAGGCTTCCTACCGCGTGGATTTCGCGAACGAGGTGGATGAGGCCTGGTTTGAAGGTGTCGCCACCGTTGGAGTCACGTCCGGTGCATCCGTGCCGGAGGTGCTGGTAAAGGACGTCCTCCGCCTCCTGGCCGACTACGGCTACGGCGCTGTCGAGGAGGTAGTCACCGCAGAGGAGGATCTGCTGTTCTCCCTGCCCAAGGAGCTCCGCGCCACCCTCAAGGAAGCCGGCGACGTCTCCCGTGCCCTCGGCGGCAGGCGCTCGCGCTAACTCACCTTCCCGACGGGGCCGTGTCCGGAAGTGCGGTCGGCCCGGCGGCTCCCGGACGTGGCGCCTGCCTACGCGGCGTCTTCGGACGCTTCCTCGAGTTCCCGGCCGGTCTGGTCGGTGGCCTGCAGTTCGGGAGCGGAAACGGAGCGGGGTGTGACCTGGACCGCCGGAGGCGTCACAAGCCCGGCCGCGTCAAGGGCATTCAGTTTCCGCGCCGTGGGGAGGACCCGTGCTTCAAGGGTGCCCACCATTGAGTTGTAACGGTCGACCGACGATTTCAGCGAAGACCCCAGCTTGCTGACGTTGTCGCCGAGTGTCCCCATCCGCTCGTAGAGCTGCCGGGCGAGTTCGAACAGTTCGCGGGCACTGTCCGTCAGGACGTCCTGCCGCCACGTGAACGCCACGGACTTGAGTACGGCCAGGAGCGTGCCGGGCGAAGCAAGGACCACGTTCTTGGAAAGGGCGTGGTCCAAAAGCCCGGGATCAGCGGACAGCGCGGCGGCGAGGATTGACTCCGCCGGCAGGAAGCAAATGACGAGTTCAGGGGAGTTGCCCGATATGTCCCAGTACTTCTTGTTGCTGAGGGCATCCACATGGGTCTTGAGAGCCTTGGCATGGGCTGTCAGGAGTGCCTGCTGGGTTGACTGGGTCAGCACAGCCTTGTCCCTGTCCGGCTGGCCAAGATCCTGTGCCTCAAGGTACGCGGACAGCGGCACCTTGGCGTCCACCACGAGCTGCTTGTCGCCGGGCAGCTGAACCACCAGGTCCGGACGGACCGACGAGTCAGAACCCTGGCTGTGGAGTTGCTCGTGGAAATCGACGTGGCGAAGCATCCCGGCGGCTTCAACCACCCGGCGCAACTGCACCTCGCCCCACTGGCCGCGCGCGCTGTTGGAACGCAGCGCCGATTCGAGTGCGTGCGTGGACCTCATCAGCTGTTCGTCCGAGAGCCTGGCTTCCTGCAGTTGCTGTGCCAGCTGCCCATATTGCTCGAGCCTGTCCCGTTCCAGCAGGGAGACCTGTTGCTGGACGGCCGTCAGTTTTTCGGCAACCGGCGCCAAAGCCCGCAGCACGCTGCCGTCCTGCTGCCGGGATTCGCCCAGCTCCCTGTTCTGGACGGCCAGCAGCTTCCGCTCGGCGTCGGCAGCAGCGTAGTGGGCGCTGACCTCCGAAAGCCGCGCCGAAACGCCGTCGAAATCCGCTTCAAGCGCGGCGCTCCGGCGGCGCAAGACCGTGTAGGCGAAGGCTGCCCCCGCCAGGGCGCCGAGCAGCAGCATCAGGAGGGCCAGAATGACTGAAAAAGAATCCATGCATTCACTGTGGCATGCAGGTGCGACATTTTTGCCGAAGGCAACGGCGCCACGGCCGCAGGCCTCAATTGAACTGTGTCTGCCGCAGGCCCGCGCGTCCGGCAGCGGGGCGCCGGTAGCCGCCGGCGCCGCCGTAACGGGTAGAATCAATGTCCGTGGCTCTTACTATTGGCATCGTCGGACTGCCCAACGTCGGCAAATCAACTCTTTTCAACGCCCTGACCCGTAATCAGGTGCTTGCGGCGAACTATCCGTTCGCCACCATCGAACCGAATGTCGGCGTCGTGAACCTGCCCGACCCCCGGCTTCAGCAGCTCGCGGAGATTTTCGGGTCCCAGCGTTTGCTGCCGGCCGCGGTGTCTTTTGTTGACATCGCCGGCATCGTCAAAGGTGCGTCCGAAGGCGAGGGCCTGGGCAACCAGTTCCTCGCCAACATCCGGGAGGCCGAGGCGATCGCCCAGGTCGTCCGCGTGTTCGACGACCCCGACGTTATCCACGTCGACGGCAAGGTGGACCCGCGCTCCGACATGGAGACCATCAACACCGAGCTGATCCTGGCTGACCTCCAGACGATCGAAAAGGCCGTCCCCAGGATCGAAAAAGAAGTCAAGATCAAGAAGCGCGAGGCCGCGGAGCTGGCCGCCATCAAGGCGGCCCAGGTGGTGCTGGAACGCGGCGACACCATCTTCTCCTCGGTCAAGAGCGACAAGCTTGAGATGGAGCACCTCAAGGAACTCAGCCTCCTGACGGCCAAGCCTTTCATCTACGTCTTCAACGCGGACGAAGGAATCCTGGGCAGCCCCGAGAAGCAGGAAGAGCTCCGCGCCATGGTCGCGCCTGCAGACTGCATCTTCCTCGACGCCAAGCTCGAGTCCGACCTCGTGGAGCTGGATGAGGAGGAAGCGCGTGAAATGCTGGAAATGAACGGGCAGGATGAATCCGGCCTGGACCAACTTGCCCGAGTGGGCTTCCACACCCTCGGGCTGCAGACGTACCTGACGGCAGGCCCGAAGGAAACCCGCGCGTGGACCATCCACCAGGGCGACACCGCGCCGCAGGCGGCCGGCGTCATCCACTCGGACTTTCAGCGCGGGTTCATCAAGGCCGAAGTTGTTTCCTTCGGGGACCTCATCGATGCCGGTTCCATGGCCGAGGCGAAGTCCCGCGGCAAGGTCCGCATCGAAGGCAAGGAATACGTCATGGCCGACGGCGACGTCGTCGAGTTCCGCTTCAACGTCTGAGGTTGCGGTACGCACTCTTCAGTGATTGAGAATTAACAAGTAGGAGCCCTGATCCCTAGGATCGGGGCTTTTGCTGTGATTGGCGCGCATACCCACCCGCACCGATGCAGTCAAGCGTTTCTTGCAGAATGCCACCTCCAGTTTCCGCCTAGGTTGCATCTCGATAACAACCTTTACTGAGGGACAACTTTCGGTCCGCAGCCCCCGCCTTCGGGTCTAGGCTACTTCCCATGTGAGACATGCCACATGCTCACTGGGGGGATGTGGCGGTCTGGCCGGCGTCTACAGCGGCGGTCCTTTCCACACTAAAGAGACATAGGAGGCGGAATGCGATTTGGTCGTATTTCCAAAGCAGTAGGCGTTGCCGCGGCTGCGGCGCTGGCGCTCAGCGCCTGCGCCAGCACCAACACCGGGACAACCCCGTCAAGCAACGCGGCCGGCAAACAGGGGGGCACCGCCACTGTGGTCGAGGTGAATGCGTTCAATACGTTCAACCCCAATACGGCCGACGGCAACACTGACATCAACTCGAAGGTCAGCTACGCCACCCACTCGGGCTTTTACTACATCGACAACAAGCTCAACGTTGTCCGCAATGAAAAGTTCGGCAAGATGGAAAAGACCTCCGATGATCCCTTGACCGTCAAGTACACCATCAACGAAGGCGTCAAATGGTCGGACGGCACGCCCGTCACGGCAGCGGATCTCCTCCTCCAATGGGCTGCCTTCTCCGGCTACTACAACGACGCCGACGCCGATGGGAAAGCCGGAACGTCGTACTTCTCCTACGCGGGTGACCCCACCGGCCTCGCCCTCACGGACTTCCCGGAAATCGGCGACAACAACCACTCGATGACCATCAAGTACTCCAAGCCGTTCGCTGACTGGGAAATCGCACTTGGCGGACCCGGGATTGACATCCCGGCGCACGTGCTGGCGAAGAAAGCCGGCCTGGCGGACACCCAGGCGTTCATTGACCTCCTCAAGGGCATGCCGCGCGGCGACTCCAAGGCCCCGAAGCCTGCCGACGCCAAGCTTAAGGCAATGTCTGATCTCTGGAACACCGGATTCGACTCCAAGACCCTGCCGAGTGATCCGAGCCTGTTCCTGTCCAACGGTCCCTTCATCGTCAAGAGCGTCAACCAGGACCAGTCCCTGACCATGGTCAAGAACAAGGACTACAACTGGGGCCCCGAAGCCAAGCTCGATGAAATCACCGTCCGCTACATCGGTTCCTCTCCTGCCCAGGTCCAGGCACTGAAAAATGGCGAGGCGGATATCATCGCCCCGCAGGCCTCCGCAGACACGCTTGACCAGCTGAAGGCACTTGAGAGCCAGGGCGTGACCGTAGAGCAGGGCAACCAGCTCTCCTACGACCACATCGACCTTAACTTCTCAGGACCGCTGGCAGACAAGAACGTCCGCGAAGCATTCATGAAGACGGTTCCCCGCAAGGACATCGTCGACAAGATCGTAAAGAAGCTTGATCCGGAAGCGAAGCCGCTGGATTCGCAGCTCTTTGTTCCGGCCCAGCCTGCCTACGCAGACTCCGTGAAGGAAAACGGCGCCTCGGCGTACCAGGACGCTGACGTTGACGGAGCCAAGAAGCTCCTCGCCGGCAAGACTCCGGAAATCCGGATCATGTACAACAAGGACAACCCGAACCGTGTGGATGCCTTCTCCCTGATCCGCGAGTCGGCAACCAAGGCGGGCTTCAAGATCGTCGACGGCGGCCTTGGCGCCTCTGACTGGGGTAAGGCGCTGGGCAAGGGCGGTTACGACGCCACGATCTTCGGTTGGATCAACCCGGGCGTTGGAGTCTCCGGCGTGCCGCAGATCTTCCGGACGGGCAACGGTTCCAACTTCAACAAGTTCAGCGATCCCGAGGCCGACAAGCTGATGGATGAACTCATCGTGACGACCGACCGGGGCAAGCAGGACGACCTCATCAAGCAGGTCGACAAGAAGATCTGGGCCTCTGCCTACGGCCTTCCTCTGTTCCAGTCCGTTGGAGTGGACGCCTACAGCGACCGCATCACCGGAGTGAAGTTCATGCCGAACCAGACGGGCGTCTGGTGGAACTTCTGGGAGTGGGCCGAGAAGTAAGCCGATGACCACAACCGCAACAAGGTAGCTGAGGCGCCGGGATCAAGCACCATGGTCCCGGCGCCTTGCAGCGACATCTCCCGCCTGTGCCGCTGCCGAAACACAACAGGCGGGCACGGCCAAACCTGCGACCGGTCCGGGCAATCCCTGGGCCCGAATACTGAGGTTCTATCAAAATGGTGACCTACATCGTCCGGCGGCTAGTCACCGCGGCACTCATTCTTCTGGGTGCATCCTTCCTGGTGTATCTGCTGACCGCGGCGTCCGGTGATCCGCTTGCAGAGTTCCGGGCCAGCAGCCAGCCCAATAAACAGCAGCTGATGGATTCAAGGTCCGCACTCCTGGATCTGGACACCCCGGCTCCGCTGCGGTACTTCAAATGGCTCGGCGGCGCCGCCAAGTGCCTCGTGCCGTTCGCCGGCTCCTGCGATCTCGGCAAGAACATCGCTGGACAGCCCATAACCGATGCGTTGGGGCATGCCCTCGTGCAGACACTCACGCTGGTTACCGGCGCCGCCGTCCTGGCGATCCTCGTGGGCATTACGCTCGGCATCATCACGGCATTGCGGCAGTACAGCACGTTGGACTACGGCGTGACTTTCATGGCCTTCCTGTTCTTTTCCCTCCCCATTTTCTGGGTCGCCGTACTGCTTAAGGAATTCGGCGCCATCGGCTTCAACGACTTCCTCAGGAATCCGCAGATACCGCTTCCGCTGGCCATAGGCATCGGCGTGGTGTTCGGCCTGGTGGCCATGGTGGTTGCAGGTGGGGACACGAAGCGGCGGGTATTGACGGGCGGGATCGTATTCGCCGTCGTGACGGCAGTGCTCATCTACTTCTCGGTCACCCAATGGTTTAAGACTCCAGGGCTCGGGCCTGTGGTCATCGCCATTGCCGGCGTCGGACTCGCCTTTGCGGTGACCCTGTTGACGGCAGGGCTCAGGAACCGGAAGGCGTTGCAGTCCGCACTCATCGCCGTCTGCGTGGGCGTGGTCGCGTACTTCCTCATCCAGCCGCTGCTCAATCAGGCGACCTTCCTCATGATTGTGCTGCTCGCCGTCGCCACCGTTCTTGTCGGCATGGCGATCGGCTACTTGGTGGGCGGCTATGACCGCGGCCAATCCATGCGCGCCGCAGCCATTACGTCCGTCCTCCTGGGATTTCTCGTCCTGCTGGACCGGTTCATGCAGGCGTGGCCGGCGTACTTCAACAACGGGAGGGTGCGGGGACGCCCCATCGCCACCATCGGTGCCGGCACCCCGAACATCGAGGGGGATTTCTGGGTACTTGGGCTCGATTCATTCACCCACCTGATCCTGCCCACCACGGCGCTCATCCTCATCTCGCTGGCCGGCTACACCAGGTTCACCCGAGCCTCCATGCTCGAAATCATGAACATGGACTACATTCGAACGGCCCGGGCCAAAGGCGTTTCTGAACGGACCGTGGTGATGCGCCACGCGTTCCGGAACGCCCTCATCCCGGTCGCCACGATCGTTGCCTTCGACATTGGCGGGCTCATCGGCGGTGCCGTGATCACGGAGACGGTGTTCTCCGTCCGCGGCATGGGCTTCCTGTTCCTCGATGGCATTCTGCACGTTGACCCCAACCCGGTCATGGGCGTCTTTATCTGCGTCGCCATCACGGCCATGGTGTTCAACCTCATCGCGGACCTTGCCTACTCCGCACTGGATCCACGAGTAAGGGTAAAAGCATGAGCCAGCCGAGTCAGCAGGACGAAATCGTGGCGGAGCAGGCCAGCCTGAAACAGCAGGCGGCTGCCGGCATCGAGCCCGTTATCGAGGCCAAAGGACTAAGCCAGGGACAGATCGTCCGCAAGCGGTTCCTCGGCCATTCCGGGGCGATCGTGGGCCTCATCGTCTTTGCCATCATTTTCATCATGGCCTTCACCGCCGTGGGGTATGCAGGGATCCCCGGATGGTGGCGCTACGGCCACGAGGACGTTTCGCCGCTGGTCAACGACGGTGCGCCAACAGCTTCGCTTTGGCCTCTGGCCTGGGGTGAACATCCTTTCGGACAGGACCGGATCGGCCGCGACCTGTTCGCCATGACAATGCGCGGGGCCCAGCAGTCCATCACCATCATGCTGGTCATCGGTCTTATTGCCGGGCTCATCGGCGTGGTCGTCGGCGCCCTGTCCGGCTACTTCAGGGGCTGGATGGAAGCCATCCTCATGCGCCTCACGGACGTCATCATCATCGTCCCTGCACTGCTCCTCGCGGCGGTCATGGCCCAGTTCGCGGGCCGGCGGGATGAGGGCAGCTGGTTTGCCACCTTCGCCAGCTCCAACGGCGTCCTGGCACTCGGCATTTTCCTCGGGCTGATCAGCTGGGTGGGGCTGGCAAGGCTCATGCGCGGTGAATTCCTCTCCCTGCGGGAGCGTGAATTTGTTGACGCCGCGCGGATATCGGGAGCGAGCAACGCCAGGATCATCTTCAAGCACATCCTGCCCAACGCCGTGGGAGTGCTGATCGTCAACGTCACGCTGACGATGTCCGCGGCGATTCTGACCGAGACCGCACTGAGCTACCTGGGCGTCGGCGTCAAGTCTCCTGACACCTCCCTCGGCCTGCTCATTTCGCAGAACCAGGAAGCCTTTGCGACCCGGCCGTGGCTGTTCTGGTTCCCGGGCCTCTTCATCGTCCTCATTTGCCTCAGCATCAACTTCATCGGCGACGGACTGCGGGACGCGTTTGATCCGCGCCAGAAGAAGTTCAATGCCAAGAAGGCGCGGGCCGCAGGCGGCTCTCCAGCAGCGGAGAAAACGCCGGTGACGGCCATTGACGGCGGAACCGTGGGCGGGAACGCGGCCGGCGAACACCGGGGAGCCTGACGTGCTACCGCAGCGCCCAGGGCTACAGCAGGGCAACGCCCCAGATGCTGAACGCAAGGAGCAGCACGGTGCCGCCCACCTCCAGCCAGCGGACGGTTATCAACACCGGGGTGGCCGCAGCGTTTCCGGCGTCAATGGCCCCGGATTCGACCAGCTGCTGCCAGCGGGTGCGGACCAGCTGTGCCGCCTGCCCGGAGTCGGTGCTTTTCAGGTCACCTGGCCGGACGGAATTCCCGGGGCCGTAGGTGGTCCCCGGCAGGCCGTGGAGGTCTTCCGGGCGGGCGTTGCGTCCGCCCCAGATGCCGGGAGCGGGCGCTGCCCAGGCACCGTAGCTTCTGGACGGTGTGACCAGGGTCAGGGCGTACCTCGTATCCACATGGACGAGGGCAGCCCAGGGCACCATGACGGACCGGAAGGGGTTCTCGAGCCGGACGCCGGCGTCGTGGACCACCACGGACGGCCGCCAAAACAACAGCCAGCCAAGATAGGCGATAAGGAGCAGCGGGCCGGTGCCGAGCATCGACCCGGCCCCGCCCGTCACTGCTGTGCCGACGAGCCCGACGCCGGCCACAAGCCAGGCAAGCCCGGCGAACCATTTGTTGGTGCGGGCTTTGAAGATCACAGCATTTTCGGCGTGCGGCGCAGTGCTCATGCCCCCAATAATTCAGGATTCCGAGCCGCAGCACTAATTTCAGCTGCTCCGCTGGCCCGGGTGGAAGGAAAACCCCAACATGTCTGACTACATCAGCCACGGCCCTGCCCTCACCGGCCCCGAGAATATAGGTGCTGTCGTCCTTGAGGTGCGCGACCTGAGCGTCGACTTCGGCGTGGACAAGAAGTGGGTTCCGGCCGCCGTCGGACTTAACTACGAAGTCCGGGCCGGCGAGGTCCTGGCGATCGTCGGTGAATCAGGTTCGGGAAAGAGTGCCAGTTCCATGGCGTTGCTGGGCCTGCTTCCCAGCAACAGCCGGGTCTCCGGCAGTGTCAAGCTCTCGGGTAAGGAGTTGCTCGGCGGCGACGCCTCCAACATTCGCAGTGTCCGCGGCAAGGACGTGGCCGTCATTTTCCAGGAGCCCATGACCGCCCTGAACCCGGTCTACACGGTGGGCGCCCAAATTGTCGAAACTGTGCGCCTGCACAACGAAGTGTCACCCGGGGAGGCCCGGGAACGCGCGCTGCGCATGCTGGACCTCGTGGAACTCCCGGATCCCGAGAAGGCGTTCAAGTCATACCCCCACCAGCTCTCAGGCGGGCAAAGGCAACGCGCCATGATCGCCCAGTCGCTCTCCTGC
Source organism: Arthrobacter sp. 05T444 (assembly GCF_056395905.1). NCBI lineage: Bacteria > Bacillati > Actinomycetota > Actinomycetes > Micrococcales > Micrococcaceae > Arthrobacter > Arthrobacter sp. 05T444. Next base: position 82,172 of record NZ_JBFTKK010000001.1, read on the forward strand.
GATCCCAAACTGCTGATTGCGGACGAACCCACGACGGCCCTCGACGTGACAGTCCAGGCCGAAATCCTTGACCTGATGAGGAACCTGCGGAACAAGCTCGATAGTGCAATCGTCCTAATCACCCACGACATGGGCGTCGTCGCTGACCTCGCCGACCGGATCGCAGTGATGCGCCGCGGGCTGATCGTCGAGACCGGCACCGCCGACCAGATCTTCCACAACCCTCAGCACCCCTACACGCAGGCGCTGCTTGCCGCCGTGCCCCACCTCGGACAGGGCGGCGCCGGTTCAGAGGGGGAGGTGGACGTGACGGCCGCGCTGGCTGCCGCCACGCACGCCGAACTTGAATCGGTGGACCGCGAGGAGCTGGCCCGCCGGGAGCGCGAGAATGCCGCGGCCCTGGCCGCTGCCGAGGCGGCCAGGGCCTCCGGCGAACCGGTCCTCGAACTGACGGACGTCGCCATCGAGTACCCCAAGCAGGGGCGCGTGCCCGCCTTCCGGGCGGTGGAGGGTGCCAACCTGACCATCTACCCCGGCCAGGTCGTGGGGCTCGTTGGGGAGTCAGGGTCCGGAAAAACCACCATTGGGCGCGCAGCCGTGGGGCTGCTGCCTGTGGCCGCCGGCAAGATGCACGTGGTGGGCCAGGATATTTCCGCGGCCAAGAAAAACGGCAAGCAACTGCACCAGGTGCGGCGCCACATCGGGATGGTCTTTCAGGATCCGTCTTCGTCCCTGAACCCGCGCCTGCCCATCGGGGAAAGCATCGGCGAACCTATGTATCTCGCCGGGGTGGCGAAGGGTCCTGACCTGCAGAAGCGCATCGAGGCGCTGCTAGACCAGGTTGAGCTTCCCCGCGACTACCGCAACCGGTATCCGCATGAGCTCTCCGGCGGGCAGAAACAGCGCGTGGGTATTGCCCGCGCCCTCTCGCTGAAACCCAAGCTCATGGTGGCAGATGAGCCAACGTCGGCACTGGACGTGTCCGTGCAGGCGAAGGTCCTGGAGCTTTTCCAGAACCTGCAGCGCGAGCTCGGCTTCGCCTGCCTCTTCGTCACGCATGACCTTGCCGTGGTGGACGTCCTGGCGGACAGGATCTGCGTCATGCAGCGCGGTCGCATCGTGGAGCAGGGGACGCGCGACCAGATCCTCAGGAGCCCCCAGGAGCCCTACACGCAGAGGCTGCTGGCGGCCGTACCGCTGCCGGATCCGGAAAGGCAGCGCGAACGGCGCGAGCTGAGGGCGCAGCTGCTCGCCACGGCGGCGGAGTAACCTGCGCCACATTTTGTGGAGTATAGTACTCGACGGTAACTTGTGACTTGCGGTCTCTGCGCTAAAGCGATTGAACCCGGTCACGGTTTGGCAACGGCGTACCACTATTTGGACTACTTGCGGTTAGGCTTCTTCCTCATGTAGCCCACGTCACACAATACGTCTGTGCCTGGACTGCGGGGATGCAAAAGATATCCCCTGAATCTCTCCCACAACACATAGGAGGCGGAATGCGTTTTTCGCGCACTTCCAAAGCACTGGGCATGATGGCTATCGCCGCACTTGCCCTGACCGGATGCGGCGGCGGCGGATCCAACTCCGGCAGCTCCAACGCAGCCGGAAACTCGAGCAAGGTCATTCTTGCCGATGGATCCGAACCCCAGCGCCCGCTCATGCCGGCCGACACCAATGAAGTTGGCGGCGGCAAGGTCATCGACATGATGTTCGCAGGTCTTGTCAGCTATGACCCCAGCGGCAAATCGGTCAACGAACTCGCCGAGTCGATCGAGGGCAAAGACGCCCAGCACTACACGATCAAGATCAAGAAGGACCAGAAGTTCACCAACGGCGAGGTCATCACCGCCAAGACCTTCGTGGATTCCTGGAACTTCGGCGCCGCCGCGAAGAACGCGCAGCTCAGCGGTGCGTTCTTTGAAAGCATCAAGGGCTACGACGAAGCCAGCGCAGAGGGCTCCAAGGTAGACACTATGTCCGGCCTGAAGGTCGTTGACGACCAGACGTTCACCGTTGAGCTGAAGCAGCCGGAATCCGACTGGCCGCTGCGCCTCGGTTACTCCGCATTCGTGCCGGTTCCGTCCGCCGCACTGAAGGACCCGAAGGGTTACGGCGAAAAGCCCGTCGGCAACGGCCCGTACAAGATGGCCGACGGCGGCTGGCAGCACAACGTGCAGATCCAGCTTGTGCCGAATCCGGACTACAACGGTCCCCGCAAGGCCAAGAACGCCGGCGTGACCTTCAAGATCTTCCAGAACGACGACGCCGCGTACCAGGACCTGCTGTCCAACAACCTCGACGTGCTGCAGACGATCCCCACGAGCGCGCTCAAGAACTTCAAGTCCGACCTGGGCGAGCGGACCATCGAGAAGCCGTACGCCGGCAACCAGACGATCGCCATCCCGGAATACCTGCCCGAGTGGAGCGGCGAAGCGGGCAAGCTGCGCCGCCAGGCCATCTCCATGGCCATGAACCGCGACGAGATCACCAAGGTGATCTTCAACGGTGCGCGCAAGCCGGCCATGGACTTCACCGCTCCCGTGCTGGACGGCTACAGCGACAGCATCCCGGGTTCGGAAAACCTGAAGTTCGACGCCGCCAAGGCCAAGGACCTCTGGGCCAAGGCCGACGCCATCCAGAAGTGGGACGCCAACAAGACGTTCACCATTGCCTACAACGCCGACAAGGGCGGCCACAAGGCCTGGGTTGAAGCAGTCGTCAACCAGCTGAAGAACAACCTCGGCATCAAGGTTGAAGGCAAGCCGTATGCGACGTTCAAGGAAGCCCGCAACGACGCCACCGCCAAGACGCTGACCGGCTCCATCCGCGCCGGCTGGCAGGCGGACTACCCGTCGCTGTACAACTTCCTCGGCCCGATCTACAAGACCGGTGCAGGCTCCAACGACGCCGAATACGCAAACCCGGCGTTCGACAAGGCCGTCTCCGATGGCCTGAAAGCCTCCTCGGTCAGCGAGGGCAACACGGCGATGAACAAGGCCCAGGAGATCCTCCTGCAGGACCTTCCGGCCATCCCGCTGTGGTACCAGGTCTCCCAGGGTGGCTGGAGCGACCAGGTCACCAATGTTGACTACGCGTGGAACGGTGTTCCGCTCTACTACAACATCACTGGCAAGTAACTACTAAAACGACGGCGGGGGCTGCCTGGATTGGGGCCTCCGCCGTTGTCTTGCTTCCACCCAATTTCTCAGCACCCGCTTCGCCCGGTGCACTTCGCAGCCGGCCCGCCGTGACCGCACCGGCGTCGGCTGCACCCATAGTGAAAAGGTTCTTTGATGAACAACTCCGCCGCATCCTTGGACAGGATGCCTGCTGACGGGGGTGTCCTTCGCTGATGGCGACTTACATCCTCAAGCGTTTCCTGCAGCTGATTCCGGTATTCTTGGGCGCCACGCTGCTGGTGTATTTCCTGGTCTTCAGCCTGCCTGGCGACCCCATCGTGGCACTGTTCGGCGACAAGCCCGTCAATGAGGCCGTGGCTGCCCAGCTCCGCGCGCAGTACCACCTTGACCAGCCGTTCTGGATCCAATACCTGCTGTACCTCAAGGGGATCTTCACCTTCGACCTGGGCCAGGACTTCTCCGGACGACCGATCGCCGCAGTGCTGGGCGAGGTCTTCCCGGTGACGGCCCGGCTGGCCGTCATGGCGCTGATCTTCGAAGCCGTCTTCGGCATCATCTTCGGCCTGATCGCGGGACTCCGCAAGGGCAAGTTCTTCGACGCGACCGTCCTGATCGCATCCCTGATCGTGATCGGCATCCCGATCTTCGTGCTCGGCTTCCTGCTGCAGTTCACCATCGGCGTCCAGCTCGGCTGGGCCAAACCGACCGTCAGTTCGGCCGCCACGGTCCAGGATCTAATCCTGCCGGCGATCGTCCTCGGGCTGGGCTCCTTCGCCTATGTCCTGCGCCTCACCCGGACCAGCGTCATCGAAAACATGAACGCCGACTACGTACGCACCGCCACTGCCAAGGGCCTGTCCCGTTTCCGCGTGGTCCGCGTGCACATCCTCCGTAACTCGCTGATCCCGGTCATCACCTTCCTCGGCGCGGACCTGGGCGCCCTGATGGGCGGAGCCATCGTCACCGAGGGCATCTTCAACGTGCCGGGTGTCGGCAACCGGCTCTACCGCGCCGTCACACAGGGTGAAGGCCCCACGGTCGTCTCGATCGTCACCGTGCTGGTGCTGATCTATGTCGTATCCAACCTGCTTGTAGACCTGCTGTACGCCTGGCTTGACCCAAGGATCCGCTATGACGCCTGAGAACATGACCCCAGACCTGCGCACTGCGGCGCCGGCGAGGCGGCACGTCGAACACTTCGTTGCCGACTTTTCCGAGACACCGCTGCAAGCAACCGACAAGGTCCAGGAAGACCAGGCCCCGCTGAGCCTTTGGGGAGAGGCCTGGAAGAACCTGCGCAGGCAGCCGCTCTTCCTGATCTCCGCATTCCTGATCCTCGTCGTCGTCGCCGTGTCACTCTTCCCCTGGCTCTTTTCCGGCATCGACCCGGCCTCAGAAGCGTGCCAGCTGGCCAACTCCGATGCCGGACCGGCGACCGGACACCCGCTGGGCTTCACCCAGCTGGGCTGCGACGTGTACGCGCGCGTCATCTTCGGCACGCGTTCCTCGGTGACTGTGGGCCTCTTCACCACCCTTGGCGTCCTCATGATCGGCGGCATCACGGGAGCCCTCGCCGGATACTACGGCGGCTGGGTGGATGCCATCCTGGCCCGCATCAACGACATCTTCTTCGCGTTGCCGCTGATCCTCGGCGCCATCGTGATGATGCAGCTGCCTGTGTTCCGTGCCAACCGCACGGCCTGGACGCTCGTGTTGATCCTGGTCACCTTCGGCTGGCCGCAGATCGCCCGCATTACCCGCGGCGCCGTGATAGAGGTCCGCAACGCGGACTTCGTGACGGCCGCGCGCTCCCTGGGCGTCTCAAAGTTCGGCTCGCTCATGCGCCACGTCATGCCTAACTCGTTGGCGCCGATCATCGTCGTGGCCACCATATCCCTCGGCACCTTCATTGTTGCCGAATCGACGCTGTCGTTTCTGGGAATCGGGCTGCCGCCCAGCGTGATGTCCTGGGGCAACGACATCCAGTCGGCGCAGGCCTCCCTGAGATCCAACCCGATGCCCCTGATCTACCCGGCCATTGCGCTGTCCATCACCGTCCTGAGTTTCATCATGCTGGGCGACGCCCTGCGTGATGCCCTCGATCCGAAAGCGCGCAAGCGATGAAAGGAGACGCCATGAGCTCCGCTGTCCAGTTTCGGGAACAAGGGTCCGACGTCGAGCGTCCGCTTCTTGAAATCAAAGACCTGGCAATCAACTTCCGCACCAGCCACGGCGACGTCAATGCCGTGCGTAATGCGCACCTGACCATCATGCCCGGCGAAACGGTCGCCATCGTGGGCGAATCAGGTTCGGGAAAATCCACGACGGCGCTGGCCGCGATCGGCCTTCTTCCCACCAACGGCCGGGTGGCCGGCGGCCAGATCCTTTTCGACGGCGAGGACATTTCGAACGCCAGCGAAAAGCGGATGATCGAACTCCGCGGCAGCCACATTGGCATGGTGCCGCAGGATCCGATGTCCAACCTCAACCCGGTGTGGAAGATCGGGTTCCAGGTCCGCGAGACGCTCAAGGCGAACGGGCTGCCCAGCGGCCCCGACGATGTTGCCGAGGTGCTTTCCCAGGCAGGATTGCCGGATGCGGCGCGGCGCGCCAAGCAGTATCCGCACGAATTCTCCGGCGGCATGCGGCAGCGTGCGCTGATCGCCATTGGCCTCTCATGCCAGCCCCGGCTGCTGATTGCCGACGAGCCGACGTCGGCCCTGGACGTCACCGTTCAGCGGCAGATCCTGGATCACCTCGACACGATGACCACCGAGCTCGGCACTGCCGTGCTGCTGATCACCCACGACCTGGGCCTCGCGGCCGAACGGGCAGACAAAGTGGTGGTCATGTACCGCGGCCAGGTGGTTGAAGCTGGCCCGTCCCTGGAACTGCTGCGAAACCCCCGGCATCCCTACACGCAGCGGCTCGTCTCGTCCGCCCCCTCCCTGGCTTCCCGCCGTATCCAGGTGGCGAAGGAACAGGGAGTCGAATCCACGGACCTGCTGGCGCCGACGGAACCCGTTGTCGTGGAGGAAGCGCTGCCCGAGGACGTCCTGAAGGTTGAAGACCTGACCAAGGTCTTCAAGCTCCGCGGCGCACTCGGAAGGTCGACAGATTTCACCGCGGTGGACAACGTCTCGTTCAGCGTCAAGCGCGGCACGACGACAGCCATCGTGGGGGAGTCGGGCTCCGGCAAGTCGACGGTGGCGCAGATGGTGCTGAACCTGCTGGCGCCTACGTCGGGGAAAATCGTCTTCGACGGCGTTGACACTTCCACGCTCAACAGCAGGCAGCTGTTCGCTTTCCGCCGCAGGGTGCAGCCGATTTTCCAGGACCCGTACGGCTCGCTGGACCCGATGTACAACATCTTCCGGACCATCGAGGAGCCGCTGCGCACCCACAAAGTGGGGAACAAGGCCAGCCGCGAGAAGAAGGTGCGCGAACTGCTGGACCAGGTGGCGCTTCCCCAGTCCGCCATGCAGCGCTACCCGAATGAACTCTCCGGCGGCCAGCGCCAGCGCGTGGCCATCGCACGCGCACTTGCGCTGGACCCGGAGGTGATCATCTGCGACGAGGCTGTTTCCGCACTCGACGTGCTGGTCCAGGCGCAGGTGCTGAACCTGCTCGCGGACCTGCAGTCCAACCTCGGCCTTACCTACCTGTTCATCACCCACGACCTGGCGGTGGTCCGGCAGATAGCCGACCACGTGTGTGTCATGGAGAAGGGCAAACTGGTGGAGACCGGGTCAACGGATGATGTATTCGATTCGCCGCGGCAGGACTACACCAAGGCCTTGCTCAACGCGATTCCCGGCGCCCACCTTATGCTTCCTCCCGAGGTGGCCACGGCCTAGGCGCCGTCCCGCAGCAAGAGTATGCGCATTAAAGGAGCCGGTGCCCACCCGAAGGTGCGCACCGGCTCCTTTGTCGTCCGCATGGGCTTCTCCGCGCCAGGATTCTCCGCTCCTAGCCGGGGCCGAGCCCGAGGGCCGCGAGCCGGCTGCCCAGCAGCGTCCCCAAGGCGCGGTGGCCGTCGTCGTTCATGTGGACCTTGTCCGCAAGCGAGGCCTCCAGGCCGTAGCGGGTCAGCCAATCACCGACACCGACGAACGGAATGCGATGGGCAGCCGCCACTTTCCCCAGCAACGCGTCCACTTCGGTGCGCCTCCCGCCGCCGTTGCCGGCACCTTTGGCCAGCGTGCCGACCATGGCGAGTTTTGCTCCCGGATACCGCTGCTTGAGTGTGGTGATCAGGCTCTCCGCATTCGCGACGATCTCCCGGTCAGCGGCGCCCTGCTTGGCGTCGTTGCCGCCGCCTTCAATGACCACGAGCGGAGGAAAGCCATAGGGCAGGTGCCAGTCGCCCCGCTGCAGGGCGTCGACGTAGTTTCCCGTGGTGCCGTTGGAGGCAACGAAGCCGGTGCCGCCCTTGCCGCAGAAGAAGACCTCGTAACCCAGCCCGGTCAAGGCCCGGCGCGGCCAGCTTGCCTCCGGTTCGGACTGCGAATCGCCGATCAGCAGGGCCGTTCGGTCGATATTGTCGATGATCACTTCGTCCCGTCCGTTCGCGGGGTTCCGGAAGAGGGATCCGGCCGGAAGGCCTGCCGGGTCCGCCGCGATGAGGTCCCTTCCCACGGGCGAGCCTGCGGCAACGGCCTCGCCGGGCCCTGCGGCCGGTGCCAGGGCAGCGGGGCGGGGCGTGGCCGGGTTGCCCGTGCCCGGCGCTGGCGGGGACGCCGTCCCGCAGCCGGCCAAAAACACGCCGGCGGCGATGATCGGGGCGATCAGGACGGCCCGCGTTGAGGCTTGCAGCATCCGTGGACTCCTGGCCTGGTCGTAGTGTTCCAAGCAATAGTGATGGATCAGTTCGGGAAAAGCCAGTGAGATTGCTCACGTGACGTGCGTGCGGACTCACGATTTGGTAACGGGCCGGGGGAGGGCGCGCTTTCGGATTTTAGGCCAATAAATGGCAGAGCGTTTAGACTAGCTGTAGGTGCCCTGTGTTAAAGGGACTGATCCGTCGTGCGTTCCAGTTGGAAATGTCGCGATACAACAGCTGACTTCACCACTGAATCGAGCAATAACGCATGTCTGAAACCACCACCAACACTGCGGTAGCCACTGCATCGCGCAGTGACCTGCGCAACGTCGCGATCGTGGCCCACGTTGACCACGGCAAGACCACCCTGGTCGACGCCATGCTCAAGCAGACCAACTCCTTTGCCGAGCACAACCACCTCGAAGACCGCGTCATGGACTCCGGTGACCTTGAGCGCGAAAAAGGCATCACCATCCTGGCCAAGAACACCACCGTGGCCTACAACGGACCGTCCTCCAAGGGTGAGACCATCACCATCAACGTGATCGACACCCCGGGCCACGCTGACTTCGGCGGCGAGGTTGAGCGCGGCCTGTCCATGGTGGACGGCGTGGTGCTCCTCGTTGATGCTTCCGAGGGCCCGCTGCCCCAGACCCGCTTCGTACTGCGCAAGGCCCTGGCCGCGCACCTGCCGGTCATCCTGCTGGTCAACAAGACCGACCGCCCCGACGCGCGGATCGAAGAAGTTGTCCACGAGTCCATGGACCTGCTCCTGGGCCTGGCCTCCGACCTCGCGGACGAGGTTCCGGACCTCGACCTGGACAAGATCCTCGAAGTTCCCGTGGTTTACGCAGCCGCCAAGGTAGGCCGCGCCTCCCTCGAGCAGCCGGCCGACGGCTCAGCGCCCGAGAACGAGGACCTTGAGCCCCTGTTCAAGACCATCATTGAGCACATCCCGGCACCCACGTATAACCCGAACGGCGTGCTGCAGGCCCACGTGACCAACCTGGACGCTTCCCCGTTCCTTGGCCGCCTCGCGCTGCTCCGCATCTACAACGGCACCCTGCGCAAGGGCCAGACCGTCGCCTGGGCACGCGCCAACGGTGAGCTCAAGAACGTCAAGATCACCGAACTCCTGGCCACCAAGGCACTGGACCGCGTTCCGGCCGAGTCCGCAGGACCGGGCGAGATCGTCGCCGTCGCCGGCATCGAAGAGATCACCATCGGTGAGACCCTGACCGACGCCGAGAACCCCCAGCCGCTGCCGCTGATCACCGTGGATGATCCCGCGATCTCCATGACCATCGGTATCAACACCTCGCCGCTGGCCGGAAAGGTCAAGGGCGCCAAGGTCACTGCCCGCCAGGTGAAGGACCGCCTGGACAAGGAACTGATCGGTAACGTCTCCATCAAGGTTCTGCCCACCGAGCGTCCCGACGCTTGGGAAGTCCAGGGCCGTGGCGAGCTCGCCCTTGCCATCCTGGTTGAGCAGATGCGCCGCGAAGGCTTCGAACTGACCGTCGGCAAGCCGCAGGTGGTCACCAGGACCATCGACGGCAAGGTCCACGAGCCGATGGAGCACATGACCATCGACGTGCCCGAAGAGTACCTCGGCGCCGTCACCCAGCTCATGGCTGCCCGCAAGGGCCGCATGACCAACATGGCCAACCACGGCACCGGCTGGTGCCGGATGGAATTCATCGTTCCGGCCCGTGGCCTGATCGGTTTCCGCACCAAGTTCCTCACGGACACCCGCGGCGCCGGCATCGCGGCCTCCATCTCCGAAGGCTACGAGCCGTGGGCCGGTCCGATCGAGTACCGCACCAACGGTTCGATGATCGCCGACCGCGCCGGTGTTGTGACGCCGTTCGCCATGATCAACCTGCAGGAACGTGGCTCCTTCTTCGTCAAGCCCACGTCCGAGGTTTACGAGGGCATGATCGTTGGCGAGAACTCCCGCGCCGACGACATGGACGTGAACATCACCAAGGAAAAGAAGCTCACCAACATGCGTGCCGCTTCCTCTGACACCTTCGAGAACCTGACGCCGCCCCGCGATCTGACCCTCGAAGAGTCCCTCGAATTCGCGCGCGAGGACGAGTGCGTTGAGGTGACCCCGGAGTCCATCCGCATCCGCAAGCTCATCCTTGACACCAACGAGCGCGCCAAGGCCAACCGCGCCCGCGCGAAGGTCTGATCCAGGCACGTTCCGGTCATCACCCTCGTGAACAATAGAGCTGCCGGCATGGCAGGCGGCGTTGCCGCCGCCGTGCCGGCAGCTCTTTTTGCTGCCGTTGCCGGCACGGCACTGCACCGCCAGCTACTGCTGGTGGCGGCCGACGTCGCGCTGCCGCTCGGCGCGCTGGCTGCCCTGGCGCTCCTGGGCTCGCTTCAACTGTTCCTGGGTGCGGCGTTCCGGTCGCTTATCCCGACGGCGGCCTGCGGAGTTCTCTGCTATGTCCTGGCAGGGTGGTGGTCGGCCATGGAGCCCGGAAAGCGCCTCATTGCCGGGGACCTCGCCGGGAACTTTTGGGTTTACGGGATCGCCGTTGTCACGGTGCTGATGCTGGCATGGTGCCGGCGGTACCGCCGCCGGCTTCCGGCCGCAAACGCGCCGGGCCCGGCAACCGGAGCGCCAGCCTAGTCCGCTGTGGGGTCCCGGTGGTGGGCGATCATCAAAGAGGTGGCCTGGCCGTCGGCGTCTGCAGGGAGTGCCATGTACTCGTCCAGCACCGCGCGGAGCTTGCCCAGCATTTCCTCGCGCCGGGCATCGTTGAACTTCACTCCCAGGCGCCAGACCTCAATGTCCTCCGGCGGAAGGTCCCGGGTTTCCTGCAGGAACGTCTCGATGAGGATGGGGGAGACGTTGTCCACCGGAGTGCTCCAGGACTTGCGGCTTGCGATGTAGGGCACCTCAGCTGCCCCCCGCCGACCCTTCCGGCGCTCCTCCGCCAGCAGGAAACCGGTCCGCACCAGCGTGCGCACATGATGAAGGCTGGAAGCGGGATTGATGCCCAGCAGTTCTGCGATTTCCTTGTTGGTGCGGGCCTGGTGCAGGCACAGCCGTAGAATCCGAAGCCTGAGCGGGGAGCTGAGCGCGCGGCCCTTCGCCACCAGGTCCGCTTCATCGCTCTCCGGCGCGGGTGTCATAGCGCAAGTCTAGCCAGCAATAAGTGATTGACATATATCAATCACCACTGGAAACTGATGCGGTGACCGCCGAATCCACTGCTGCAGGTGAAGCAACCAGATCCCTGTTGCTGGACCGTAACTTCACCACTTTCTGGACCGGCCAAACCATGAGCCAGCTTGGTGCCCAGCTGGGACAGTTGGCGTTCCCGGTGCTTGCCGTGGCCATGCTGCAGGCCACGGCATTCGAGGTCGGCGTGCTGAATGCTGCCGGCCTGGCAGCGTTCCTGGTCGTGGGGCTGCCAGCCGGCGCGTGGGTAGACCGCTGGCTGAAGAGGCGAACCATGATCGCCGCCAACATCGTCAGGACCGCCGCCATGGCGGCGGTGCCGCTGCTGTGGTGGGGCGGCCTGCTGGAAGTCTGGCACCTGTACGTCGTCGCCGCGATAGTGGGCACGGCCACGGTGTTCTTTGATGTGTCGTACCAGAGCTACGTGCCTGTTCTCGTTTCTCCCGGCAACGTCGGCCAGGCCAACTCCAAACTTGAAGCGACGGCCCAGATAGCCAGAATCGGAGGACCCGCAGCGGGAGGCCTCCTGCTGACGGTGGTCACTGCGCCGGTGCTGTTCATAGGGGAGGCCGCCGGCTACCTGCTCTCCGCAGTGTTCCTCGCCCGCACGCGTGACCGCGAGGTGGCCGCGCCGGCAGCCGACAGGCGGCCGCTGAGTGTCGAGATCAAAGAAGGACTCTCGTTCGTGATCCGGCATCCGCTGATCAGCCGGATTGCCGTCTGCACCGGCGCGATGAACTTCTGCGGCATGTTGATTTTCACCATGCTCCCGGTGCTCATTCTCCGGAATCTCGGACTTGGGCCGCAGGGCATGGGTCTCATCATGGCGGCCGGCGCGGTCGGTGGACTGCTGGGCGCCATCGCTGCCCCGCGCCTGGCCGAGTGGGCCGGCGAGGGCACCGTCATACCGGTCTGCGCCAGTGTCAGCGCGGTGTTCCTGATACCCGTTCCAGTGGCGGCCATGATTGCCCAGCCCGGGATTTCGTTGGCGCTGCTGCTCCTTTCCGAGTTCGGTTTCGGCTTCGTTGTCCTGGTCTACAACATCATGCAGCTCAGCATGCGCCAACGGGTGTGTCCGGCCAGGCTCCTGGGCCGGATGAACGCGTCCATCCGGTTCGTTGTGTGGGGAGTGATGCCGCTGGCGGCGCTTGCCTCCGGCCTCCTTGGCGAGCACCTTGGGCTCGTGCCGGTGATCTGGATCGGCACGGCGGGAAGCTTCCTGGCGGTCGCACCGGTCTTGTTCTCGCCGTTGCTGGGCATGCGGAAACTGCCCAGTCAGGTCGAGGCAGGCTGACCGGGAGTCAGTGTCGTGTTTGCGGTCTGCGCCGCGCGGGTGCGGGCGGCACCTCTTTTGCCGCCACCACGAGGTCGAGGGGAACCACGACGTCGGCACTTCGGGTACGTACGGTGCAGTCACTTGCCCGGCACTCCAGGAGGTCTCCCAGCGCATCCGTATAACCGCCGTCGACCCTGTAGCGCACCACCACCCGGGTCCCGGGGGACGCGGCGGCCAGGAACTCGCGGGGCGGGGGCGTTGTCAGACTCACGCGTTTATCGTATGCCGCTTCCCGAGTGTGACGCGGCGCTTCATTCGCGGAACGGTGCTGGGAGATAATAGGCTCGGAAGTCGATAGACCGGCATGCAGGCCGGAAGCACCAACCGGCCAGCGCCGGAACCAACGTGGAGAGGCAAGGGACGTGACGTACGTAATCGCGCAGCCGTGTGTAGATGTCAAAGACAAGGCGTGCATTGAGGAGTGCCCCGTCGATTGCATCTACGAAGGCGAGCGTTCCCTCTATATCCATCCCGATGAATGCGTCGATTGCGGTGCATGCGAGCCCGTCTGCCCGGTCGAGGCCATCTACTACGAGGACGACACCCCGGAAGAGTGGGCCGACTACTACAAGGCCAACGTCGAGTTCTTCGACGAGCTCGGTTCCCCGGGCGGCGCCGCGAAGGTCGGCAACACCCACACCGACCACGCGATGATTGCCGCGCTGCCGCCGCAGAACCAGGACTGAGGCGGGCGCTTCGGTGACAACAGCTGTGCGGAGCTTCGGCCTGAGCCTTCCCGACTACCCCTGGGAGGCGATGGCGCCCTACCTGGCCAAAGCGGCTGATTATCCGGGTGGAGCAGTCAATCTGTCCATCGGGACGCCGGTGGATCCCACGCCCGCGGTGATCCAGGAGGCCCTCCGGGCCGCAGCAGACGCTCCCGGCTATCCCACAGTGCACGGCACCCCGGCGCTCCGGGAGGCCATCGCCGGATGGTTTGCACGCCGCAGGGGCGTTGAGGGGCTGGATCCCCGCGACGTCATGCCGACGGTGGGCTCCAAGGAACTGGTGGCATGGCTGCCGTTCCTGCTTGGGCTGAAGCCGGGGGACGTCGTCGTCCGTCCCGCCGTTGCCTACCCCACGTATGACATCGGTGCGACGTTCGCCGGAGCGACGGCAGTGGCTGCTGATGATCTCGACGAACTCGATGCTGCCACCCGGGCGAAGGTCCGGCTCGTGTGGGTCAATTCCCCGGGCAACCCGACCGGAAGTGTCCGGGACGCCGCCTCCCTGAAAAAACTCGTCGACCAGGCGCGGGACGTCGGGGCGCTCGTGGCTTCGGACGAATGCTATGCGGAACTCGGCTGGGGCGAGTGGGATCTTCAGCGGGGCGGGCAGGCAGTCCCCAGCATCCTGGATCCCCGGGTGGCGGGCGGTTCCCATGACGGGCTCCTTGCCGTCTATTCCCTGAGCAAGCAATCCAATCTGGCCGGCTACCGGGCAGCGTTCGTGGCCGGAGACCCGGCCATCATGGCGAACCTGGTGAACAGCCGCAAGCATGCCGGGATGATCGTTCCCTACCCGGTCCAGGAGGCAATGCGCGTGGCCCTCGGCGACGACGCCCACGTTCAGGCGCAGAAGGACCTGTACCGCGGCCGCCGGACGCGGATTGTGCCGGCCCTCGAAGGCTTCGGACTGAAGATCCATGAGTCCTCCGCGGGACTTTACCTGTGGTGCACGGCAGGCGAAGCCACCTGGGACACTATTGAGCGGCTCGCCGGACGCGGGATCGTGGCGGGTCCGGGCGTGTTCTACGGCGAGGCCGGCAACGGTTACGTTCGTGTGGCGCTGACCGGCAGCGACGAGCGGATCGACACTGCCGTGGCCCGGCTGGCTGCGACCGCCTAACCGCGGTTCCGGAGCAACGGCCCCGTAACAATGGGTGTGACACCCGCCACAAGTGACGCATTTTGCGGCGTATAAGCGTGTCCCGGATTAGTAGCAGGCTGAAAGTGACGGTACTTTTTAACTGACTATCAATGGTGGCTTTCTACAAGAAGGCAGCACGGCCGTTGGAATTCCCGCCTGTGCGGGATCCCCGCGCGGCTCACCTGATGTTGGATCAAGCTTTCTACAGAGGCCCAGATGCCTCATGAAGGGGACTCCATGACTGAGACCACCAGCGCAACCCTGCGCCACGCAGGCGGCGAGCTCGAGCTCCCGCGCATCAAGGTTGTAGAGGGAAACGAAGGCTACGACGTTTCCAAACTGCTGAAGCAGACCGGCGCCGTTGCCTTTGACCCTGGCTTCATGAACACCGCTGCCACCACCTCCGCGATCACGTACATCGACGGCGACGCAGGGATCCTGCGGTACCGCGGCTACCCGATCGAGCAGCTTGCCCAGCACTCCAGCTTCCTGGAAGTGTCCTACCTGCTGATCTACGGCAACCTGCCCACCCCCACTGAGCTGGAATCCTTTGACCAGCGCATCCGCCACCACACTCTGCTGCACGAAGAGCTCAAGGGCTTCTTCAGCGGCTTCCCCCGCGATGCGCACCCCATGCCGGTGCTCTCCTCCGCTGTGTCGGCGCTGTCCACGTTCTACCAGGACTCGCTGGACCCGTTCAACGCCGAGCAGGTGGAAGTTTCCACTTACCGACTGCTGGCCAAGATGCCGGTCATCGCCGCCTACGCCCTGAAGAAGAGCATCGGCCAGCCCATGCTCTACCCGGACAACTCCCACAACCTCGTGGAGAACTTCCTGCGCCTGAGCTTCGGCCTTCCGGCCGAGCAGTACGAGGTGGACCCGGTCGTCGCCAAGGCGCTGGATCTGCTCCTGATCCTGCACGCAGACCACGAGCAGAACTGTTCCACCTCCACAGTGCGCCTCGTGGGTTCCTCCAACGCCAACCTCTTCGCCTCCGTTTCCGCCGGCATCAACGCCCTCTTCGGCCCCGCCCACGGCGGCGCCAACGAGGCCGTGCTCAAGATGCTGCGCCAGATCCAGGCCGACGGCACCAGGCCCGAGGACTACATGGAGAAGGTCAAGAACAAGGAAGATGGCGTCCGCCTCATGGGCTTCGGACACCGGGTCTACAAGAACTACGACCCGCGTGCCAAAATCGTCAAGGCCACGGCGCACGAGATCCTCACCAAGCTCGGCGGCAACGACGAACTCCTGGACATCGCCTTGCGTCTCGAAGAGAAGGCCCTGAATGACGACTACTTCATCCAGCGCAAGCTCTACCCGAACGTGGACTTCTACACCGGCCTGATCTACAAGGCCATGGGCTTCCCCGAGAAGATGTTCACGGTGCTCTTTGCGATCGGCCGCCTGCCGGGCTGGATTGCCCAGTGGCGCGAAATGATCAGCGATCCTAATACGAAGATCGGCCGCCCGCGGCAGCTCTACACAGGAGAGCCCGAGCGCCAGTACCCGGCACGCTAAGGCAGCAGGGACACAAGCAACAACGACGGCGGCCGCCCACCTTCCGAGGTGGGCGGCCGCCGTCGTTGTCCCCGATGTCGGGGGGTCAGGAGCTGTAGCCCAGGGGGTTGTTTTTCTGCCAGCGCCAGTGGTCCTCGCACATCTGGTCCACCGTCTTGGTGGTGGACCACGAAAGGTCGGCGAGGGCCGAGGTGGCGTCTGCCCAGAAGGCAGGGAGGTCGCCGGCGCGACGTCCCGTGATTTCGTAGGGGATGGGGCGCCCGACGGCCTTTTCGAAGGAACGGATGACTTCCAGGACAGAGGATCCCCTGCCGGAGCCGAGGTTCCACCGGAACACGCCGGTGCGGTCTGCCACATGATTCAGGGCGGCGACGTGGCCGTCGGCGAGGTCCACGACGTGGATGTAGTCGCGCAGGCAGGTGCCGTCCGGGGTGTCGTAGTCGCCCCCGAAGACCATGAGCTTCTCGCGCCGGCCGACCGCGACCTGGGCAATGAACGGCACGAGGTTGTTCGGGATGCCCTGGGGGTCCTCGCCGATCCGGCCCGACGGGTGGGCGCCGACCGGGTTGAAGTAGCGCAGCAGCGCAATGTGCCAGCGCTCGTCGGCGGCACCGAGGTCGGCGAGGATGTCCTCGATTTGCTCCTTGGTGCGGCCGTAGGGGTTGTTCGCGCCGATTTCCATCTTTTCTACGTACGGGACGGCATTGTGCTCGCCGTAGACGGTAGCCGAAGAGCTGAAGACGATCGAGCGGACGTCATGCCGGTCCATCACACGGATCAGGTTCAGGGTGCCGACGAGGTTGTTGTGGTAGTACTTCAACGGTTCCCGGACGGATTCGCCCACAGCCTTGAGG
Source organism: Arthrobacter sp. 05T444 (assembly GCF_056395905.1). NCBI lineage: Bacteria > Bacillati > Actinomycetota > Actinomycetes > Micrococcales > Micrococcaceae > Arthrobacter > Arthrobacter sp. 05T444. The sequence continues at coordinate 98,916 of NZ_JBFTKK010000001.1, forward strand.
CCGGCAAAGTGGATGACCGCATCGATGGCGTGCTGGTCGAACACGGCGCCGACCGCGGCCTCGTCCACGAGATCCACGTGGTGGAAGACGGCTTCCTTGCCGGTGAGTTCAGCCACCCGGCGCAGGGACTCCTCGCTGGAGTTCACCAGATTGTCGATCACCACGACTTCATGACCGGCTTCCTGCAGGGACAAGACGGTGTGCGAGCCAATGTAGCCGGTGCCACCCGTGACCAGAATTTTCATGCTCCCACGCTATCCCAGCAGGCAGGGACCCCGCTGAATGTGTCCGTTGTGTGTGGCCGGTCACGTTGCGGCGGGGCGGCCTATCCCTGCAGCACATCCGTGCTAAAAACAAAGAGTGCCGAAAATTGTGGATGCCGCCGCCCGGCGCCAGGAGATCGTAGATGCCGTCTGCCGGATCATCGCCTCCGACGGATTGGAGCGGGCATCCCTCCGGGAAGTGGCCGACGAAGCAGGCCTGGCGGTCGGATCCGTGCGGCACTATTTCGCCAGCAGCGAGGAATTGCTGGCCTTCTCCTTTGCGTCCGTGGTGGACCGCATCGTGGCACGACTGAGCGGCGCGTATGCCGGCGTGTCCGCTTCGTCAGCCGGCAGCGAGACGCAGCGCTCGGCGGTATTAACCCTGCTGGGTGAATTCCTTCCGCTGGACGAACAACGCGCGCTGGACGCCTGCGCCTGGCTGGCCTTCAAGAATGCCGCGAGAATCCGGCCGTTCCTTGCTGCCGAGGCGGATCGAAGCCACCGGGCGGTGGCCGCCGTCGTCGGGCAGTTGATCACCGGTCTTGTCGAAGATGATGGTGGCGGGCAACAGCGGCTGGTCACCGAAGCGGAGCGGCTCCTCGCCACGCTCGATGGCCTGACGATGCATGCCCTCCTGCAGCCGGAGTGGATGACCCTGGAGATGTGCCAGGACGTGCTTGAATCCCATCTGGCAGGGCTGGAAGGACCGCTGGCACCCAAGCATTAACGTCCCCGGGCTGGGGGAATAGACTGGAGCCGGAGAGCGGGATGCCGCGTCAATCGGGGGCGGATAGGAACATGCCAAGGGAGGCATACGGATGCAGCACACAGGCGGTCCAGGCTGGCGGATCACCATGGACACGTCGGGGCCCATGCTCATTGCTCTTTACATACGTGACGTCGCTGGGCTGGACGGTGCCGGCTTTCCGGCACTGTCCCACGCCGCCCCGAAAGTCAGGCACGCGGACCATTCCCACCTGACCGCCGAGGTGGGCGGGATCAGTGCCCTCAAGACCGAGTGGGAAGCGTGGTGGGAGCAACTGCTGAAGGCGCATCCGCAAATGTCCCCGGAAATGTCGCCGCCCGGATTCCGGTCGTTCGCCAATTCCCCGGCGCTGCGGAGGGTCCTGCAGGCACATTTCGGCGCAGCGCTCACCTGGGCGCGCGAACGCCGTAAGGAGTATGCGGAACTGGAGGCCGAGCGGGTGGCCGGAGGATCGGTGCACCTGCTGGAAGACATCGTGGAGGACCGGCTGCTGGAGGTGGGCCGGAACTCACGCGACTTCGACCTGACGATCATCGAACTGCCGCTGGACGAACAGCGCGCATGGTTCCTCGAACCGGACAAGATCATCATGAGCCATGGTCTGCTGCAGCAGCCTGAAGTGTTCCGGAGCTACGTGCAGCCTGTCGTGGAAATTCTCGTCTGAGGGAAGAGTGACCCGGCCGGGCGGGAATCCCGGCCGTTCGGGGAACCATCAGGCGGGTGCCTCGGCAAAGGTGATTGTTACCGTACCGTCGGAGCCTGGTGAATCCTGCCACCCGTTCCGTGCCCGCCGGTCCCAGCTCTTTCCGTCCACATCCACCTGTGCAACCGCAAATTCCTTGGCATTTGCCACTGCCCAGTGGGCCAGCGACCACGCCAGGTCGCCCGTGGCCTCAAGTACCAGAGTCGGGCCGGAGGTCGAGGAAGGGATGCTGCCGTACGCGGCCTCGAGCTCCTGGAGCAAGGCCTCGGGCTCACCGGCCCGCTCCGGTGAGCGAAGAGTGCAGTCCAGTGCAGTATGCGCCTGGCCGCTCAGCGCCGAGGCGAAGGCCCGGCCCATCTCCTCGTGCTGGGCGTAGGCGCGCGGGTAGGCCGAACGCTGCACACGTTGCGCTGCTTCGGTGATGTCCATCTCTGCGTAGCCAGGCACTTCGACCAGCGCGTCATAGAAGGCATTGGTTGCGTGGTGCGGATCCATGACCTGTTCCAGGGTGCCCCAGCCCTGCGAAGGGCGCTGCTGGAAAAGCCCCCGGGAATCCGGACCCGCCAGGTCGCCGTGCTCGATGTTCCGCAGCTTCGATTCCTGCATGGCAGTCGCCAGGGCGATGCTTGCGGCGCGCGGCGGCAGTCCCCGCCGCACCGAAATGGCGGTGATCAGGGCGGCGTTTGCCGCCTGGTCGGTGGCGAGTTCTGCCCGCTGTGAACCGACGGCGGCGGTACATTCTTCCGTGACCAGCTGCTCCGACTGTTGCAGCAAGGCCACGGCGGTGTAGATGCCGCCGCCGACGAGCACGACGGAGAGCAGCACAACGACCGCTCCGCGCAGCTTGCGTCGGCGTGTCACGAGGTTACTCCCTTGGTCCGGGGCGGCCGGCCGGTTCGGGTGCCGGCCGCTCCTGGACGGTCAGTTGGCGTGCAGGGCGTCGTTCAGCTCCACAGTCTGGCCCTTGCGGGGGAGTACCTCCACCTCGCCGGTGGTGGAGTTGCGGCGGAACAGCAGGTTCGGAACCCCCGACAGCTCCACGGCCTTGACGATCCGGCTGGTGTCCTCGCCGTCGGCGTCCTTCGGGCCAATAACCCGTACCCGGGTGCCCGCAGTGACGTAAAGCCCGGCCTCCACCACGGAGTCGTCGCCGACGCTGATGCCGACTCCGGAGTTCGCGCCCAGCAGGACCCGCTGGCCGAGGGCGACCTTTTCCTTGCCGCCGCCGGAGAGGGTACCCATGATCGAGGCGCCGCCGCCGACGTCCGTGCCGTCCCCGGCCACGACGCCGGCGGAGATGCGGCCTTCGACCATGGAGGTGCCCAGCGTGCCGGCATTGAAGTTGACGAAGCCCTCGTGCATGACAGTGGTGCCCTCGGCGAGGTGCGCGCCCAGGCGGACGCGGTCCCCGTCGGCAATGCGGACGCCGGCGGGGACCACGTAGTCCACCATGCGCGGGAACTTGTCGACGCCGAAGACGGTCACGGCGCCACGCTTGCGCAATTTGGCGCGGGTCAGCTCAAAGCCGTCCACGGCACAGGGGCCGAAGTTGGTCCACACGACGTTCGGGAGCTTGCCGAAGATGCCGTCCAGGTTGATGGTGTTGGGACGGACGAGTCGGTGCGACAGCAGGTGCAGCCGAAGGTAGGCATCCGCCGTGTCCGCCGGTGCCTCGTCCAGGTTGATCTGGACGAACACGACCTTCTGCTCAGTACCGCGGTCCGCGTCCGCTCCGCCGGCCGCGATGTCGCCAAGGGTTTCATCGGCGTTCTCGACTGCGCGCAGGCTTTCGGCTGCCACGCCCAGGGCGGGGGCCGGGAACCAGACATCCAGCACCGTGGCTTCACCGTTGCGGGTGGCAACGGTGGCCACTCCGAATCCGTAGGCCGAGCGGGAATCGTCGGACAGCGTTTGGGCAGCGGGCACGGCGGAAGAAGCGGTTTCAGTCATGGCCCCAGTGTATCGAGCCGTCGTGCACGCGCCGAAATGAATCCGTGCCCGGCTGGTCGCATTTGACGCCGTTAAGTAGCCAACATGGAGGATTTGCTGCTGCCCGACCGGGCAGGGCCCGGGAGATAGAGTTGGATGATGATTGCCGAAACTGCCCCCGTAACCCTCGACCTGCGCCAGGACGTTGCCCTGCTGACCGCCAAGCTGCTCGACATCAACAGCGTGTCGGGCAACGAAGCTGAGCTTGCCGACGCCGTCGAGCTGGCCCTCCGGCAGCTCCCTGGCCTTGAGCTAATCCGGGACGGGGATTCCATCATCGCCCGCACGTCCCTCGGCCGCCCTGAGCGAGTCATCCTCGCGGGGCACCTGGATACGGTGCCGTTGCCGGTGACGGACGGCTCCCTGGGAACTGTCCCGTCCACCTGGCCATCGGGCATTCCTGGCGACGGCGTCCTCTACGGCCGCGGAGCCACGGACATGAAGGGCGGCGTCGCCGTCCAGCTTGCGCTTGCGGCATCCATGTTGGACGGCGGCGCGTCGCCGTCCAAGGACGTCACCTTCGTCTTTTACGACCACGAGGAAGTGGAAGCCGTCAAAAGCGGCCTGGGCAGACTGGTGCGGAACCACGGGGACCTGCTCAAGGGCGACTTTGCCATCCTGCTGGAGCCGACGGACGGCACCGTGGAGGGAGGCTGCAACGGCACCATGCGGCTTGAGGCTACGACACTCGGGGAAGCCGCCCATTCAGCGCGTGCCTGGATGGGAAGCAACGCCATCCACGCCGCTGCGCCCATCCTGCAACGGCTTGCGGCGTACAGCCCGCAGACCATCAACGTGGACGGCCTGGAGTACCGCGAAAGCCTTAACGCCGTGAAAATCCATGGCGGTACCGCGGGCAACGTCATTCCGGACCGCTGCGTGGTGGAGATCAACTACCGCTTCGCGCCGGACAAGTCACCTGACCAGGCTGAGGCACATGTGCGCGGGCTGCTGGAGGGATTCGATGTGGTCCGCACCGACGCCGCGGCAGGCGCCCGGCCCGGGCTGAACCACCCGGCCGCCGCGTCCTTTGTGGCCGCAGTCGGAGCCGAGCCCAAACCCAAATACGGGTGGACCGACGTCGCGCGTTTCAGTGAGCTGGGAGTCCCGGCGGTGAACTTCGGCCCCGGCGATCCGCTGCTGGCGCACAAGGACAACGAGCACGTTGAGGCCGAGGCCATCCGTGCCTGCCTCCGTGCGCTGCAGAACTGGCTGGCCTGACGCCGCAGGACAGCAGCCCGTAATGACAGAAGGTCCGCAACCGGGATGGTTGCGGACCTTCTGTCGTTTGCAGTCAACGTGCCCGGGGGCCTACTTCACGATGGTGGACACCCCGGCGGTGGGAGCTTTCGCCACGCCGCCGGCCGCCTTCTTGGACCCGCGACGCTCAATCCAGATGGCCAGGCGGGACACCGCAAGGTTGATGGCGATGTAGATCGCTGCAGCCACGAAGAACACGGGGAACAGGAACTGCGGGCCGAGGAAGTCCGCCATGACCTGCACCGCGCGGAGCAGTTCGCCGTACGCAACGATGTAGCCCAGGGAGGTGTCCTTCAGCAGGACGACGAGCTGAGCCACGAGGGACGGGAGCATGCGCCGGATGGCCTGCGGGAGTTCGACGCTCAGCCGTGACTGGAAGCTGGTCAGGCCGATCGCCAGGCCGGCCTCGCGCTGGCCCTTGGGAAGGGACTGGATGCCGGCGCGGATGATCTCGGCGAAGATGGCCGCGTTGTAGAGCACCAGCCCGGCCACCACGGCAATGAACGAACTTGTGGCGAACACGAGCAGGACGAACAGCATCATCAGCACCACGGGCATGCCGCGGAGGAACTCCAGCACGATTCTTGTGGGAACCCGGATCCAGGCTACATCGGAAATGCGCATTAGGCAGAGCAGGAGTCCCAGCGGGAAGGCGATCACTGCCGCGATCGCGGCGGCGCTCAATGTTGCACCGATGCCGTTGAAGATCAGCGACCAGACGTCCGCCTGGCCAAAGATCGCCCACCGTTGCGCCTGGAAGATTCCCTGCTGGGCAAGTGTGACGAGGGCAAGGGCGAGAAGGGCGCCGATGACCACCACGCCGATGATCGAGCCGATCAGGGAAACTCTGCGGGCTTTGGGGCCCGGGACGTCGTAGAGAACAGAAGTCATCGTGCAATCGCCACCTTTCGTTCGACCTGGTGAGCCACGTAGCCCAGCGGCACGGTGATCAGGAGATAGAAGAAGGCAACGCCCACGAGTACCCACATGACCGCATCGCCGTGTTCGTTCGCCAGTTGTTTGCCGTAGCCAAACAGCTCAAGCACGTAGAAAGCGCCGGCCACGGAGGAGTTCTTGACGAGCGCGATCAGGATGTTGATCATGGGCGGGATCACTGTGCGGAGCGCCTGGGGCAGGATGATGAGGGACAGCACCTGGCTGAATTTCATGCCGATGCTGCGCGCAGCCTCAGCCTGGCCCACCGGGACACTGTTGACGCCCGAGCGCACTGCCTCGGCAATGAACGCCGAGGTGTAGGCGCTCAGCGCGATGATGGCCGCGATTTCGAACTGCTGGAACGTGACGCCAAGCCGGGGCAAAACGACCGCGGCGAAAAAGAAGGCGATGGTCAGCGGAGTGTTTCGCACCACCTCCACGTAGGCCATGCTGAATCCGCGGAGGGCCGTCACCGGTGATACCCGGGCGGCGGCCAGGAGCGTGCCCACCACCAAGGCAATGATGCCGGAAACGACGGCCAGGAACAGGGTTCTGAGAAAGCCGTCCCAGTACTGCGGGAGGCTTTCAATGATGACGTCCATAGGATCCTTCAGCTGCGTTTGTGGGGATGTGCGGTAGACGGGAGCGGGGTCACCGGCTGCCGGAAAGATTTCCGGCAGCCGGTGACCGCCAGGCCCGTTCTAGTAGCGGTCGATGGCGGGAAGTTCCGGTGCCGTCTTGATGACGGCGCCGGCCGTGCCTTCCCAGGCCTTCTTGTAGGACCCGTCCTTGGCGAAGCTTTCCAGCTGGTCATTGATCCAGTTGCGGAATTCGGTGTCATCCAGCTTCAGGCCGATGCCGTAGGGCTCCTTGGTGAAGGTCTCCTCGGATGCCAGCTTGAAGGCGTCCGGTTCCTTGTTGACGAAACCGGCCAGGATGGCGTTGTCGGTGGTGACGGCTTCCACCTGCTTGTTGCGCAGCGGCTCGAGGCAAGCGGAGTAGGTTGCGGCCGGCACCAGGACTGCGCCGTACTTCTCCACGATCGTGGCCGCGGGAGTGGAGCCGGTCACGGAGCAGACATTCTTGCCCTTTACGTCCTCAGGCTTGGTGATGGTCGTGTTGTCCTTGTTCACCATGAGGGCCTGGCCTGCCTCGTAGTACGGGCCGGCAAAGCTGACTTCTTTTTTGCGCTTGTCGTTGATGGTGTACGTCGCAACGATCAGATCCACCTTGCCCTGCTTGATGAACTGCTCGCGGTTGGCGGAAACCGTTTCAACCCACTCGATCTTGTCGGCGGGGATTCCCAGCTTGGCTGCGATGAGCTTGCCGATTTCCACGTCGAAGCCCACGGGCTTGCCGTCCAGGCCCTTCTGGCCGAACAGCGGCTGGTCAAACTTGGTGCCAATGGTGATCTTGCCGGCAGAAGCGAGCTTTTCCATGGTGGAGCCGGCGGCAAAACTGGGCTTCTCGACGGGCGTGGGGTTGGTGCCGCCGCCGGTGCCGCCACCACCGCAGGCACTCAGGGTCAGCGCCAAGGCTGCGGATGCTGCTACCAGAAGGGATTTCCTTCGGGTCAAAAATGCCTTCATGACATTCCTTTCATTGGGCGGCCGCCGAAGACGGCCTGGGTGCGAACTCGGGGGTTCAGTGAGTGAGGAGCTTGGACAGGAAATCCTTGGCACGGCTGCTCTTCGGATTGTTGAAGAACTCTTCCGGCGTGGCATCCTCCACGATCTGGCCGTCCGCCATGAACACCACACGGTCGGCGGCCTTGCGGGCAAACCCCATTTCATGGGTCACCACGATCATGGTCATGCCTTCCTTGGCCAGCTGGATCATGACGTCAAGGACTTCGTTGATCATTTCCGGGTCCAGCGCCGAAGTCGGCTCGTCGAACAGCATGACCTTCGGCTTCATTGCCAGAGCGCGGGCGATGGCCACGCGCTGCTGCTGGCCACCGGAGAGCTGGGCCGGCAGCTTCGGTGCCTGATGGCCGACGCCGACACGTTCCAGGAGGGCCATGGCTTCCTTGTCCGCCTCAGCCTTGGCGACGCCCTTGACCTTAATGGGTCCGAGCGTCACGTTCTCGAGGATGGTTTTGTGGGCGAACAGGTTAAAGGACTGGAAAACCATCCCGACGTCGGCGCGAAGGCTCGCGAGCTCCTTGCCTTCCTCGGGCAGCATCTTGCCGTCAATCGAGATGTCGCCGTCGTCAATCGTTTCGAGGCGGTTGATGGCGCGGCACAGCGTGGACTTGCCCGAGCCTGAAGGCCCGATGACCACCACGACCTCGCCCTTGCGGACGTGGAGATTGATGTCCTTCAGAACATGCAGCTGGCCGTAATGCTTGTTCACGGCATTCAGGGAGACGAGCGCATTGCCGGGCACTTGAGTAGTCATAAGAAGAATCTAGCGAACATCAGCGACTTATGACCGCAATCACTCCGACTTCCTGCTGATCGTAATTCAAGAGATACCTGCAGTTCAGCGGCAGGTTAGCCTTGGATGATGAGCATCAACGCAGATCCGTCTAAATCCGTCCAGCCGCGCCGCAAGGGGCCCCTCGAGCTCCGCCGCAAACAGGCTGCCGTGGAGATGTCGGATCAGCGGCTGCTCGATACCAAGGGGCCGGGCCACTTCATCCATACCGACCCGTGGCGGGTGATGCGGATCCAGAGCGAATTCGTTGAAGGCTTCGGGGCACTCTCTGACCTGGGACAGGCGGTCAGCGTCTTCGGCTCGGCGCGCACCAAGCCGGGCAGCGTGTTCTACGAAATGGGCGTTGAAGTGGGACGCAAACTGGCGGAGGCCGGCGTCGCTGTCATCACCGGAGGCGGACCGGGATCCATGGAGGCCGCCAACCGGGGAGCTGTGGAAGGCAATGGCGTCTCCGTCGGCCTGGGCATCGAGTTGCCGTTCGAGCAGGGCCTGAACCAATGGGTGGACCTCGGCATCAACTTCCGGTACTTCTTCGCGCGGAAGACCATGTTCGTGAAATACGCACAGGGCTTCATCGTCCTGCCAGGGGGACTCGGCACCCTTGATGAGCTCTTCGAGGCCATGGTCCTGGTCCAGACGCAGAAGGTGACCTCCTTCCCCATCGTTCTCCTGAGCTCGTCGTTCTGGGGGCCCATGATCGAATGGATCAAGGGCACCCTGGTCGCCGAAGGCATGGTGTCCGAGAAAGACCTGGATCTGGTGCAGGTGGTGGACGACCCCGAAGAGGCCGTCAACCTCGTCCTCCACGGCCACGTCCGCCCGCCCTCAACCAACGGGGACCAGCGGCCTGAGTAGCGGCGGGACCGTGGTCTGGCACGATGGGTGATGTGAGTTTCTTCCTCGTCTTCCTTGCCATAGTCCTGATTGGCATCACCGCCGTCATCGGGACAGACATCGGGGCCGGCATTTTGCGGAAGAGCCGCCCGGGCGGCCGGCTGATTGACGACGGCTTCGATGAGCCTGTACCTTCCCTGCCGCCGGTCTTGCTGCCGGCTGACGCCAAGCCGGCCGATGTCGACCACGTGCGGTTCGCCCTTGGGCTACGGGGCTACCGGATGGACCAGGTAGACCAGGTGCTCGATGAACTCCGCGATCAGCTTGCAGTCAAGGACGCAGAAATCGAGCGGCTGCGTGCCCGCCTCCGTATCGACGGCACCGGCGTTGCGGCCGTGGCCCGTGCCACCGCTGAGGAAAGGCCCGCAGCCGACGACCTTACTGCTGCCGAGGACAGGTCTTGACCGGTTCTGCCGCCGCCAGCACGATCGGCCTGGCCACGGCGCGGCTGTCGGCAGGGGCCGCGCGCTGGCCGTGGTGGGTCCAGGTGATGGTGATCTACATGGCGGCCCGGCTGGTCAGCGCCGGCATCTTCATGTCGGCGGCGCTGCACCAGGGGGTCAATCCGTGGTTCCCGGCGAAACCCGACTATTGGAACTTCATCAATATCTGGGATGCCCGCTGGTACGGCGAGGTCATCGCGAATGGCTATCCGTCGGAGCTGCCGGTGGACGGCGCCGGGAGCGTCAAGGAAAACACCTGGGCGTTCTATCCGCTGTTCCCGGTACTGGCGCGGACTCTCACGGCTGCCACGGGTATCAGCCCCGCGGCCTCCCTCACGGTCATTGCGATGCTCGCCGGCCTCGCCGCGTCTGTGGTGGTCTACGCCCTTTTCCGTCGCCGGACGGAACACGGGCCGGCCCTGTGGGCCGTTGCGTTCTTTGCCGCGTTTCCGGTTTCCCCGGTGCTCCAGGTTCCTTATGCGGAATCCCTGAACATCCTCCTGCTGGCCTCGGCCCTGCTGCTCGTGCTCCGGAGGCAGTACATCTGGGCCATCCCGGTGGTCCTGGCGATGTGCCTCTCCCGGCCCACGGGGGTACCCTTTGCCGCGATGGCCGGGATTCTTTTCCTGTACCGGGCGGCGGAGGTATGGATCCTCGGCCGAAGCAAGGGCGTCGCGGTCCCTGAACCTGCACCGCGCGTGCATAGCCCCAGGGAACTGTGGTCCTTGGCTGCGCTGACCGCCGCCAGTGGGGCAGCAGCGCTCCTGTGGCCTGCCATCGCCTGGATAACAACGGGCGACATTGAGGCCTACACCAAGACCGAAACTGTCTGGCGCGGGCACGACCTGGTGCCTGTCAAACCGTGGTTCGACACCGGCGTGCTGCTGTTCGGGCCGGTGCTGGGCCTGGCGGCGCCGTTCATTTTCGTCGCTGCGTTCGCGCTGCTCATGATGTCCAGGCCTGTGCTGCAACTCGGTACGGAACTCAGACTGTGGTGCGCCTGCTACATGGGGTATCTGCTGGTATTCCTGCATCCGCAGACCAGCACCTTCCGCATGCTGCTGCCGCTGTTCCCGCTCGCGTTGGGAGCGGCGATGGTCTCAAGGTCGCGCGCCTACCGCGGGGCCGTTATCACCATGTTCGTCCTGCTACAGATCGTGTGGGTGGTGTGGTTGTGGGCGTGGGCCCAACTGCCAGGCGGAGGCGACTACCCGCCGTGAGATCGATGCCGGCCCAGAGTCGGCACGCGGGTTATCGTCCAGCCGCATCGAATGTCCATCGATTAGCTACAGACGGGTAATTACAGGATAATAGGGGGTAAGCAAGGACAAAAGCATTCGAAGCGTTCAGTCATGGCGGCTGCCGAACGGGCCGCCATAGCGGCTTGTTTGATCATGCGGACTCAGCCCGGCCGGGCTGCTCAGTCCTGGGACTATTGGAGGGGAATTTCCTCATGGCGGCTATGAAACCACGCACCGGCGACGGCCCTATGGAAGTAACCAAGGAGGGCCGCAGCCTGATTATGCGTGTGCCGCTCGAAGGCGGAGGTCGGCTCGTGGTCGAACTCAATGCTGCTGAGGCGGCCAACCTCAAGGAATGCCTCGTAGGCGTTACCGAATAGATTGCCACGCAGGGCCTGCAGCCGGAAGGCTTGGGTTCTGGCGGTCGTTGCAACCCCCGAGATTTTGGGAGTTGCAACGATCGTTTCGTCTTTAACGAAGAAACATCCGGCCTTACTTCTTAACCGCTACCAGCAGCCCGTCACCGGTGGGCAGCATGGCGGAGGCCAGCCGGTCGTCGTCGCGGACGGCCTTGCCCACCTGCCGCAGCACCACAGTGGTGGAGTCTCGGGCGGCGGGGTTGGACACGCGGTCCTTGTCCAGAGCGTCGTTGACGATGAGGAGACCGCCGGACTTGAGCAGGCGCACGGCCTGCTCCACGTAGCGGGGGAAGCTGGGCTTGTCCCCGTCGATGAAAACGAGGTCGTAGGCAGCGTCAGTCAGCCTTGGCAGAACATCCCCGGCCCGGCCGGAAATGGTTCGTGTCCGGTTCGCCGGGCTGCCGGATTCCTGGAAGGCCTCGCGTGCTGCCTTGAGGTGTTCGACATCCACGTCGATGGTGGTCAGCACGGCCTGCGGCCCGAGCCCGCGAAGGAGGCAGACGCCGGAGACGCCCGCGCCCGTGCCGATTTCGACGGCGGTCTGCGCCTTCGACGCCGCAGCCAGAACAGTCAGCACGGCCCCGACGCCCCGGCCGATAGGCGTCACACCCAGTTCGAAGGAGCGTTCCCTGGCACGCAGCAGGACCTCATCCTCGGCAGGCAGATCTTCTGCGTAGGACCAGCTCGTGGACTTGTCGGCGCTCATGTGTTTCGCTTTCTGGGCGGCAGGGGGGATGTTTCTTACAGCGTACTGTGTCCGGCGGTGTGCCGCCGGAAGGTGACGGCGGGGCCGGCTGTGATGGCGGCTACTTCCGTGCGGGCAGCCGGAGCCGACGTCTCCGTGCCCCCCATCGGGGCCCTGAAGAGGGCCCGGCATGCCATTGCTGGACGTCCCCGCTGCCACCGCTCCGCGTTCATTGCGCCCACGGCTAAAGGGGGCCCCACAGTCAGGAAATTCCCAGCCAAATTTGACATGATAAGTATCCGCTCATCCAAGTGGTGATCGGCGCCGAACCAATGATGTAAATCGCATCAGGCGTTAGTACATCCACGAGGGGAGTGGACGATGTCAGGATCAGTTGTGGCACCTGTCCCTGCAGTTGAAGAACCGGGGGCTGACTGGGTCAGGCCCACCTGGGAAGAAGTGGTGACCAACCATTCTGCCAAGGTCTACCGGCTTGCGTACCGTCTTACCGGCAACAAGTACGACGCCGAGGACCTCACTCAGGAGGTGTTCGTCCGGGTCTTCCGCTCCCTGGAGAATTTCAAGCCGGGAACATTGGACGGCTGGCTGCACCGGATCACCACGAACCTGTTTCTCGACCAGGCCCGGCGCAAGAGCCGGATCCGCTTCGACGCGCTGGCGGAGGACGCCGAATCACGCTTGCCGGGACGGGAGCCGGGCCCTGAGCAAAGCTTCGAGCACAACAACCTGGACCTCGACGTCCAGGCCGCCTTGGAGGAGCTCCCGCCGGACTTCCGTGCCGCCGTGGTGCTGTGTGACCTGGAGGGCCTGTCCTACGACGAGGTTGCCGAGGCCTTGGGCGTGAAGCTGGGGACAGTGCGCTCGCGAATCCACCGTGGCCGGACCATGCTGCGGGAAAAGCTTGCCCACCGCGATCCGCGTCCCCAGCAGTCGCGCAAGCCGCGGCTCAAGATGCCCCGCATCGCCGGAGTTCTCTGATCGGCGCCATGCGTCAACTGAACCGCTTGCTGGAGGACCTCAGGAAATTGTCTGCCTCCCTGCCCGGGGCAGGGAGGCAGCATCCGGGCACGCCCGACCATGTCCGCCAGTGCAGCGAATGCGCCGCTGCACTCCGCCGACAGCGCCAGTACCTTGAAAAGCTCCGCGATGCTGCCGTCCCCGCGGCCAGCGATGAACTGACGGCACGGCTGCTGCTCCGGACGCAGCAGCTCGCCATGGCGCCTGCCGCGCCGGCGCCTCGGACGGCCCCCTTGAAGCTGGCCGGCCTGGCTGGAGGGGTGGCCGTGCTGGCCGCAGGCACGGTTGTGGCCGGTGCCTACATCTCTGCGGGGGAGCCGCGGCAATACGGGGCGGCGACCTTCTCGGGACAGGCCGGGAGCCCGGCGGAAGCTGCCGCCGGCGGGGGCCCGTCGGCTGACCCCAGGGTGGCCGCCCTGCGCACCCACGGATGGGCCTGTCCTGACCTGCAGGCCATGGGCTTCCACATCGTCTCGGCCACGTCAAAGGTTTTCGCCGGCCACCCGGGTGTTGAAGTGCGCCTCTCGGACGGCCGGCACACAGCCACCGTCCTTGAACAGCACTCCGGCACAGCTGCCGGCAGCGGAGCGGCGCCGGCAGCCACGGCAGCGCCGGATGTTCCGCTCAACCCCCTGACGGGGCACGCCGCCGGTCAGGACGGATTCGTGGCCGTTGACGCCGGCAAAGCCGTTGGCGGCAGGCTCTGGATCAGGGTGTCCGCCCCGTGGAGCGCCATCTACCAGACAGGCCGGACCACGTTCACGTACGTCTCGGACCTGCCGGCGAACGCCGCGGATGACGCCGTCCCGGCGTTGGCGGTGGCCGGTGCCACCGTAAGCCAGGGAACGGGGGAGCCGGGGATTGCGGCGGACGCCGCCGCCGAGGCGTCCCCGGGCGGTTCCGGCAGCGAATCCGTTGTGGAACGGCTGGAACGCGGGCTGCGCAGAATAGCCCGGCAGGTGGGCAAGATGACCGAACACCTGGCGCAGTGACACAACTCCCGGCCGCCGTGACGGTGGCGAAATCGTCAGCGCCTCCCCGGAGAGGGTAATCTTCCTAAAGTGTTTGGAATCAATGGCCCGGAGTTCTTACTTCTGCTGCTCATCGGCATTCTGGTGATCGGCCCCCAAAGGCTGCCCGAATACACCCAGAAGCTGACCAACCTTGTGCGCGAAGTGCGCCGGATGGCGTCCGGCGCGCGGGAACAGATCAAGGAAGAAGTCGGCATCGACATCGATGAGGTCGACTGGAAGAAGTACGATCCGCGCCAGTACGATCCTCGCCGCATCATCAAGGAAGCACTGCTCGACGACGACACGAAGCCCGTCAGCCCCGGAGCGCCGCTCAGCGGTACGGCTGCCACAACGGCTGCCGTTTCCGAGGCAGTGGAGCCGGTGCCCGACTCGCGGCCCGGTCACGTCCTGGAACGGTTGCCCGACGGCGAAGCCGCACCTTTCGACACGGAAGCCACCTAGGGCGCCTTACACCGCCCGCCAGGCGTTCGGTTACTTGGGTTGCAGGCCCAGTGAGATTCCGGTAAGTCCCCGCGGCCTGGCCGCAAGTTTCCCGGCGATGCCGGACAGAGCGGCTGCTGCCGGTGTTTCCGGGCGGCCGAGCACGATGGGCCTGCCGGAGTCCCCGCCTTCGCGCAGGAGTATGTCGAGCGGTATCTGGCCGAGCAGCGGCACGTCCGTGCCGGTGGCGGCACTCAGCCGTTCGCTGAGCAGCTGCCCGCCACCGCTTCCGAACAGCTCCATCCGCCCGCCGTCGGGCATCTCCATGTACGACATGTTCTCGATGACGCCGGCCACCGTCTGCCCGGTCTGGGTGGCGATCGCCCCGGCGCGTTCGGCGACGTCCGCTGCGGCCGCCTGGGGAGTGGTGACCACGAGGATCTCGGCCTTGGGAAGCAACTGCGCAACCGATATGGCGATGTCCCCGGTACCCGGAGGCAGGTCCAGGAAGAGGGCGTCGAGGTCGCCGAAGTAGACGTCGGTGAGGAACTGCTCCAGTGCACGGTGCAGCATCGGCCCGCGCCATGCAACCGGCTGGTTGCCAGTGACGAACATGCCGATGGAAATGACTTTCACGCCGTACGCCACCGGCGGGAGGATCATGTCGTCCACCCGCGTGGGTGCCTGGGTGATGCCCATCAGGGCAGGTACGGAAAAGCCGTAGACATCCGCGTCCACGATTCCCACGCGCAGCCCTTGGGCAGCCAGGGAGCAGGCCAGGTTCACGGTGACTGAGGACTTGCCCACCCCGCCCTTGCCGCTGGCCACGGCGAACACTTTGGTCAGCGACCCGGGCTGGTTGAACGGGATTCCGCGCTGGCCGCCGGGCCCGCGGAGCTGCTCCTTCAGGGAATCGCGCTGGGCCTGGGTCATGACCTTCAGTTCGACGTCGACGCCCGTGACGCCGGGAACGTCAAGCAGTGCTGCCTCAGAATCTCTGGTGATCGTGTCCCGGAGAGGGCAACCGGCAATGGTGAGCAGCACGGAGAGGTGCACCGCGCCGTCGTCGGAGATGTCAACGGAATCCACCATGCCGAGTTCCGTGATGGGACGGCGCAGTTCCGGATCGATGACGGTTGCCAGGGCAGCGTTGACTGCCGCGGCGAGGGTGGTGCTCATGCTGTGGATGCTCAGCTTTCCGGGGAGGTGGGGCGCGGCTGGGATGACCGGCCCTGGCGGGGCTTGTCCGACTTGACCTTGGGTATCTGTTGGGTCCGCGGATTGCGCTGCCGCTCCCGCTTTTCCTTGAGTTTTTCCCTGACGAGTTCGCGCGGCGACTCATGGCTGCCGGGACCGGAAGGATCGTGGGTCCGGAGCTCCTCCTGGGCTTCCAGCAGGTCCTCCAGAAGGCTCCGCAGTTCAGCCCGGACGTAGTCGCGCGTGGCCACTTCCCGCAGCGCGATCCGCAGCGACGCCAGCTCCCGGGTCAGGTACTCGGTGTCGGACAGGTTGCGTTCCGCGCGCTGGCGGTCCTGCTGGAGAGAGACGCGGTCACGGTCGTCCTGCCGGTTCTGGGCCAGCAGCAGCAGCGGTGCGGCGTACGAGGCCTGCAGTGAGAGCATCAGCGTCAGGAGGGTGAAGCCGAGCTCCACCTTGTCGAACTGCCAGGCGGCGGGCGCGAAAGTATTCCAGGCCAGCCAGAACAGGCAAAACACCGTCATATACAGCAGGAACTGCGGGGTTCCCATGAAACGGGCGAAGCCCTCTGTGGCGTGGCCAAAAGCGTCCGGGTCCGGCGAAAACTTGGGTAAGATGCGCTGGCGGCCGCTCAGGGGCGTGTCCAGGCTGCCCTTGCCCGCTGCCTTGCCTGGTGACCGCGGAACGGCGCCCTTTGCAGTGTTTTCAGCCAATGCGGCCTCCAAGCCTTCTGATCGGAGCTTCGCCGTCATTTGCCCGCCAGTCATCCGGCAACAGATGGTCGAGGACGTCGTCAACAGTCACGGCGCCCACCAGCCGGCCGGCCTGGTTGACCACCGGAAGGGAGTTCAAGTTGTAGGTTGCAAGCGTGCGTGCCACTTCGCTGATGTGGGCCTGGTCCGAGAGCGGCTCGAGGTTCTTGTCCACCAGATTGCCGAGCGGTTCGAACGGCGGGAAGCGCAGCAGCTGCTGGATGTGGACGACGCCCAGGAAGCGGCCGGTGGGGGTTTCCAGCGGGGGCCGGGCAATGAAGATGGAGGATGCCAGGGCAGGCGACAGCTCTTCGCGGCGGACGTGGGCGAGTGCCTCTGCCACCGTGGCCTCGGGCGGCAGGATGACAGGAACGGGGGTCATGAGGCCGCCGGCCGTGTCCTCGTCGTATTCGAGCAGGCGCCGGACGTCTTCTGCGCCTTCCGGTTCCATCAGCTGCAGCAGCTCCTCAGCCTGGGCGGTCGGGAGCTCGCCGAGGAGGTCGGCGGCGTCGTCGGGATCCATTTCCTCCAGGACGTCGGCGGCCCGCTGGACGTCGAGGGCGGAGAGGATCTCCACCTGGTCGTCTTCCGGCAGTTCCTGCAGGACGTCGGCGAGGCGTTCGTCCTGCAGCTCGCTGGCCACTTCGAACCGCCGCTTGTCGCTCATCTCCTGCAAGGCCTCGGCGAAGTCGGCGGGCTTGAGGTCCTCGTGGTTGGCAACGAACTGGGTTGCAGCCTGGGGCTCCGTCTTGGCGCCCTGGTGGGCGTCCGCCCAGTCGATGATCATGGTTTCGTTCCTCCGGAGCCGGCTGAGGGGGGCCAGGGAATGGCCGCGGCGGACGAACAGTTTGCTGACGAACCAGTCACCCGAGCGGTGCTGGTCCATCGCAATGTCCTCGATCGTGGCGTCGCCGCTGCCGTCGCGAAGGGTGACGCGGCGGTCGAACATCTCCGCAACCACGAGGGTCTCTGCACCCCGCTGTTCGAAGCGGCGAAGGTTGACCAGCCCGGTGCAGATGACCTGCGTCTGGTCGATGGACGTAATGCGGGTCATGGGAACGAAGACGCGCTTCTTGCCCGGGACTTCGACGACGATGCCCACCACGTGCGGGGCGCCGCGGGTTCCGCGTGAGAGCACCACGACGTCGCGCAGCCGCCCCAGACGGTCGCCCAGCGGGTCGAAGACGTCCAGTCCCAGGAGGCGCGCAACAAACACGCGCGATAGATGTGTGCTCACCTCTACAGGCTACCGAGTCTGCTCACTTTTAGCTGAATTTCAGCCCGCGCACATCCTTATGGGCAAGAATGGGTGTATGTCAAACATTTTTGGTGCTCCCAAGGCTGGTGTCCCCAACGGCTCCGACGAGTCCCGGACTGTCCCCACCGGGGATACCGTCGGCCGCTATACCTCCTACCTGGACGCCCAAAAGGCTGTCGACTACCTGGCGGACCAGCAGTTCCCGGTGCACATGGTGTCCATCGTCGGCAACGAGCTCAAGATGGTGGAGCGGGTGACAGGCCGGCTCAGCTACCCGCGGGTGGCATTGTCGGGTGCACTGAGCGGCATGTGGTTCGGCCTCTTCGTCGGCGTCATGCTCTCCTTCTTCACACCGGCCGGCGGAACGTTCTCCATCATCAGTTCGGTCCTGATGGGCGCCGCTTTCTTCATGCTCTTCGGCATCGTCACGTACGCGATGCAGCGGGGCAAGCGTGACTTCACGTCCACCAGCCAGGTGTTGGCCAGCAACTACGACGTCGTGGTGTCCTTCGAAGCCGCCCACGAGGCGCGCCGGCTGCTGCAGCAGCTGCCTATGACACCGTCCGACGCCACCGCCGGCGCTGCGCCGTCGAGCTACACTGCGCCGCCGAGCGACACCCAGCGTGAGTACCAGAACGAGCCTTTCCAGCAGCCCGGCCAGCCCCAGCAGCCCGGCCAGCCTCCGCAGTCCGGCCAGCAGGGCCCCTACCAGGGCCAGGCGCCCCAGCGGCCGGCCGGCTGGAACGACCCCTACGGCCAGCGGACGCAGGATGCCCAGGGGCATGACCTCCAGGACTCCCAAACTCGGGGTTCCCAGGCTCCCGGTGCCCAGGCGCACGGCGCACCGGTTGCACCCCAGTATGGGGCCGTCGAGGGCCGGCAGGGTCAGCATAGCCAAGCCCCGGAAGCCGCCGAAACCCCGGACGCCGCGCTGCGCGCCGGCCAGCGGCCTGCGGCTGTCCGCTACCCTGACCTGCCTGACGGCCGCCCGCAGTACGGCGTGCGCGTGAACGATGCCAACCAGCCGGCGCAAAGCAAGGACGAGCCGCAGCGTTAGCGACAGGCGAGCCCCACAGGTGAGACGGAAAGGGAGGGCCACCGGAGAAATCCGGTTGCCCTCCCTTTTTCTTGTAGAGGCTTGCCTCGTTTGTAGAGGCTGGACTCCCGCAAGAGCCCGCTCCGGTTAACCCTTGCCGTTGACTTCCTGCCAGATGCCAGCCATCCAGGCTTCGACGTCGTCGGCCGTGCGGGGGAGCGCGGCGCTGAGGTTGACGGGGCCGTCGGCGGTCATCAGGATGTCGTCCTCGATGCGGACGCCGATCCCGCGGTACTCCTCGGGGATGCCGATGTCCTCATTCTTGAAGTACAGGCCAGGTTCGATGGTGAAGATCATGCCTTCGGCCAGCACGCCGTCCAGGTAGAGCTCCCGCTTGGCCTGCGCGCAGTCGTGGACGTCCAGGCCCAGGTGGTGGCTGGTGCCGTGCGGCATCCAGCGGCGGTGCTGCTGCCCCTCGTCGCTGATTGCTTCCTCGACCGGTACGGGAAGGAGGCCCCATTCGGCAAGCCGTTCCGCGAGGACGGTGGTGGCGGCAGTGTGGATGTCCCGGAACTTCGTGCCGATCTGCGCGGCCGCAAATCCGGCGTCGGCGGCGTCCAGCACGGCCTCGTAGACCTTGCGCTGGACATCGGAGAAGGTGCCGTTGGCCGGCAGCGTGCGGGTGATGTCTGCTGTGTAGAGGGAGTCGGCCTCCACGCCGGCGTCCAGCAGCAGGAGTTCCCCTGCGTTGATTTTGCCGGTGTTCCGGGTCCAGTGCAGCACGGTGGCGTTGTTGCCGGAGGCTGCAATAGTGTCGTAGCCGAGTTCGTTGCCTTCTTCCCGGGCGCGGGCGAAGAAGGCACCCTCCACCACGCGCTCACCGCGGAAGTGGGTCAGGGCACGGGGCAGCGCCTTGACCACTTCAGCAAAGCCTTCCACCGTGGCGGCCACGGCGATCTGCATCTGCTCGACTTCCCACTCATCCTTGGTCAGGCGGAGCTCGGAAAGGGCTTCGGACAGCTTCTCGTCGAGGGCGTCCAGCACGCCGAGGTCCAGGTTGTCAGGGTCCTTGGCGGTGTTGTAGCGGGCAGTGTCCACGAGAGCGTCAATGTTCTCGTCGACCTTGCGCACCAGGCGGATCGAAATGCCGCCGATTTCAGGGGCGCCAACATTCTTGGTGATGGCCGTCTCGAGTTCGTCGATATGGGCCGCCGGGAGGCCGAGGCGTGCCTCGAACTCTGCCAGCGTGGGGCGGGCGCCGATCCAGAACTCACCGGACCGCGAGTCGGCGTAGAACTGCTCGGTGTCCCGTCCGGCCAGCGGGCGGAAGTAGAGAGTCGCACGGTGATTGCCGCCGTCGTCCCCGGTGCCGTCCTCGACGGGCTCGAAAATGAGCACCGCGTCGGGCTCATGGTCCAGGCCCAGCCCCGTCAGGTGTGCGAAGCCGGAGTGCGGCCGGAAGCGGTAGTCGCAATCGTTGGAGCGGACCTTCAGGGGACCGGCGGGCACTACCAGGCGTTCACCGTTGAACTGGTCGGAGATGGCCCTGCGCCTTCTCGCTGCGTGGCCTGCCACGGCGTCGCGCGCGGGGGTCACCTGCGGAGACGGCGCCCAGTTGCTGGCCATGAATGCCTTGAAAGCCTCGGAACTGGGCCGCTGCGAGCGGTTGTTGACCCGCTCTTCGAGAGGCTGGGAAGCGGAGTTTTGGGTGTTTTCTGCGTCGTTCACCGTCCCATAGTCTCACCAGCCGTGCGGCTTAGGCCAACACCGAACCCGAAGCGGCACCGGCCCGTCCGGCCGTATCAGCCGGGCATCTACTAGGCTGGGCTAGTGAGGATAGATCTGCACGCCCACTCAAACATCTCCGACGGCACGGAGCCGCCGGCCGCTGTCATGGCAGCCGCGGCGGCAGCGGGGCTGGACGTCATTGCCCTGACGGACCATGACTCCACGGACGGCTGGGACGAAGCCTCGCGGGCGGCGCTCGAAAACGGGGTGGCACTGGTGCCTGGCATGGAGATTTCCTGCCGCACGGAAGAGGGGATCAGCGTCCACCTGCTCAGCTACCTGCACGACCCGGCCCACCCGGGCTTGCTCGAAGAGATCACCAAGGCCAAGGACGCGCGCCTCACACGGGCCGAACGCATGGTCACTCTATTGGCCGAGGACTACCCGCTGAGCTGGGACGACGTGATCCACCATGTGGCGCCGGGGGCAACCCTTGGACGGCCGCACATCGCCGACGCGCTGGTGGCCGCCGGCGTGGTGGCGGACCGCACTGAAGCGTTCACCTCGATCCTGACCTCGCATTCGCGGTACTTCGTGCAGCACTATGCGCCGGCTCCCGCGCTCGCCGTCGAACTTGTCCGTTCAGCCGGCGGCGTCCCGGTCTTTGCCCATCCGGTGGCGTCCGCCCGCGGACGCGTGGTGGGGGAGCGCACCTACCGGGAAATGATCGACGCCGGACTGGCGGGACTTGAGATCGATCACCGGGACAACACCGAAGCGGGCCGCGAGTTCCTGCGCGGCCTCGCCGCCAGGCACGGCCTGCTCATTACGGGATCGTCGGACTATCACGGCACGGGAAAGCCCAACCTGCTGGGCGAAAATCTGACGGCGCCCGAGGCGTTTGCCCGGATCGAAGAGCTCGGCACCGGCAGCGCGGTCATCCGCTGACCGCCGTTCCCAACTAACTCGCAGTGGTGGCCGTTTTCAGCCCTCAAAACAACAGTAAGTGCGAGTCACTCGGGCGGGTAGGAGGCGAACTCGGCATGCGCGCCCAGGCGCTTGGCCATGACGTCGATGGCCGGCTGGTTCTGATCCACGCACACAAATCTGCGGCCCAGCTTGGCGGCCACGGCGCCGAGCGTCCCGGATCCTGCGAAGAAGTCCAGGCACCAGTCGCCCGGGCGGCTTGAGGCGGCAACAACCCGCCGCACCAGGCCTTCAGGCTTCTGCGTGGGGTAGCCGGTCTTCTCTTTTCCCGTAGGGGAGACGATCGTGTGCCACCAGACATCCGTGGGCAACTTGCCGAGCTCACGCTTCGCCGGCGTCACCAGCCCAGGCGCCATGTATGGCTCCCGGTCCACTTCGGCGCTGTTGAAGTGGTATTTGGCCGGGTTTTTCACGTAAACCAGGATGTTGTCGTGCTTGGTGGGCCAGCGGTACTTGGCGCGCGCCCCGTAGTCGTACGCCCAGATGATCTCGTTGAGGAAGCACTCGCGGCCGAAGATCGCGTCCAGCATGACCTTGGCGTAATGCACCTCGCGGTAGTCCAGGTGCAGGTAGAGCGTGCCGTCGTCAGCAAGCAGGCGCCATGCCTCAACGAGCCGCGGTTCCAGAAACGACCAGTAGTCGCTGAACGCATCGTCGTAGCGGTGCAGGGCGCCCTTGATGGTGTCGTAGGAACGGCCTTTGAAGCCGACACGGTCGCCGTCGCCGCCGGCGTTGAGCACCATTTTGGTTTCCTGGCGCTGCTGGGTCCGTCCCGTGTTGAACGGCGGGTCCACGTAAATGAGTGTGAAGGCGCCGTCCGGCAGCGTGGGGAGGAAATCCGCGTTGTCCGCGTGTACCACCAGGTTGCTGCCGTCCGGCGCCCAGACAGTTTCAGTCATTGAGGCTTTTAGGCCTCGGTGCTGCCCGGCTGTGAGCCGGTTGCCGCGGACTCGCTGCCTGCGACCACTTCGCCGTCGCGGCGGCGGGTGCGCGTGCGGCTGCGACGGGCTCGTGAGGGCTGCTCGCCGTCCGCTGTCGCGGTTGCGGCGGAAGCCGCTGCGGGTGCGCTACCGGCGTCGGAGGCGGAATCGGTGGAACGACGACGGCGGTCTCCCGAACGTCCGCCCGTTTCGCCGCCGGTGCGGCGGCTGCCTTCCCTGCTGCCGGAGCGTGCGCCGTCGCGGCCGCCGGAACGGCCGCTTTCGCGTCCGCCGCTTTCGCGTCCGCCACTGTCCCGTCCGCTGGTGCGGGAGTTCTTCTTGCCGGTCTCTCCCAAGTCCTCCAGGACCTCGGCGTCGACGCCAGCCAGGGTGCGCTTGCTGCGCGGAAGCCTGCCCTTGGTGCCTTCCGGGATGTCCAGCTCCTCGTACAGGTGCGGCGACGAGGAGTACGTTTCGACGGGCTCCGGAACGCTCAGCCCCAATGCCTTGTTGATGAGGCCCCAGCGCGGCATGTCGTCCCAGTCCACGAACGTCACGGCGGTGCCCTTGTTGCCGGCGCGGCCGGTGCGGCCCACGCGGTGCAGATAGATCTTTTCGTCCTCAACACACTGGTAGTTGATGACGTGCGTGACGTCGTCGACGTCGATGCCGCGCGCTGCAACGTCCGTGGCCACAAGGACATCCACCTTGTTGTTGCGGAAGGCGCGCAGGGCCTGCTCGCGGGCGCCCTGGCCGAGGTCGCCATGGATGGCGGCCGCGGCGAATCCGCGGTCCACCAGTTCCTCGGCAACCTTGGCGGCCGTGCGCTTGGTCTTGGTGAAGATGATGGTGCGGCCGCGGCCACGGGCCTGCAGGATGCGGGCCACCACCTCGATCTTGTCCATGCTGTGGGCACGGTAGATCAGCTGGCGGATGTCGCGCTTGGTGAGGCCCTCGTCGTCCGGGTCGGCCGCGCGGATGTGCGTGGGCTTGGTCATGTAGCGGCGCGCCATGGCGACGACCGGTCCGGGCATGGTGGCCGAGAACAGCAGGGTCTGGCGGACGGCGGGGGTGCCGGCGATAAGGGTCTCGACGTCCGGGAGGAAGCCGAGGTCAAGCATTTCGTCGGCCTCGTCAAGGATGACCATCTTGACGTTCTTCAGCACGAGGTGCTTCTGCTTGTAGAGGTCGATGAGGCGGCCGGGGGTGCCGACGACGACCTCGACGCCCTTCAGCAGCGCCTCGACCTGGGGCTCGTACGCGCGGCCGCCGTAGATCGTGGTGATGCGGGCGTTGCGCTTGCGGGCGGCGTTCTGCAGATCATTGGCGACCTGGACGGCAAGCTCGCGGGTCGGCACGATCACGAGGGCCTGCGGGGCGCCGGGCGCGGGCAGCGAGTCATAGCCGGCGTCGTCCGGTCCGACGACGCGCTGCAGCGCCGGGATGCCGAAGCCGAGGGTCTTGCCGGTGCCGGTCTTGGCCTGGCCGATGATGTCGTGGCCGCTGAGGGCGACCGGTAGGGTCATGGCCTGGATCGGGAAGGGGTGCGTGATGCCGGCGTCGGCAAGGGACTCCACGATGTCGGCGCGGACGTCGAAGTCCGCGAAGGTCTTCTCCGCGATCTCGTGCGGCTTTTCGTCCGAGATGATGGTTTCTTCCGGCTCGATGGTCTCGATTCCGGAGTCATCAGAGAGAAGCTGGTGGGTATGCAATTCACTCACAGTGGAGTTTCCTTATTCATTTGGGCATTGGCGCCGCCTGCTCAACGGCCAGCCGCAAGGGCCGTTCCGGAGCACGCTCAGGCGCGCAAGCAAATCCAGTGGAAGCCGATCGCGGGCTATCTAAATACTGGCACTGGGGACCAGCGGGTGTGTCTCAAGATCGCGTAGGGGCGGGCTTGTTGAATTCGAAAATTAAGGAAATCAACGACCGGGCATCCATATCTACCCTTCCAGTCTAACCGGCAAAACCCGTTTCCCTGACGTGCGCGGCGGAGCGCGGGCAGGAGTAGGGCCAGCAGAGGAGGAAGGCGCAGCGCAGCAGGAAGGCGGATCAGGGCAGGAAGGCGCTGCGTAGCGGCAAGTCAACGCCGAGGCATCAGCTTCCTGGCCCGAGTCAGCCGACCAGTTCGAGGTGCACCTCGCGTGTCGCGATGTCCGAGGAGATCAGGCGGACCCGGACTTTGGTGCCCGGCTCCATTTCGCCGGCGCAGCGGGCAGTGACAGCAGGTTCGGCAATCTGGACGATGCCGGACGGGCCAGTGCCGTTGGACGCCTTGCCGTTGGACGCCCTGCCGTTTGAACCCTTCCAGTTCCCGTTTCCGTTCGCATTTCCATTGCCGTTGTTCTTGGCGGGCTTGGACCCTGAGATCACCACGGCGTCGAATTCCTGGCCAATATGGTTGCTGAGCAGGGCCGCTTCCACGGTGTCCAGGGCCAGCCGCTCCATCTTGGCGGCCAGCTGGTCCGAGGACGCCATGATGTCGGGAAGGGAGGGCAGCGCTGCGCGGGCCCAGGCCGGAACGGGGCGGTCATTGCTCAGCGCCTCGCAAATGACAAGGACGAAGCGGTCGATCAGCCGCCGGAGGGGCGCGGTGGTGTGGGCGTACGCCGTGCCAATGGCGGACTGGATGGCGTCGTCCGGAACCGTGCCGTCAAAATAGGTGTACCCGGCTCCGCGGAAGAGCATTCCTGCCGAATGCAGGATGGCGAGCTGCCGGTGGTCGGTGGGATCCAGCGTCCGCAGGTACTCCCCGTAGCTGACTTTTCCGTCCCACGGCTTGCCCAATGCATCGGTCTGGCGCCTGAAATGGGCGAGCGAGCGTTCGTCTGGGGCCGGCATTGTGCGGAGGACGCCCACTTTGCCGTCGAGCATCAGCGAGGCTGCCGCCATGCCGGTCATCAGGGAGATCTGGGCGTTCCAGTCCTCCACCGGAAGCTGCGGGGCCGCCACAATCCGGTAGCCGCCGTCGGGAAGCTGCACGATTTCCTGCTCCGGCATGTTCAGGCTGGCACCGCCGCGGGCCCGCTCGAGCTCGACACGCTTGAGCCCGACTTCGCGAAGGAGCTGCAGGAGCGGGGAGGCGGTTCCCGCATCCAGCTCGGTCTGGACGCCCTTGTAATTGAGCTTCTCACGGCTGCGGACCATCGCCCGCCGCACCAGGGCGGAGACGACCTCGGCCGTTGCGTCGAGTTCGAACTCCCAAACGAACGCCGAACAGAGCTGGCCGGCGAGCAGGCTGCCCGCATTCTCGCTGATGACCTCGGGGTGCAGGGGGATGCGGCCGTCCGGAGCATAGAAGGTCTGGCCGCGGCGGCGGGTTTCGGCGTCGAGGGCGCCGCCGGGCACCACGAAGGACGGCACATCGGCGATGGCGTACAGGATGCGGTAGCCGTCTGCGGATCTTTCGATGAAGAGGGCCTGGTCCAAGTCGGTTGAGGATGGCGGGTCGATGGTCAGGAATTCGACGTCGGTCAAGTCCAGCTCCGGGAGCTGCCGCTGCGCCACAGCCGCCTCGGCCTCCTTGAGCACTTCCAAGGGGAACTGCCCCGGGAGCTCCAGCTCGGTCCGCAGCGCACTCAGGGCCTCCGCCAGGGCATTGGTCTGTTCATGGACGCTGGGGGATAGGCGATGATGTGGCACGAAAATCAGGTTAGCCCGATTTCCGCAGTTAGTCTTGGATTATGGGCACATCCTCGGCTGACACCGCTCGGTACGACCGTTTCGTCGCTGATCTGTTCGGGGTGATGGCATACGGCGAGCTCTCCGCCTTCGAACGGCTGTCGTCGGACGCCCGCTACTCGCCCACGCTCCACGACCGCGCGGTGCTCGGCAGGATTGCCGTCATCGAATTCCAGCACTACGAGCTCGTGAGTGAGAGGCTCGCCGGGATGGGCGTTGACGTCGAGGACGCGATGCTCCCGTTCCAGGCAGCGGTGGACCATTTTCATGAGCGGACGCGGCCCGCGGACTGGTACGAATCCCTGATGAAGGCCTATGTGGTGGACACGGTCTCGGCCGATTTCTACCAGGCCGTGGCCCGCTACGTGGATGCCGGGACCCGGGAGCTTATTCAGCAGATCCAGTCCTCCGAGGAAGCGACGGCGGTCCTCCGCGAGAGGTTGAGGGTGGCCCTTGCCGATGATCCCCGGCTCGCCTCACGGCTGGCGTTGTGGGGACGGCGGCTCCTGGGAGAGGCGCTCACGCAGGCACAGCGCGTGGGCTATGAACACGCCTTCCTGACCGAGCTGATCACTGAAGCGGACAGCGGTGCTGACGACGCCGCGGCCCGGGAGCGGGTGCGCAGCCTCACCTCCGAGCTCGCCGAAAACCATTCCCGGCGGATGGTGCAGCTCGGTCTGAGCGGCTAGTTCAGGCCTGCCACCGGCGCGCCTGCGCCCTTCACTCCGGCGTTCTCCGCTCCCGCATCCAGGGCCTCGAGCAGTTCGGCTGCCGCGGCCTCCGGATCCGGCGCCTCGGTGATAGCCCGGACGACGACGATCCTGCCGGCGCCCGCTGCCGCGACCTGCTCCACGTTGGTGAGGTCGATCCCGCCGATGGCGAACCAGGGCAGCAGCAGGCCGCCGACCCTTTCCTCGTCCGCCGCCCTTACGGCCTCCGCCGCATAGCGGACAAGATCGAGCCCGACGGCGGCCCGGCCGGGTTTGGTGGGGGTGGCCCACACCGGGCCAACGCAGAAATAGTCCAGACCGCTTCGCCCGGGGGAGGCGGCGATCGCGGCATCCACCTGGTCAGGGGTGTGCGTGGACAGCCCGATCACCGTGGCGTCATGCAGCAGCTTCCGTGCGGAGCGCAGCGGCAGGTCCTTCTGGCCGATATGGAACACCGGGGCCCCGGACAGCGACGCAATGTCTGCCCGGTCATTGACGGCCCAGAGCCGGCCATGCCTGTGGGCTGCCTGGCGCACAACTTCCAAGAGTTCGAGTTCCTCGGCCGCCTCGATGGTCTTGTCCCTCAGCTGGATGATATCCACCCCTCCGGCGAAGGCCGCATCAACGAAATCGGTGAAATCGCCGCGCTCCTTGCGGGCATCGGTGCAAAGGTACAGTCGGGCGGTGGTGTGGACATCATGCGCGGTCATGGCAACCAGCCTAGTTCCTCTAAACTGGGCAGGTACCGCGGGAGCCCGCTGCAGCTGTCACAAACGCCGCAGGGCTGAGAGGGCGTAAGAGCCGACCGCTTGACCTGATCCGGTTAGTACCGGCGTAGGGAAGGATTTCCATGCAGCTTGGATCCGGCGGGAGCACTTCCGCCACAAACACTTCTGCCGCGGAACCGCTGCACGCTGACGTTGCCGTCATCGGCGGCGGCGTGATCGGCCACGGGATTGCCTGGGAGGCGAGGCGTTCAGGACGCTCAGTGGTGCTTATTGACGATGCGCCGGGGACGGGGGCCAGCTGGGCCGCTGCGGGAATGCTCGCCCCTGTCAGCGAGCTGCACTACCAGGAGCAGGAACTCCTGGAACTGATGCTCGAATCCTCTGCCAGATGGCCCGATTTCGCCGCGGCGCTCGCCGATGGCGGAGCCGGCAGGGAGACCGGTTATCTTTCGACGCCGACCATCGCCGTCGGTGCGGACCCCGCCGACCGCCGCACCCTGACGGACCTTCGGGAAGTCCAGCAGGCGTGCGGCCTGGTTGTCGCGCCGCTGACCATCCGTGAGGCCCGGTCGCGGGAGCCGCTGCTCAGCCCGGGCATCTCCTGTGCGCTGGACATCCCGGCTGACCACCAGGTTGATCCGCGGATGCTGGTGGCAAGCATCGCAGCTGCGCTGGCCCGCCACGAACCCGGTTCGCGGACGGCCGTTGCCGGTGCAGAAAACGGCTATGAGATCAGGGAAAACGCTGCCGGCCTGCTGTGGGACGGCGGGCAGCGCGAACGGGTCTGCGGCGTCCGGCTGGCGGGCGGCGGCACTGTGCGTGCCGCCGAAACCGTGGTGGCCAACGGACTCGCGGCGGCGTCGCTGGATGGACTGCCGGACGGGCTGAAGCTGCCCCTGCGCCCGGTCTACGGCGACATCCTCAGGCTCCGGGTTCCCGCGCACCTCCGGCCGCTGCTTACGGCCACGGTCCGGGGCATTGTCCGCGGAATACCCGTCTATCTTGTTCCGCGGCAGGACGGAACGGTGGTTATCGGCGCCACCCAGAGGGAGGACGGGCATTCAGCCCCCAGCGCCGGCGGGGTCTACCAGCTCCTCCGCGACGCCCAGGTGCTGGTGCCGGCCGTGGCAGAACTCGAGCTCCTGGAATCGACCGCCAGGGCCCGGCCGGGTACCCCCGACAACGCCCCGTTGCTGGGCCGCGTACCCCTCGGCGGCATTACGGCGGGGCAGGGCGGCACCGTGCGGCACGGAAGCACGGCGGGCCGGGCGGGCACTGCGGCCGACGGGGGGCTGCGGGCAACTGTTGCCGGGCTCATCATCGCCACCGGGTTCTTCCGCCACGGCGTGCTGCTGACGCCAGCCGCAGCCGCCATCTGCCGCGGGCTGATGGACGGCGTGGAGGACAAACGCTGGCACGCCTTCCGTCCGGAGCGGTTTTCGGCCGGGCGCCCCGCCGCGGCGGGCGCAGCCGCCCCGGGCAACGGCACACCGGCCAGCTGCGCAACGGGCACAGTCACATTTGACCGAGACAAGGAACCAGCATGAACATCACACTGAACGGCAACCAACACGCAGTGGGCGCAGGCGCCTCCGTGACAACTCTGGTCAGCAACGTCACCGGGCGGACACTGGCTGCAAACGGGCAGGCGGCCGACGGCCAGCGGCTTGGCGTGGCCGTGGCCCGCAATTCGGAGGTTGTGCCAAGGAGCCAGTGGAACAGCACGGCGCTCGCCGAGGGCGATGAAATCGAACTCGTCACGGCAGTTCAGGGAGGATGAGGACGATGACTGAAACAACGACAGCGGCGACCGGCACGACTGATAAGGCGACGGGCAGGGCGGGGTTCAAGGCAGACCCCCTGGTCATCGACGGCGTGGAGCTGACCTCGCGGCTGATCATGGGCACCGGCGGGGCTCCGAGCCTGGACGGACTGGGCGCGGCGCTCCTGGCCTCCGGCACCGAACTGACCACGGTGGCCATGCGCCGCTATTCGCCCGCCGAAACCGGATCCCTGTTCCAGCTGCTCCTTGACCACAACATCCGTGTGCTGCCGAACACGGCCGGCTGCTTCACGGCACGCGACGCCGTGATGACGGCGGAACTCGCCCGCGAGGCCCTGGAAACGGACTGGGTCAAACTCGAAGTCATCGCCGATGAGCACACTCTCCTGCCGGACGCGGTGGAACTCGTGGATGCCACCGAACAGCTCGTCAGCCGCGGCTTCAAAGTCTTCGCCTACACGAACGACGATCCGGTCCTGGCGCTGCGCCTTGAAAACCTGGGTGCGGCGGCCGTCATGCCGCTGGGATCGCCGATCGGCACCGGCCTGGGAATCTTGAATCCCCACAACATCGAGCTGATCGTGTCCCGCGCCTCCGTCCCGGTGGTGCTGGACGCCGGCATCGGCACAGCCTCCGATGCCGCACTGGCCATGGAGCTGGGCTGCGACGCCGTGCTCCTGGCCACCGCCGTGACCCGGGCGCAGAACCCGGCCCTGATGGGGGAGGCCTTCAAACACGCGGTTATCGCCGGTAGGCTGGCGAAAGCGGCCGGGCGGATCCCGCGCCGCGAGCATGCCTTGGCGTCATCGGCCATGGAAGGCCGGGCGGAGTTCCTCTAACCCGGATCACCGCGGCCCGTCCGGCGGGCAGGCTTAGCCCGTAACCTCGCCAAGGAGTCAGCAGTGGCCGCCACGGACGACATCCTCACCCGCCCCCAGATCGACGAGGCCCTCGGGGGCCTGCCGGACTGGCGTTACCGGCTCGGCGGACTGGTCACCGTCTATAAGACGCCGACGGCGGCCGGCGCGCTTGAGCTGATTGCCGCCGTCGGGCGCCTTGCGGAAGAACGCAACCACCATCCGGACCTGGACTGGCGCTACAACCGCGTGTTCATCCGGTTCAGTTCCCATGACGCCGGAACGGAGGTGACGGCACGCGACGTCGGCGCCGCGGCCGCGGTCAGCGAGGCAGCCGCAGCGGCGGGTGCCCAGGCGGAGCCGGGACTGTACCGCACAGTGGATATTGGGATCGATACGGCGGCCGCAACAGAGATATCGGAGGTCTGGCGCGTTGCCCTGGGCTATAAGAAGGGCCGGTTCGGCGATCTTGTGGACCCTTACGGCCGCGGTCCGGGTCTGTGGTTCCAGGAAACGGATACCCCGAATGACAACCGCCTCCATCTGGACATCCACCGGTCCAAGGCTGAATCCGCGCCCGTCCTGGACAAGACCGCGGCAACCGGCGCGTTAATGAACAGTGACCACGCACCCATGTGGGTGGTGGTCACTGACGTTCAGGGTAACCGGTTGTGCCTGTGCACCGAGGAAGGCCACGGACCGGATCTTTGAGCCAGCCGGGTCGCGGGTGGCTCCCTACATCTTCAGGGCCGCGGTCAGCCGCTGCGTGTCCTGCCTGGAACGGACCCGGCCAAGGAACACCGCTACCGCTGCAGCCGCCGAGGTGCCGGCCGCCATGGGAAGTATCCACGGAATCCACGTGAGGCCCGGCTGGTAGCCGAGGCCCGCCCAGATGCAGATAATCCAGGCGAGCATCCCAACCGCCGTGGCCACGCCTGCCGGCAGGATCATGCCGTACTTGGCATGGCGCTTGTCATTGGCCCAGACAATGAAGCCTGCAGCAACGGTGACCAGGAAGACGATGACGAGGGACAGCACGGCTTGGCCTAGAGTGCGCCGAAGCCGACCCGGCGGACTTCTTCCGCGCCGATCTCGACATAGCCCAGAACGCTGGCCGGAATAATAATCTGGCGGCCCTTCTCGTCGCTCAGCCGCAGCTCCGTGCCCTTCGCGAGGGACTCCGACACAACCTTGGCCACGGAGTCAGCATCCTGGGTCGATTCCAGCACAATTTCGCGGCCGATGTTCTGAATGCCGATCTTTACTTCCACAGCAAGGCCTCCCAGCCAATCAATGTTGAATCATTTCCAAAGGTAGTTCTCCCTTTGTAGTCTAGGTCTCTTTGGGGAAGCGAGAGATTCCGCGCCAAGCTAAACGGTAGATCAGGTCACTGGCCACATCCAGGTCCAGGTTTCCGTCCGTCTCAAGCCAATAGCGGGCGCTGACCTGGGCCATGCCGGCAAGACCCCGGCCCAGCAGCTGGGCCTCCAGGAGCGGCAGCTTGGTGTCTTCCGCAATGACGCGCGCGATGGCGTCGGCGAAAGCCTTGTTGAAAGTCTCAAGGCGCGAACTGACGTCGGGATCGTTGATGAGGTCAGACTCGAAGACAAGCCGGTGCGCCTGGTCGTCGCTGTCGATGAAGCGGTAGTAGGCCCGCATGACAGCCTGGACGCGCTCCTTGTTGTCGGTGGTGGAGTCGAGCGCCCCCATCATGAGGTCAGTCAGCGCGCTGAGGTGGCTGTCCAGGAGCGCGAGGTAGAGCTCGCGCTTGGACGGAAAGTGCTGGTACAGCACCGGTTTGCTCACATGGGCAGTTTCCGCGATCTCGTCCATTGCGGCGCCGTGGTACCCATTGGCGACGAAGACCTCCTGCGCGGCCGTCAGCAGCTGGGCACGGCGCTCATCGCGGGGCAGCCTGGCCGACCGCTGCCCGGCGGCGCGGGGGGCGCCGGAAGAGGAATGCGCAGCCTGAGTTCGATCAACCGGTGCATCGTGAACCACTGTGGCCTTCTTTCCATTTCAGTTAGCTTCACTTTACCCGGGGGTAATATGACCGCGCGGTATCTTCAGGCATACATTGAAGTATGGCTTCTCCGTCCACCGCAAATACAGCCCGCATCCCACTGGAACCGCTCGTCGATCCGGCGTCCGGACTTTCGCCCGAAGAGGTGGAGCGGTATTCCCGGCACCTGATCATTCCGGAGATCGGGGCTCTTGGCCAACGGCGTCTGAAGAACGCCCGGGTCCTGGTGATCGGCGCCGGCGGTCTCGGCTCGCCGGCCCTGCTGTATCTCGCCGCGGCCGGCGTCGGGACCATCGGTATCATCGACGACGACGACGTGGACCTGAGCAACCTGCAGCGCCAGATCATCCACGGGGTGGCCGACGTGGGGCGGCCCAAGATCGAGTCGGCGCGCGATGCCATCGTGGCGCTGAACCCGCTGGTTGAAGTCCGCCTGCACGATGTCCGGCTGGATGCCTCCAACGCCCTTGATCTCTTTGCCGGCTACGATCTCATCCTTGACGGAGCCGACAACTTTTCCACCCGCTATCTGGTCAATGACGCCGCGGCGATCCTGGGCAAGCCGTACGTGTGGGGTTCGATCTTCCGCTTCGACGGACAGGTCAGCGTGTTCTGGGAAAACCACGGCCCCACCTACCGGGACCTGTATCCCGAAGCTCCGCCGGCGGGCTCGGTGCCGTCGTGCGGCGAGGGCGGTGTATTCGGAATGCTGTGTGCTGCGGTCGGAGCGCTGATGGTGACGGAGGCCGTCAAGCTGATCACCGGCGTCGGACGTTCCCTGCTCGGCCGGGTGGCGCTGTACGACGCCCTGGGCGGAAGCTGGCGCGAGATCAGGGTGGCAAAGGACCCGGCGGCACCGAGGATTACGGAGCTGACGGACTACGAGGTATTCTGCGGAATCGCCCCGGCGGAAGCCGCCGACACGGAGCACACCGTCACGGCGACGCAGCTGGCCACGATGCTGGCCTCCCGCGACGCCGGGCTGAAGGACTTCGATCTCGTTGACGTGCGGGAAGCGGGGGAATACGACATCGTCCGGATCGAGGGCTCCGTGCTCATCCCGCAGGGCCGGATCCTCTCCGGCGAGGCCTGGGGCGACCTGCCGCAGGACAGGGACATCGTCTTCCACTGCAAGGCCGGAACACGCTCCGCGGCCGTGCTGGCCGCCGCCAGGAAGGCCGGCTACCAGCGCGTGAGCCATCTCGACGGCGGCATCCTCGCCTGGGTCAGGGACGTAGAGCCCCAGAAGCCCGTCTACTGACAGGGGCGCCGTGTTGTCGGTGGGGCAGGGCATATCACCCCGCGATGATCGGAATTTGCCGGGACATAATGACTTCGCCGGTGATCCAGTGCAGCAGGTCCACGGTGAGCTTGTAGGTCCCGGTCGCAGGCGGTCGCAGGAGCATGTCATAGCGCTCGGCAGCGCCGAAATTGACGATGCTGGTCCGCAGGGGGCCAGTGGCGGAAATTGGCCGTGCAGGCGCCGACGGGCTGGACGTGTCGCGGAAGGCCCGTCCGTCGTGGGCTATCAGCTCGGCCATGGCAACACGTCTTGGTCACCGGGTGGTCCGGATGGACCACCTACTACCAGTCCGAATCGTCGTCGGCTGAGGACCGGGCCCGAAATTGTGCGTGAACGTGAATCCAAGGTCGCACCTCCAAGTAGGCGTCGCGGTAGCCCCAATGGTGCGCACAAAACCTATGGAAAGCTTGGGCTTCAGTCCGGCCTCGGTGTTGCGTTTTTGGACCCGGCGATGCCAACACCCGACGGCTCAGCGGCCCGAGGACCCGTGCAGGCGCAGGTGCAGAAGGCTAGGCGGAGTTCCTGCGGGACCCGGCCTCAGGGAGCTGGGAGGGAGCCGGTACGCCGTGGTCCACAGGGCATTCGGCCGTGGCCTTGGCGGCAGGCTGTTCCACGGCGATGCCGTAGAGGGTTTCCAGTGCGGCAACGTAATCGTCCTGCTGACCTTTGGCCGCAAGCTCCCGTGCCCTGACGGTGGGGACGTGGAGCAGTTGCTTCACCATACGCCGCAGGGCGAATTCGACTTCCTCAGCGGCCGCGGTGCAGCCGTGACGGGCGCGGACCTTTTCCATTTCCGCGTCCAGCACGTTCATGGTGTGGCGGCGCAGGGCCACGATGGCCGAGTCCACGGACCGGACCTCGCGTTCCTGTTCAAATGCTTCGGCGGCGCCGGAAACGATGCTGCTGGCCTGAGTCAGGGACTCGGCCTGTTCCTGGGGAGCTGCCAGGCGTACGGATTCCAGCGTTAGGAGCTCAACGCCGTCGAGCTCTCCCACCGCGGGATCAAAATCGTGGGTGAGTGCCAGGTCGATGGCGATCAGGGGCCGGGTGGATCCGGCACGGACCTCGTTGAGCTCCGCTGCCTCCACCCTGGTGTCCGAACCGCTGCAGCCGATCATGACGTCGGCGGCGGCGACGGCGGGGCGCAGGGTGTCGCCGTCGAGCGCGGTACCGCCGCGCGTTGCCACGAAAGTGGCCGCGCGGCCTGAGGATGAAAAGACGGAGATGTCGCTGCAGCCGCGTTCCCGCAGCAGCGCCATGGTGGCGCCCGCATAGGCGCCCGTGCCGAACACCACGACTTTCTTGGTGGACCAGTCGGCGTCTTCGGAGAGGTCAGTCGCGAGGTCGAGGGCCACCGAGACGATGGAGAGGCCCCTGGACCCGAGCGCCGTCTGTGCACCGACGTCCTTTGCCGTTTTGGACGCTGCCTGGAAGAGCCGGACCAGGCCGGAGCTGGCGGTGCCCTCATGCTGCGCGGTAATCAGCGCCCGCCTGACCTGACCGGCAATTTCCCGTTCTCCGACGACCGCGGAGTCAAGGCCCGAACTGACGGCAAAAAGGTGCTGGCTGACTTCCGGGCCGGTCCGTGTGCTGAAGGAACGGGACACGAGCTGTTCGCTGAGTCCGCTCATCTCGCTGATCTGTCCCACCAGGGCGGCCCGCGCGGCTTCGACGTCATCCGCGTGCGGAGCTTCGCCATAGATCTCGTAGCGATTGCAGGTGGCAAGGACAACCGCACCCGTCACTGCCGGCGATCCGGCGAGGGAGGATGTAGCGATGCCTGAAGAACCGTTGCTTAGCTGAGCAACGGTTTCGAGGTCGATGTCGGCGTGTGTAGCCACCAATGAAAAAAGAACCACAGCAGGACAATCATAGCTTTTTCGCAACCACGTAGAACAACCCCTGGCCGCAATGCCCGGTCCAACAGCCTGTGATTCCTGCCACGCGGGCTAATTCCGGCCAGGGGATGACAGGCTGTCGTTATCTTTTAGTGGCGATTTTCGGCACAATCAAAGGCATGACTTCTAGCGCTGCAACATCAGATGGCACGGTTCTTGATGCAGGCCATCCGCTCGTGGACGGGCGCACTTCCGACTCGCCCCTCATCACCGCCTACCGCGGCGGGAAGCCGAGCCGCCGGCCGGTGTGGTTCATGCGCCAGGCAGGGCGGTCCCTGCCCGAATACCTGAAGGTACGCGAAGGCGTGGCCATGCTGGACTCGTGCCTGCGCCCTGAGCTTGCCTCCGAGATCACGCTGCAGCCTGTGCGCCGCCACGATGTCGATGCGGCGATCTTCTTCTCGGACATCGTCATCCCGCTCAAGCTGGCCGGCGTGGGAGTGGACATCGTCCCGGGCGTCGGCCCGGTCCTGGACAAACCGGTCCGCACCGCCGCCGATGTCGCCGCTCTGCCCAAGCTCACGTGGGAGGCGCTGGAGCCGATCCGGGAGGCCGTCCGGCTCACCGTGGCACAGCTTGGCAAGACGCCGCTGATCGGGTTTGCCGGAGCGCCATTCACCCTGGCCGCTTACATGGTGGAGGGCAAGCCCTCACGCGACCACCTCGGCCCGCGCACGATGATGCACGCGGACCCGGAAACCTGGACGGCGCTGGCCAACTGGGCAGCCGACGCCTCGGGCATGTTCCTGCGCGCCCAGTTGGAGGCCGGCGCCTCTGCGGGACAGCTGTTCGATTCCTGGGCGGGATCCCTGGGCCTCGCGGACTACACCAGGTCCGTGGCTCCGGCCTCGGCGCGCGCCCTCGACCACGTCCGGCACCTGGGCGCACCGCTGATCCACTTCGGCACCGGAACGTCGGAACTGCTGGTGGCCATGCGCGACGTCGGCGTGGACGTGGTGGGGGTCGATTACCGACTGCCGCTTGACGAAGCGAACCGCCGGCTGGGCGGCACCGTGCCGCTCCAGGGCAACATCGATCCGGCGCTCCTGTCCGCCCCGTGGGAGGTGCTCGAAGCACATGTCCGGGAAGTCATCGCGTCCGGCGCCTCGGCGCCGGGCCATGTCCTGAACCTCGGCCACGGCGTGCCGCCGGAAACGGACCCGGACGTGCTGACGCGCGTCGTCGAACTTATCCACTCCATCGCCCCGGAGTAAAGCGATGGGTGCGGGCAGCTCTCCTGTTGCCGGACGGACGGCCCTGGTGGTGGGCGGCGGCATCTCCGGTCTCCTCGCAGCCCGGGAACTGGCGCAGGCCGGACTGGACACCACGCTGCTCGAAGCCACGGACTCGTGGGGCGGCTGCGTCGGCCGCCATGAGGTCGCCGGCCTGGACCTGGACAGCGGCGCCGAGTCGTTCGCCACGCGCTCCAGCGCCGTGGCCGATCTGGCGACGGAGCTGGGCCTGACCAAAGACATTGTTGCCCCGCATCCCGGCGGTGCCTGGGTGCAGCTGCCGGACGGCCCGCGTGAGCTTCCCAAGACGGGTGTGCTGGGCATTCCGGCGAACCCGTGGGACCCCGAAGTGCGCCGGTCCCTCGGGCTCGGCGGTTCGCTCCGCGCCTCGCTTGACAGGTTCCTGCCCGCGTCCGTGGGCACCACAGCCGATGTCGCGAGTGTCTCCTCGCTGGTCCGCGCCCGGATGGGGCGGCGTGTCCTGACCCGCCTGGTAGAGCCCGTGGTGGGCGGCGTGCACTCGGCTGATCCGGGACTCCTGGACGTGGACATGGTGGCTCCCGGGCTCCGCGCCGGGATCACCCGGCACGGTTCGCTGGCCGCCGCGGTGGCGGCCCAGCGCCGCCGGCCCGCCGAGGGGGCAGCGGCAGCCAAGGCAGGCTCTGCCGTCGCCGGGCTGAGGGGCGGCATGCACACCCTGGTATCAGCCCTCGTGGCCGATCTACGCCGCCGCGGCGTGGGGCTTGTGACCGGCGCCCGGGCCGACTCGGCGGCGCGGACCCCGGACGGCTGGCGGATCCGTACCAGCGGAACCGGGACTCCGGAAGACGGGGCCAACGGACAAACGTACGACGCCGGTGTGCTGGTGATCGCGCTGGACGGTCCTGCCGCCGTCGGGCTTCTTGAGGACGCCGTGCCGGCCCTGGCCGGCCACCAGCCCGGCCCCGGCCCGGAAGTCAAACTGGTAACACTTGTTGTGGATCTCCCTGAGCTGGACCGGCGTCCGCGCGGAACCGGCATCCTGGTGGCTCCGCAGACCCCCGGCATCCGCGCCAAGGCGCTCACCCATGCCACAGCGAAGTGGGACTGGCTGGCGGCGGCGGCCGGCCCGGGCAGGCATGTCCTGAGGCTGTCGTATGGCCGCCGCGACAGCGCCGCTCCGGCCGCCGACACGCCGGAATTGAGCGCCGACGCGGCGCTGCTTGAGCAGGCAATGCGCGACGCGTCCGCCCTGCTGACCGTGCCCGTTAGTGCGGACAGCCTCGTGGACTGGGATGTCGTGTCATGGGCCGGCGCGCTGCCTTTTGCCGCGGTCGGGCACCGGCAGCGGGTTGCCGAGGTCCGCAGGATCTGCGCCGGCAGCGACGGACTGCTGCTGGTGGGCGGATGGCTCGCCGGAAACGGGCTGGCCGCAGTGGTGGCGGACACCCGCAAACAGTTGCAAGACGTCCTCCACTAGCCTGTTTTTCCGCCCGGAGCCGGTGATGAACGGGCCCGTTCCGGCCGGTGCACGGCGCGGGCCAGGCTGCTGTACGACCGCCCGCGATACCTGCTGGCGGCCCTGACCGCAAGTTTTTCCCGGCGGCGATTTGTGTCTAGGGTCGATGACTATGGTCAATCAGAAGTCCGATAATTTTCGTACGCTGACTGGTTTCCATGGGGGACTTCGGCGCGGCACTGCAGCAGCTGCGCTCGGAGCGGTACTGGTCTTGTCCGCAGGTGTTCCTGCATCCCACGCTGTTAGCCTCGGGTCTCTCACAGACACGGAAGAAGGCGGCACCTCAAGCCCGGCTCCGGCCGGCACGAGGGTCAGCGCCACGGTCAGTGGCGACTTGGTCTCCGGAGACTCGGGCCCTGGTGACTCGGGCTCCGGCGGTACGGGCCTCGAGGCCTGGGCCGCGGCAGCATTGGCGGGGCGATCGGACCCGCCGGCTCCGACACCCGCCCTTTCGCCGTCATTCTCCCCGCCAGTGTCCCCGGTTCCGACGCCCACCGTGCCGCAACGGGCAGTGCCGACGCCGACCGTGCCGACGCTGTCCCCAGTGCCGTCGGTGCCCACATCGCCCGAGCCGTCGCTGTCGCCTTCCACGACGCCGTCGCCGGCTGCGCCGCTCCCTTCGCCGTCCGCTACGGCTTCCGCGCCGTCTTCCTCGCCTTCACAGGCTCCCGCCGGCACGGCTACGCCACCCGGGACTTCGGCAAGTGCTCCCACGGAGGCGTCTTCGCCGGCGTCGACTGGCTCCGGGGCCGCCCCCGCAGCCGGAGCCCCGGCGCAGGGCCCCGCGCTGCCGTCATCCGGGGTGGGTCCGCAGGACGCGGCGGCTCCGGCATCCGGATCGTCAACTTCCGCGAAGACGCGTTCCCTGGCGGAGGCAATCGGCAGGCCCGCTGCGGCGTTGGGCGCCCACGGGCTCGGCGCTACCGGGACAGCCTCCGGAGTGTGGGGGGCGGCAGAACTGTCCGGCCCGATGAACATGGCGACCATAGACTCCCGCTACACAGCGCATGCGCCGTCCGAAAGCGCAGTTCTTGGCGTTTCGCAGGGCAGCGCTGCCTGGCCGCTGGTCTGGGCAGGAGCCGGGCTCGTGGTCCTCGCCGGTGCCGCCGGCCTCGTCGCTTTGAGAATTCGCAGGCCCCTGTGACAGCAGGATGCTGTGAAATAAGCCACTTCTACACGCCGTAGAAGTGGAGTTTTTCGACTTGGGAGCATGAAAGGGGCAGGATGGTATCCATGAGCCACACTCCTGCCGAATCTGTCACCAAAGCCGAAGAAACAGCCGAGCAGTTCTTCACCCTCTGGACCGTATTCAAGCGCTCCGCAGACGTCCTCCGCACCGCTGATGCTGCCGAAGATTTCGACGCCCTCGTGGCGCGCCTGGCAGAGGGCGGGGTGACCCACCGCGGAAGCTACGATGTCTCCGCCATGCGCGCCGACGCCGACATCATGGTCTGGCTGCACGGGCCCAAACCTGAGGCGCTGCAGCAGGCCATCCGGGACATCCGCCGCAGCAAGCTGTTTGCCGGAACGGAAATAGTGTGGTCCGCCATGGGTGTCCACCGCGAGGCTGAGTTCGCCAAGAACCACACGCCGGCCTACTCCCGCGGCGTGGCACCGGCCGAATGGCTCTGCGTGTACCCCTTCGTCCGGTCCTACGAGTGGTATCTCCTGCCGGAGGATGAGCGCGGCCAGATGTTGCGGGACCACGGACTGTTGGGCCGCGACTTCCCGCAGGTTATTTCCAACACCGTGTCTTCGTTCGCGCTCGGCGACTGGGAGTGGATCCTCGGCCTGGAGGCTCCCGACCTCGTGGACCTCGTGGATCTCATGCGCCACCTGCGCTCTACCGAGGCCCGCAACCACGTCCGCGAGGAAATCCCCTTCTACACCGGCCGCCGGATCACTGCCGGGGAGATTGCCGAGGTCCTGGCATGAGTCCGCTGGGTCCCCAGGAATCCGCCGTTGCCGTGAACGCGGTGACGGAAGCCGGCCGGATGGCGCCCAAGGATTACGACGCCGTTCTCCTCGCCTCGTTCGGCGGCCCGGAAGGCCAGGAAGACGTCATCCCGTTCCTGCGGAATGTCACCCGCGGGCGCGGGATCCCGGATGAGCGGCTGGAAGAGGTGTCGCACCACTACCGTGCCAACGGCGGCGTCAGCCCGATCAACCAGCAGAACCGCGAACTGAAGGCGGCGCTGGAAGCGGAGCTGGCGGCCAGGGGCATCGGGATGCCGGTGCTCTGGGGCAACCGCAACTGGGACCCCTACATCCCGCAGACCCTGCAGGACGCCTACGACGCCGGCCACCGCAAGCTGCTCATGGTCACCACCAGCGCCTACTCCTGTTACTCCAGCTGCCGCCAGTACCGCGAGGACATCGGCATGGCACTGACCGAGACGGGCCTCGATGGCAAGCTCGAAGTGGACAAGGTGCGCCAGTACTTCGACCACCCCGGCTTCGTGGAACCCTTCATCGAAGGCACGGCCGCCGGAATCGCCGACGTCCGGTCCCAGCTGGAAGCAGCCGGAACCTCCGGGGCCCCCATCCATGTTCTCTTCGCCACGCACTCCATCCCGACGCGTGACGCTGATGCTGCCGGACGTTCGGTGGACGAACCCCGCGAGTTTGCCGAGGGCTCGGCCTACGTCGCCCAGCACCTGGCCGCCGGAACCGAGGTCATGCGCCGCGTCGAAGACGAATCCGGCCTTTCCGCACCGTGGTCCCTGGTGTACCAGTCGCGCTCCGGCGCCCCCCATGTGCCCTGGCTCGAACCAGACATCAATGACGCCATTGAGGACCTGGCCAAGCAGGGAGTCAAAGGCATCGTGATCGTTCCGCTCGGGTTCGTCAGCGACCACATGGAAGTGGTGTGGGACCTCGATACGGAAGCCATGCAGACCTGCAGCAACCTCGGGCTCGCCGCAACCCGCGTTCCCACGCCGGGGACCCACCACCGTTTTGTATCAGGCCTTGTGGACCTCATCTGCGAACGCACCGCGGCGAACAACATCGCGGACCGCCCTGCGGCGACACCGCTCGGGCCCTGGTACGACGTCTGCCGTCCCGGGTGCTGCGCAAATTTCCGCGGCGAAAAGCCAACCATCGCCGGTGCCGATACCACTGTGGGCACCGGCCACGACCCCCATCCTTCAGCGAGGCAGGACGCGCAGTGACTGTACGGATCGGCACCCGGGCCAGCAAACTGGCCCTCACCCAGACACAGCAGACCGCTGACCTGCTGGCCGCCGTCGGGGGTTTCCCCGTGGAGCTTGTCCACGTCAGGACCGAGGGCGACGTCCTTAAGGGTTCGCTGTCACAGATGGGCGGCACCGGTGTCTTCGTGGCCGCACTCCGGGACTCCCTGCTCCGCAACGA
Source organism: Arthrobacter sp. 05T444 (assembly GCF_056395905.1). NCBI lineage: Bacteria > Bacillati > Actinomycetota > Actinomycetes > Micrococcales > Micrococcaceae > Arthrobacter > Arthrobacter sp. 05T444. The sequence goes on from NZ_JBFTKK010000001.1 coordinate 140,412, forward strand.
GTGCGACGTCGCCGTGCATTCCCTCAAAGACCTGCCCACGGGCCCGGCGGAAGGGCTGACCCTCGCCGCGACTCCGCGCCGCGTGGATGTCCGGGACGTCCTGTGCTCCCGCGACGGATTCAAGCTGGCTGATCTCCCCAAGGGCGCCCGGGTGGGCACCGGCTCGCCCCGCCGGGCCGCCCAGCTCCGTGCGGTCCGCCCTGACCTGGACATCGTGGACATCCGCGGCAACGTGGACACCCGCCTTGGGCGCGTTCCGGGCCTCCCCGGAAACGCCACCGACGCCGTAGTGGACGGAAAATCCTGTGATCTCGATGCCGTGATACTGGCCGCTGCGGGCCTGGAGCGCATCAGCCGGCTGGACACCGTAACCGAATACCTGGAGACGGACATCATGTTGCCGGCCGCGGGGCAGGGTTCCCTTGCCATCGAATGCCGCACAGCCGATGCCCCCCGAAAAGCAGGTTCCACCGAGGGTTCGCAAGGCGTTCTCGCACAGGCACTGGCGGCCCTCGACGACAAAGACACCCGGCTTGCCGTCACCGCGGAGCGTGCGCTGCTGGCCCGGCTCGAGGCAGGCTGCGCCGCCCCCGTGGGCGCCTACGCCTACCGCAAGGGCAGCATGCTCCACCTCGAAGCAGTGGTCTGCGCCGTCGACGGTACGGCTTCAGTGCGCGACAAGCGGGCCACGGACGGACTGACCGAAGTTGGCGCGACGCTGCTCGGCATCGAACTGGCGGAAGTCCTCCTGGCCGCAGGGGCTGCGGACATCGCGGACCTGACAGCGTCCTGACCGGCCGGCGGGGACCACTTTATGGAACGAAGCGGCGAAGGTCCGGCGATCGGCTCTGCCCGGAACCAGGACGCGCAGCGCCCCGAAGAAGAGTTTCCTGAAACGCGAGAGTTCTCTGAAACGCGGCGCCCGCTGGCGGGCGACGGCGTACTGATCACCCGGAGCCCGGAACGCGCCGGCGCCCTTGCAGCACAGCTTCGGCTGGCCGGTGCAGAGCCGCTGCTGTTGCCGCTGACGGACTTCGAACGCGCTGCGGACCAGGCGGCCCTGGACGATGCCTTCGATGGCCTGGGCGCAGGCGACTTTGACTGGCTCGTGGTCAGCAGCGCCACCAGCGTCCTGGCGCTGGAGGACAAGGCGGCCGAAAGAAACGTGGCCTTGCGTCGGTGGATACCGTCGGGAACGCGGGTGGCCGCGGTGGGACCGTCCAGCCGAAGCGCACTGGAGGCCGCCGGGATCGCCGTGCACTTCGTCCCCCAACACGAACAGTCCGGGGCTGGTCTTGCCGGGGAATGGCCCGGGGGGCCGGCCAGGGTGCTGCTGCCGCAGGCCGATATCGCAGCTCCCACGCTTGCCCGCGGACTCAAGGCACAAGGCGCGGATGTGCGGACGGTGGTGGCCTACCACACGGTGGACTACCCGGCGGGGCCGGGCCGCCGCCTTGCCGCGGACCGAACGTCGGCCGGCGGCGGTGCGGACTCCGACGGCGGCTCATTCCTGGTGACTCCGGCGGAAGCAAAAGCCCGCATGGCCGACGGCGGGATTGCCGCCGTCGTCGCGGCTTCGCCGAGTGCCGCCCGCCGCATCCACGCGGCGCTTTCACCCTTGGGAGCCTGCCGCTTCGTTGCCATCGGGAAGACAACCGCGGCGGAAGCTGAGGCCCTGGGCCTGACCGTTGCTGCCACGGCAGGCGAGTCCACCCCTGAAGGGCTTGTGACGGCGGTCATCCGGGCCCTCCATCCCGAAGCCGGCACGACCCCAGACATCCATTCGTCAGCAGCAGGCTCCCAGTGAAGGACAGGACATGAGTTTTCCGAACCACCGCCCCCGGCGGCTCCGCACCACTCCCGCGATGCGCAGGCTCACTGCCGAGAACAGGCTTGCCCCCGCAGAGCTGATCCTCCCCGCGTTCATCCGCGAGGGCCTCGCCGAACCCCGTTCGATCGCGTCCATGCCGGGCGTGGTTCAGCACACCACCGAAACCCTTAGGCGTGCCGCCGCAGAGGCCGTGGAGCTGGGCGTGGGCGGAATCATGCTGTTCGGCATTCCGGAGGTTCGCGACGCCGAAGGAACCGCATCGCTGGATCCGGACGGTGTCCTGAACAAGGCCATCCGCGATGTGCGGGCCGAGGTGGGCGACGACCTGGTGATCATGAGCGACGTCTGCCTGGACGAATTTACCGACCACGGCCACTGCGGCGTCCTGGACAGCGACGGCTACGTGGACAACGACGCCACGCTGGAGATCTACGCCAAGATGGCCGTGGCCCAGGCCGACGCCGGCGCCCACGTGCTGGGCCCCTCCGGAATGATGGACGGCCAGATCGGCGTCATCCGCCAGGCCCTTGAGGACGCCGGACACGTCAACACCGCCGTTGTGGCCTACGCCGCCAAATACGCCTCCGCCTTTTACGGCCCGTTCCGGGAGGCCGTCGATTCGCAGCTGAAGGGCGACCGCCGGACCTACCAGATGGACGCCGCCAACCGGCGCGAGGCCATCCAGGAAGTGGAACTGGACCTCGCTGAGGGGGCCGACATGGTGATGGTCAAGCCCGCCATGAGCTACCTCGACATCCTGAGGGACGTCGCGGAAATGAGCCCCGTGCCGGTTGCTGCGTACCAGATCTCGGGGGAGTACGCCATGATCGAGGCGGCAGCGGCGAACGGCTGGATCGACCGGCGGGCCGCCATCACGGAGTCCGTCCTGGGCATCCGGCGCGCCGGCGCCAACATGGTCCTGACCTACTGGGCGAGCGAGCTGGCTGGCTGGCTGAAGGAATCCAGATGAGCGAAACTCCGGTGAGTTCGCCCGCTCCGGCCGGCCCCACTGAACCGGTCGGGCCAACCCGGATCCTCCTGGGGCTCAACACCTTCGGTGATGTAGGGACGGGGCCGGACGGAAGCCCGGTGCCGCATGCCCAGGTCCTGCGGCAACTGCTGGAACAGGCGGAGCTGGCAGACGCCGTCGGACTTCACGCCTTTGGCGTGGGGGAGCACCACCGCAAAGACTTTGCAGTATCCGCCCCGGAGGTCTTCCTCGCCGCAGCGGCCGCACGGACCCAACAGATCCGGCTCGGTTCGGCTGTCACCGTGCTCAGCTCCGACGATCCCATCCGGGTTTTCCAGCGGTTCTCCACCGTTGACGCGCTTTCCAACGGACGGGCGGAAGTGATGCTGGGACGGGGCTCGTTCATCGAATCCTTCCCGCTCTTCGGGCTCGACCTCGCGGACTACGAGGTCCTCTTCGAGGAAAAACTCGAGCTGTTCCACAAAGTCCGCGCGCAGGAACCCGTCCACTGGGAAGGGCGCACCCGGCCGGCCCTGAGCGGGCTGAGCGTATATCCGCATCTGGAGCACCACCTCCTGCCTGCCTGGATCGGGGTGGGCGGCACCCCCGAATCCGTGCTCCGCTGCGCCGAATACGGATACCCCATCATTTTCGCGATCATCGGCGGCGAGCCGCGCTCCTTTGCGCCGCTGGCCAATCTTTACCGGGAGGCCATGGCGAAGTACGGCCATCCCCTGCAGCAGGTTGCCACGCATTCGCCCGGGCACGTTGCGCCCACAGACGGGGAAGCGCGGGAGGAGTTTTTCCCGCTCTGGCTCGAACTTCGGAACCGGATCGGCTCGGAGCGTGGCTGGGGCCCCGGCAGCCGCGCCGAGTTCGACGCGATGTGCACACCCGAGGGCGCCCTCTACGTTGGCTCGCCCGAGACCGTGGCACAAAAGATCGTCCGGCTCAAGCACAACCTTGGGGCGGACCGCTTCGATCTCAAATACAGCAGCGGATCGCTGCCTCATGCCGCCATGATGCGCTCCATCGAGCTGCTCGGAACGGTTGTGGCACCCCGCGTCAACGAACTCCTGAAAGAATAGGACGCATGACTTCCAGCATGCCTCGCAACGAGGAACTCTTCGACCGCGCCCGCCAGCTGATGCCGGGCGGAGTCAATTCCCCGGTCCGGGCCTTCGGCTCCGTGGGCGGCACTCCGCGGTTCATGGTCTCGGCCAAGGGTCCGTACCTGACGGACGCCGACGGCAACGAATACGTTGACCTGGTCTGCTCCTGGGGTCCGGCACTGCTGGGCCACGCCCACCCGGCCGTCCTCGAAGCGGTCCACGCAGCCGTGGACCGCGGGCTGTCCTTTGGCGCGTCCACCCCGGACGAGGCCAACCTGGCGGCGATCGTCAAGGAACGCGTTTCCGCCGTGGAGCGGCTCCGCATGGTGTCCACCGGCACGGAGGCCACCATGACCGCCGTCCGGCTTGCCCGGGGTTTCACCGGCCGAAACCTCGTGATCAAGTTCGCCGGCTGCTACCACGGCCACCTCGACGGCCTGCTGGCCTCGGCCGGTTCGGGCGTTGCCACCCTGGCCCTTCCCGGGTCGGCAGGGGTCACCGCAGCCACGGCTGCCGAAACCCTGGTGCTCCCGTACAACGACCTCGGAGCGGTCGAGGCCGCGTTCGCCGAGCACGGCCCCAACATCGCCGCCGTCATCACCGAAGCCGCGCCCGCCAACATGGGAGTCGTCACCCCCGGTGACGGCTTCAATGCGGGGCTGTCGCGCATCACGGCCGCCCACGGCGCTCTGCTGATCGTCGATGAGGTCCTCACCGGGTTCCGCACGGGCTACTCCGGCTACTGGGGCCTGACCGGCGGGGCCGCAGAGTCCACCGAAAAGTGGACCCCGGACCTGCTGACCTTCGGAAAGGTGATCGGCGGCGGCATGCCGACGGCGGCACTCGGCGGACGCGCCGACGTCATGGACTACCTCGCCCCGCTCGGCCCGGTCTACCAGGCCGGCACACTGTCCGGCAATCCGGTGGCCATGGCCGCCGGCGTTGCCACCCTCACGCACGCCACCCGTGAGGTCTACTCGTTCATCGACGCCCGCTCGCTGGAGCTCTCCTCGGCCCTCTCATCCGCCTTGGACGCGGCCGGCGTGGACCACTCCATCCAGCGCGCTGGGAACCTGTTCTCGGTGGCGTTCGGCACCTCGCAGCACGGCGTCCACAACTACAGCGACGCCCAGAAGCAGGATGTGTTCCGCTACGCGCCCTTCTTCCACTCCATGCTGGACTCGGGCGTGTACCTCCCGCCATCGGTATTTGAGGCCTGGTTCCTCTCGGCAGCGCACGACGACGCCGCCATGAACCGAATTTTCGAAGCCCTGCCTGCCGCCGCGAAGGCGGCCGCCGCCGCCAAGGCCTGACCCGCCGTCGTCCTCCCGGGCGCGGGTTATCACCGCCCGTGCCGGAAACGGAAAATCCCCGGTCCGAGGACCGGGGATTTTCTGCATCCTTGCCCTCCGGGCATGAACGGTAATGCGACCTTGGCTACGACCTTAGAGAACGTCGGACAGGAAGCCCTGCAGCCGCTCGGTGCGGGGACCGGTGAAGATCTGTTCCGGCGGGCCGGATTCCACCACAACGCCGCCGTCCATGAAGGTGACGGTGTCCGAGACGTTCCGCGAGAAGCCCATTTCGTGGGTCACCACCACCATGGTCATCCCGCCCTTGGCCAGATCGGCCATCAGGGCCAGGACGCCCTTGACGAGCTCGGGGTCCAGGGCCGACGTCGCTTCATCGAAGAACATCACCTCCGGCTTCATGGCCAGCGCGCGTGCGATCGCCACGCGCTGCTGCTGGCCTCCCGAGAGGTTGGCCGGTCGCGAGTCCGCTTTGTGCTTGAGCCCCACGAGGTCCAGCTGTTCCAGGGCCTCGGCGCGCGCCTGGTCCTTGGGCAGCTTCCGCAGCTTTCGCAGCGCGAGAGCCACGTTCTCCACGACGGTCTTGTGCGGAAAGAGGTTGAACTGCTGGAAGACCATGCCGATGCGCTGGCGGAGCTCGTCCGGGTTGTCTTTCAGCACGGAGCGCCCGTCCAGCAGGATGTCACCCTGGTCCGGTTCGATCAGCCGGTTCATGACCCGCAAAAGGGTGGACTTTCCGGAACCGGACGGGCCGATGACCGACGCAGTCGTTCCAGTTTCCACGTGCAGGTCGATGCCCCGAAGCACATGGTTGCTGCCGAAGGAGAGGTGCAGGTTCTTGCCAGTCAGTGAACCGGACGCGAATTCGCTCATGGCTGCGCTCCCTTCCCAATCAGTGCTGCGGCGTCGTCCGGCTGTTTCTTTTCCGGCCGTCCGGTGCGCAGACGGTTGTCGATGTAGTTGACCAGGTGCGTCAGCGGGATGGTCAACAGGAGGTAAAGCAACGCCGCGGCTACCAGCGGGGACAGGTTCCCAGAGTTTGCCGTGGCGTCGTTGCCGATGCGGAAGATTTCCCGCTGCGACGCAAGCAGGCCCAGGAAGTAAATCAGGGACGAGTCCTTGATCAGCGCGATGAACTGGTTGACCAGCGCCGGCAGGACGCGGCGGATGCCCTGCGGCACCACCACGAGCCGCATGGACGATCCGTAGCTGAACCCCAGTGCCCGGGACGCCTCCAGCTGGCCTTTCTCCACGCTCTGGATTCCGGACCGGAAGATCTCCCCGATGTACGCCGCTGCCATCAGGGACAGAGCCATGATGCCCAGCGGGTAGGGATTGCTGCTGCCGGTGATGTCTTTCACCACCGGGCCGAGCCCGATACTGATGATCAGGATGGTGACGACAGCAGGCAGGCCCCGGAAAATGTCCGTGTAAACCCGTGAAATCCAGCGCAGCACGGCATTGCGGGCGATGGCCATAATGGCCAGGAGCATGCCGAGAACGCAGCCGATGATGCCGGACAAAACGGCCAGGATCAGCGTGTTGGGAAGGCCAACCGTCAACAGGGAGGGGATGACCTGGGCCATCGCCTCCCAGTTGAAAAAGGTGTCAAGAAACTGGACGAAATCCATAGGCTAGGAGGCCGGGAGTGCGGAAGCCTTGCTGCCCGGCTTCCAGTTCTTGGGGGTTTCACGGTCCGGGTACCACTGCTTGGCCAGCTTGGACCAGGTACCATCGGCGACCACGGCGTCGAGGGCCGAGTTGAGCGCGTCGGTCAGCGCCTGGTTCTTGCTGTTCACCGCGTAGGCCGTGAAGTTCTGGGTGTTGATGGTCTTCTCGACGATGGCGGTGCCGTCGCCGCTCTTGACCTGGCCGTCAGCCTGCTGGGAAGGGGCTACCCAAGCATCCACCTGGCCGTTCTTCACGTTGGCGTAGGCGGTGTTGTAATCGGGGAAACGGACCGGCTCGATCTTGAGCGTGTTGGTGACGTAATCGTCCTGCACGGTGCCCTGGACGACGGCGACGCGCTGGTCGCTGCTGACGTCCTTGAAGCCCTTGATCTTGGAGTCGGTCTTGGCAACGACTGCCATGTAGCCGAAGTCGTAGCCGTTGGTGAACCCAACGGATTCGCGGCGCTTGTCCGTGGTGGAGATCGAGGAGGATCCGACGTCGAACTTCTTGTTCTGAACCTGGGCCAGCAGGGCGGAGAAATCGGTGGCCGCGAACTCCACCTTCAGTCCGAGCTTGGCGGCCATCGCCTTGAGCAGTTCGTTGTCGAATCCGGTGAAGTTGCCGGACTTGTCGATGAAGATGTTCGGCGGGGCATCCGAAAGCGTGCCGACGCTGAGTGTTCCTTCGCTGAGAAGGCCGAGCTTGGACTTGTCGATCTTGTCCAAGGCGGTGACGTCCTTGGTGGTGTACTTGTCCAGCGAGGTCTGATCGCTGCCTGCAAGGGCATCGGTCGGCGACCCGCTGGGCGCAGCGGCGCCGCCGCCGCATGCGGCCAGGGAGACGGCCACGGCAATTGCCACGGGAACGCTGGTCAGCCACTTCATAGCTTTGATTTTCATCAAGCAATCACTTTCATAGAGATTTCACGAGGATTTGGGGGCGGTCCAGTCGCGCAGTCAGCGCGAAGACGACTGCCATAGCAGAGCCGGACCGCAAAACTTAATCATCTCACCACCCGCTGAATAGGGGCTGAGCCGAATTAATCGCGAGGAAATATCTCTATTGCTGAATCTAATTCAGATGCGCGGTGCGGCGTAAGTGCTTCCTTTGCAAATGAAGCCCGTTTGCGGAATCTGGACCAGTTCCTTTTGTGTCGGTGGCGGCATTCCTCTGCGTGTGAGTTGCGTCGCAGACCTCAGAAGTCGCCCCGGCTGGCGTCTTCAGGGGGCAGGACAGGCCAGTCTCCCTCGATCACCGCGGCCGGCTTGGTCTTGCGGAGATATTGCTGGAAATCCGCCGCCTGGCTGACGGCCCAATCCATCTGGAGCTGGTGCAACTGGCTGGCGGGCAGCTTCAGCTTGGGGAACTTGCCGGCCATCGCATCCAGCATGCGGAGAGTCGCCAAGGCATCCGCGGCAGAGGTATGGGCGTTTTCGAGGTCCACGCCGTACTCGTCGCACAGTGCCGTCAGCGTCCTCTTGCCTTTGCGGTAACGGTCCACCTGCTTATTCATGATGTACGGGTCGAGGACCGGAAACCTGCTTAGCTGCGGGACGCCGTACCGGGCCGATTCGGCGGCAAGGACCGTGAAGTCGTAGCTGGCGTTGAAAGCGATCACCGGCACTCCGGCGTCGAAGAGCTCCTGAAGTACCGCTGCGAGTTCCCGGGTGACTTCCGCTGCCGGCCGGCCATTGCTGCGTGCGTGCTCGGTGGTGATCCCGTGGATGTCACTCGCTTCCGTGGGAATCTCGACGCCGGGGTCCGCCAGCCACTCATGTTCCTGGATCACGCCTCCGGAGGCGTCCACCACGGTCACGGAGGCCGTCACGATTCGTGCGGCGCGGGAATTACGGCCGGTGGTTTCGAGGTCGAAGGCGGCCCGGGGGAGGGTGTTCCAAGTGCTCATGGCTACACGCTACCGGCTGGCACCGACAGTTTCGGACCGTGTCGCGGGCTCCGCCGGAACTGGCGTCGGGCTGCTGCGCGGGTCACTTGCGGGGTTCGGCCGGGAGGCAGAGCGGCCGATAGTCTGAAGCCATGCGGACGGAGTATGTGGAGGCGGTGCTGGCGGTCGTCGGGCTCATCCCCGCCGGCTCGGCCGTTGCCTACGGGGACGTTGCTGAATTGCTCGGATCCGGCGGCCCGCGCCAGATCGGCGCTGTCATGAGCCACCACGGAAACGCCGTGCCATGGTGGCGGGTCCTCAAGGCCAGCGGGCAGGCGCCGGAGGGCCTCGAGTCCCAAGCCCTCCAGTTCTATCTCCGCGAGGGAACCCCGTTGCGCGGCGACTTCCTCCGGTTCGCAAGGACAGGGGACGGCCGCTGGCGCGTGGACCTGGCTGCGGCACGGTGGGCGCCTTCGGATTCAGAGTTCGACGCCCTGGACGTGATCGCCGAGGGCCTGGAGGCGTCGCTGCATAAATTGTCAGTCGCGGATGATGGAATGTCTGAGTGACCGTAACCATCCAGCAGACCGCACCCTTCCCCGAGCCGGGGGCGCGTTGGGAAACCCCCGCGACCGCCCCGCAGCTGGCCGGGACCGGTCTCCGGCTCCTGCCGCCGCGCCAGATCCACAGTGCCGTTCCGGTCCTATCCGAGGACCAGCTGGCCGCGGTCGAGGTGGCGCCAGGCTCCGGTCCCGTGCTGGTCCCTGGCGGGCCCGGCACGGGAAAATCGACCGTTCTCATAGAAGCGGCGGTCCGCAGGGTAGAGATGAACGGAACGGATCCGGAGCGGGTGCTAATTCTGGCGCCTGGCAGGCTGGCCGCGGACACCCTGCGTGACCGCTTCACGGCTCGGCTGAACCGCAGCCTAAGTACCACTCCCGCCCGAACCTGGGCGTCCTATGCATTCGATCTCATCAGGCGCGCCAAGGCGGAAGGTATCCTGCCGTTGCCCCGTGCCCCGCGGCTGCTGTCCGGTCCGGAACAGGACCTGATCATCAAGGAACTGCTGGAAGGCCACGCCCTGCCCGGCCTGGGACTGCCGTGGCCCGCCGATCTTGATGCTGCGCTGCCCACCAGAGGCTTCCGGCAGGAAGTGCGGCAGCTCTTCGACCGGATCATTGAATCCGGGCGAACCCCCGAGGACCTTGAGAATCTGGGGCGCGAGTGCGGCCGGCCGGACTGGATCGCGGCCGCTGCACTGTACGCCGAATACCGGGATGTCCTGGACCTCCGCATGCCCGAGGCTTTTGACCCTGCCGGGATCATCACGGCGGCCCGGCAGCTGTTCCAGGATTTTCCCGATTTTCTGGCCGCGGAGCGGGAACGCCTCCAGCTGATCCTTGTTGACGATGTTCAGGAAGCCAACCCGGCGGTCTTTGAGCTGTTGGCAGATATTGCCAGCGGCAAGGACGTCTACGTCACGTCCTCCCCGGACACCGTTGTCCAGGGGTTCAGGGGGGCGCGGCCTGACCTTGTTGCGGAGCTTCCGCGCCTCCTGGCAGGCGCTGACGAAGGGAGGCAGGCATTGGAGAAGCCGCTCCGCCACGCGCACCGGCACAAGCCCGCCGTGGCGAGGGCGTGGCTGGGCGTCGCGGACCGGATCTCCCTTCGGGCAGGTGGGCAGCTCGCCCGGCGCCTTGATGAACTCGACGGCGACAGCGGCACCGGTGTGGAGGCGGCCGCCCGGGACGGCGAGGATTTCGATGGAACGGTGGAGGCACATCTGCTGCCGTCGGCGGTCCATGAGCTGCGGTACGTGGCGCAAAGGATCCTTGAAGCCCAGATAAACGACGGCCGCGACTTGGCGGAGATGGCCGTGATTGTCCGCAACGGCGGCCAGCTCAGTCAGCTCCAGCGCTATCTGTCCGGTCAGGGCATTCCCGTACGGATTCCCGTGGCGGAGTCCGCCGTCCGCGACGAAGTCGCTGTGCGTCCGTTGCTTGACGCTTATGCCGTGGCCCTTGATTCTGACCTCCTGACTCCGGAGTCCGCCGTGTCGCTGCTGACCTCACGAATCGGGGGCGCAACGTCGCTTGAGCTGCGCAGGCTCCGCCAGTCCTTGCGCCGGGAGGAAATCCTGGGCGGCGGCGGACGCTCCAGCGACTCGCTGCTCGTTGAGGCCCTAGGGGAGCCCGGGGCGCTCGCGTCACTGGGGATCGAGGGGCGGTCAGCACGTCGCGTCGCGAAGATGATCCAGGCGGGCCGGAGGGCCGCTGCCGAGGCCGGGGCGAACGCCGAGACTGTTCTGTGGGCGCTGTGGAACTCCACTGGTCTTGCGGCAGCCTGGACGGCAGCGGCTCTGTCCGGCGGACTCGTCGGGGCGCGGGCTGACCGTGACTTGGACGCGATGATGGCGCTGTTCCACACCGCCGAACGCTATGTCGATCAGATGCCGGGTTCGGGCCCGGAGCAGTTCCTTGAGTACCTGCTCAACCAGGAATTGCCCATGGACACGCTGGCGGCGCGGGCGCAGGTTGACGACGCCGTGGAGCTGATGACCCCTGCCAGCGCTGCAGGCCGGGAGTGGCCGCTGGTCATCGTGGCAGGACTTCAGGAAGGCGTGTGGCCGAACACCCGGCTCCGCGGCGAACTGCTGGGCAGCACGCTGTTCGCCGACGCCGTGGAACACGGCGTGGAACACGCGCTCCAGCTCGGCCCGCTGAGCCGGCTCCGGGAGATCCGGTACGACGAACTCCGCAGTTTCTCGACGGCGGTATCGCGGGCCAGGGAAGTACTGATCTGTACGGCCGTGGCGTCGGAAGATGAACAGCCCTCCTCATTTCTGGATTACGTCGCTCCGCTGCGCCCCGGCCAGGACTCGAGGGGGTTCACTCCTGTGGAACGGCCTTTGACGCTCCGTGCCCTTGTGGCCGAATTGCGCCAGTACGCACAGCTCGACGGCAGGTTCGCTGCCGAATCTGAGGAAGCAGTCCGTGTCCTGGGCCGCCTCGCGACCGCGGATCCTCCCGTTCCCGGGGCACACCCCGACACCTGGTGGGGGCTGGCGCCCCTGACATCCGACGATCGTATTGTGCCGCCCGGGGGCACGGTGTACGTTTCGCCCTCAAAGGTTGAGACTGTTCAGAAATCGCCGCTGGACTGGTTTATCCAGGCGGCGGGCGGAGAGGCTGCCACCGATTTCGCCCGGAGCCTGGGCACCTTGGTGCATTCGATCGCCCAGGATCTTCCTGAGGGCTCCGGCTCCGAATATCTCGCAGAGCTCGTCCGGCGCTGGCCCGCCCTGGGGATGAAAGACAACTGGGAAGGGCGGCTGGACTTTCAGCGGGCGGAATCCATGGTGCGGAAACTTGCGCAGTACATCCTGGTGATGCGCAGCGAAGGCAGACAGCTCGTCGGCGTGGAGCAGGACTTCGAGGTGCAGCTGAGCCAGGCCGGAGCCGAACCCCAGACAGATGCCGGCGCCGACCGGACTGCCCGTTCCGCCGTCCTGCGCGGCCAGGTGGATCGGCTGGAAATCGACTGCCATGGCCGGCTCGTGATCGTTGACCTCAAGACGGGCAAAAGGCAGCCCGGCAAAGCCGAGCTCGGCCGGCATCCCCAGCTTGGCGCCTATCAGGCGGCGGTGCTGGCGGGGGGATTCGAGGGCCCAGGCATTACCGCCGATGCCCAGCCGGGCGGTGCCGTACTCGCCCAGCTGGGCACCACGTCCAAGAGTCCCGGTGTCCAGCACCAGGATCCGCTGGATCCGCAGGACAACTGGGCACTGGACATGGTGAAGGGCGCTGCCGAGGTCATGTCCGGCCGTGAATTCGAAGCCAGACACGATCCTTCCAAGGGCAGCTTTGGCGGTCATGGCTGTCGGCTTCCGGAAGTCTGTCCGCTGTGCGCACGGGGAAAGCAGGTCACAGAATGAGTCACACCGCAGACCTCCCCGCAGCCATGTTCAGCCCCGAAGAACTGTCCGCCCTGCTGGGGGAGAAGAACCTGCCCACAGCAGAACAATCGGCCATTATCTCGTCGCCGCTGACCCCCAGACTGGTCATTGCCGGTGCCGGCTCCGGAAAGACCGCCACCATGGCTGACCGAGTCGTCTGGCTGGTCGCCAATGGCTGGGTCAAACCAGAAGAAGTCCTCGGCGTCACGTTCACCAGGAAAGCGGCCGGTGAACTGGCAAGCCGTATCCGGGCAAAGCTTGGCGCCCTGCATCGGATCGCGGCAGCGGATGCCGGGCACACGCTGTTCCCTGCCGGGCTCCTGAGCGCCGATGCCCTGGAGCCCAAGGTGTCCACCTATCACTCGTTCGCCAGCGGCATCGTCTCGGACTACGGCCTCCGTCTCGGCATCGAGCGCGATGTCGTGCTGCTGGGCGGGGCCCAGGCCTGGCAGTTGGCAAGCGAGGTCGTCGAGACGTTCGACGGCGAATACTCCCATTTCCGAGTGGCCAAGTCCACGCTGGTCCAGGCCGTAATCCAGCTCGCCGGCGAGTGTGCAGAGCACCTCCGTGATCCGGGCGAGGTTCAGGCCTGGCTCATGGAGCGGCTCGCCGCGTTCGAGGGCCTTCCCTACGTGGCAGAGGCGAAGAAGAACCCGAGCCAGGCGGCCCTCGATCTCGGCGCGATGCTGCGGACAAGGGCCAGTGTGGCCGATCTTGTAGGTCGCTACTCCGAGGCCAAAAGAGCACGCGGCGCCTTGGATTTCGGCGATCTCGTTGCTTTGGCGGCGAGGGTGTCCCGGGAGATCCCCCTCGCGGCCGATATGGAACGCCAGCGATACAAAGTGGTGCTGTTGGACGAATTCCAAGACACTTCGCACGCGCAATTGGTCCTCTTTTCCAGGCTGTTCGGAGACGGGCACGCCGTCACCGCCGTGGGAGACCCCAACCAGTCCATCTACGGCTTCCGCGGCGCTTCAGCGGGTCAGCTGTTCCACTTCGTCAGCGAGTTCCCCGTCAAAGTGGCTGAGGAGTCAGGCTCGCCCCGGTTTAGCCCAGCCCCAACCTCCTACCTGACCACCGCGTGGCGGAACGGCCGGAACATTCTCGAGGCGGCCAACGTCATCTCCGCGCCATTGAGCGCTGCAGCAGCGGCGGCGGGACCTGCGGGTCAGCGGAAGTCGGCGGCCGCTGTTGAAGTGCCGCCGCTGCAGCCCAGCCCGGTGGCGGTCAAGGGCCGTGTAGTCATGGGACGGTTTGCCACGGATGAAGAGGAGGCGGCGGCGATTGCCCGGGACCTCCTGAAGTTTCGGGTGACCGATTTCGAGGATCAGTCCGCTGGCGCACCAGTTCCGCCCGCTATGGCAGTGCTGTGCCGCCGGCGTGCCCAAATGGAGTGCATCAGGCGGGAACTCGAAGCCAACGGTATCCCGTATGAAATCGTGGGACTCGGCGGACTGCTGGACACTCCGGAGATCGTGGACCTCGTCTCCACGCTCCGTGTCCTTGCTGATCCTGGCCGGTCGGATTCCCTGATGCGGCTGCTGGCCGGCGCGCGATGGCGAATCGGTCCTGCGGACCTTATGGCGTTCCGTGACTGGTCGTCCTTCCTCGCGCGTCGGCGCGGGCAGAGTGCGGCCGATGCTGCCATTGCCGAGGAGGGCCCCTCCGGCGATGTTGTCGTCGAGGGGGACCTCACAGACGCCGCCAGCCTGGTGGAAGCCTTGGACTGGCTGCCCAAGGAGGGTTGGACTTCGGCGCAGGGGCGAACGCTGACGGTGCCGGCACTGGACCGTCTGCACAGGCTGGCCACGGAGCTGCGGCAGCTGCGCGGACTCATAGGGGACGACCTCACGACCCTCCTGGGCGAGGTGGAACGGGCCATGCTGCTGGATATTGAGGTCGCAGCCCGGCCCGGGTTCAGCATCCATCAGGCCCGGAGGAACCTGGACGCCTTTCAGGACGCGGCGGCGGGTTTTCTTCAGACGTCGCAACGTGTGGATGTCCTCGCCTTCCTCTCCTGGCTTGAAGCCGCGGCGGTTGAGGAGGGCGGCCTTGATGTGCCGCCGTCCGACGTTAACCATGAAGCGGTCCAGCTCTTGACGGTGCACGCTTCAAAGGGACTCGAATGGGATGTGGTCTTTGTCCCGGGGCTGAACTCCGGGGCGTTCCCGAGCAGCCGCGATTCACGGTGGAGCAGCGGCTCGGCGGCACTTCCCTGGCCCCTCCGCGGCGACCGGGCAGACCTGCCCCAGTGGGATCTGGACCAGCCTGACCAGAAAGGATGGCTGGACGCCGAGAAGGACTTCAAGGCTGCCGTCCAAACACACGGGGAAGCAGAAGAACGGCGGCTCGCTTACGTTGCGTATACGCGGGCCAAGCACGTGCTGTGGGTTTCCAGCGCCGCCTGGGTCGGTGCCCGGGCGGGAATGGCTGAGATGTCACCATTCCTCGCGGAGCTGGCGCCGCTGGCCGGAGTCGGCGGGAAATCCGGCTCCGTTCCGGCAGGAGTCTCGGCGGGCGAAGTCCACCCTGATTCGGTGGACGAGGAATCCCTGCCAGACAAAAGTCCCCTCACCCAGGACCTTGAGGTGGCCGTATGGCCGTACGACCCCCTGGAGGGGCCTGTCGATCCGCGCACCGGGAGGCGGCTCCGGCTTGTCCCGGGAAGGCGGGCGGCAATGGACCACGCCGCTGAACGGCTGCTACAGGAAATAGCCGCCACCCGTCTCAGAACACTGCAAGGCGCGGAGCCCGAATTGGAGCCGCCGCGCGGGCACGTGTCCGCGCTCCGGCCTCAAGCTGCGAACTGGTCCAGGGAAGCTTCCCGGCTCCTTGAGCGCCGGTCCCGCCGGGCGCGCAGCCGCGACGTCCACCTGCCCGGACACATTTCCGCTTCCACCCTCGTTGACCTGGAGGAAGACGCCGGAGCGGTGCTGCAACGGCTCCGGAGACCCATCCCCCGGGAACCCGGGATGTCCGCCCGGAAGGGCACGGCATTTCATGCTTGGGTGGAAGAATACTTCGGAACGGCCGGCATGCTGGACATCGATGAAGCCCCCGGATCCGATAACCACATTGACGAGGCCTATGGCCTGGAGGACATGGTGGCTACGTTCAGGGAATCCGAATGGGCGCACCGCTCGCCCGCCCACGTCGAGGTGCCGGTCGAAACCCGGGTGGGCGACGTTGTGGTCCGCGGCCGGATCGATGCCGTGTTCCGGGACGCCGACGGCGGCTGGGACCTCGTTGACTGGAAGACCGGACGCCGCCCGTCAGCGGGGCAGCTGAAGACGAAGAGCGTTCAGCTCGCGGTCTATCGGCTGGCCTGGGCAAGACTGAAGGGCGTCCCAGTCGACGAGGTGCGGGCTGCCTTCTATTACGTGGCGGACAACCAGGTTGTGCGCCCCCATGACCTCGCCTCTGCCGGTGAGCTCGAGTCAATTGTCACAGCGGCCCTGGCGGTTCCAGAGCCCTAGGCAGCTGAGGGATCCCGGAAGCCGGCCGCGCTGGGCTGCTTGCTCAGGGGGCCTTGGCCTCGACGATGGTGAGGGCCGTAGTGGACGTGTCATCAGCGGTGAGTGGTGGCCGTGGCCCCGACGGGCCGTCCTGAGTGTCTGCGCTGTCCTGGTCGCCCAGCCCGTCCTGCGGGACTGGGCTGGGCCGGGTGTCCGGGGCGTCCGTGCTCGCGGGGCCGTCCTCAGCAGGGATAGGCGTGACATGCACGGCATCAGCAGGGATAGGCGTGACATGCACGGCGGGCATCTGCTCGGAGACGTCGGTGGCCGCCGGCGCCGGAATCAGTTCAGGCGAAACCGGTCCTGGCCCCGCCGCATGGTTCGGCGGGCCCGCTGTCGGCCCGTCTGAGTCCGCCGGTGAAGTTGCCGGCGCGGGCGGTGTTGCCGGCTGCGGCAGGGGCTCCACACTGATGGGCTGCCCGCCGTACTCGGCGATATCGTCGGCCAGAGTGCTGAGCATGCTTTCCGCTTCGGAGATCATCACGGGGTCGTTGGCGGCGATCCCCTTGACGAGATACTGGGCCAGCGCGAATTCCGCGGACAGCGCGGCCCGGCGCAGCAGGTGGTTGTCCGGAGCGTCACGTCGGTGTTCGGAGTAGTGGCGCACCACAGCATCGACAAAATCCTGCTCGTTGGAGGCCACCAGCCATGCCAGGTCGTCTGCAGGATCGCCGATCCGCAGATCGGTCCAGCCGGTGACGGCCGTCACCCTGTCCTCTTCGACCAGCAGATTATCTTCGTGAAGGTCGCCGTGGACCACGCAGGGATTGAAGCGCCAGAGCGAGACGTCCTCCATGGCGTGTTCCCAGCGGCGGAGCAGCAATGGCGGGATCTTGCCCGTGGTGGCCGCCATGTCGAGTTCGTTGAGCCGGCGCTGCCTGAATTCGTTGGGTGTATAGCTGGGCAGATCCGCGTTGTTCACCAAGGCGCGGGGAAGGTCGTGGATGGCGGCCAGAGCCGTGCCGATCTCCTTCGCCAGCCTCCGGGAGCCGGCGGTCAGTTCTTCAACAGTGCGAGTCGAGCCACTTAGGTGGGAATAGACAAAGGTGGTCAGATTCTGCTGCCGGACGGTTCCGGCCACCGTTGGCATAAGGAACGGGAGCTCCGCCCGGATGGCCGGCGCGAAGGCGCGCAGCACCAGGAACTCCGTCTCCAGCCGTGTGCTGGCCTCTGCATGCCGCGGCGATCTGACCCGCCAGCGCTTGCCCTCGGAATCAAGGAGAAGGGCCGAGTCGAAGTCCGCCGGATCGTCCGGGGCGGAACTCACTGCAGTCGGGCTCAGTCCGGGGACTGCAGCGGTTGCCACAGCTGCCAATTCGATCGGTTCTCTTCTCACGCTTCCACGGTAGATTGACTCGCGTCCAAGACAACGATGTGTCGCGGCGAGTCTTGAGATCCAGCCGAAATAACACCGTTGCGCCGCCCGCGGAGAAGCGGCGGCAACCCGGTGAAATGTGAATTGTCACCCCGAGTCAGTACGGTGGATACATGAGTCATGCGGAGGCCGCTGCGCCGGTCATTAAGCCGGCGGGCCGAGCGCCCGAAAATCACCTGCCAGCGGGTGAGGTACCGGCAAACCATCTCTTCGATACCGTTCTTCCCGTGCGTCCCGCCTTGGTGAACCGCGGCTCCGCGGAGCGGATGAAACCAAACTTCGTGGACGGACTCCTGGCAGCAGGACGCGCCAGGGCCATGGTCCTCTCCGGCAGGCAGGCCTTGATCCACGGCGATGCCCTGGTCCTGGCAGACGCCGGCCAGCTGCGGGACAGGATCCACAACGCCGAGTCCGGGCCCTCGCTCATTGTCTACCTGGGCGCTGCACTCGGTTCCCCCGGTCTACCGGCTGGGACGGAGATCCTCCTTTTCATCCTGCCCGAGCAGATGGAGCCGGGAGCCGCCGGACTCCCCTCGGATGCTACCTGGGAAGGCTTCCGTGACGTCGCTGCCCGGCTGGACCCCACCCATACGGCCCTATTCGTAGAGGCCAGCGCCATTGCCAACTGGCATGCCTCCCATACCCATTGCCCCCGCTGTGGCACGCCGACAACAGTGGAGACCGGCGGCTGGGTACGGCGATGCCCGGCTGACAACTCCGAACACTATCCCCGTACTGATCCCGCCATCATCGTCACAGTGGTGGGCCCGGACGGCCGCCTGCTCCTGGGCGGCGGCGGCCCCCTTGATGCCAAGAACTACTCCACGCTGGCCGGTTTTGTAGAACCGGGGGAGTCCCTTGAGCAGGCCGTGGACCGCGAAATCCACGAAGAAGTGGGCGTGCGGGTCAAGGCGTGCCAGTATCTGGGTTCGCAGTCCTGGCCCTTCCCCGCCTCCCTGATGCTCGGGTTCACCGCTGCCACGGATGACACCGAGGCAATGCCCGACGGCGTGGAGGTCACCCGGGCGCGCTGGTTCAGCCGGGAGGAACTCCAGGAGGCTGTGCTCAGCGGCGAGATCGTCATCTCCAGCAGATTGTCCATCGCCAGGTCCCTCATTGAACACTGGTATGGCGGCGTTATCCAGGACCGGCCCGCGGACGAATGACGCTGCGGGAACGCGGCAAAGGCATATCGCCTGCCTTTCGCGCCGGCGCATATGACCGGAGCGAGCACACCATCCATCCTTTCGACTGAGCAGCAGAAGTGACTACAGAAATTCCTGACGGCAATGCCTCCCTTGAGGACCGCATCCTTGGCGGCCTCGACGCCGAGCAACGTGAGGTCGCGAGCACCCTCGCCGGGCCGCTGTGCGTCCTCGCAGGAGCGGGCACCGGGAAGACGCGCGCCATCACGCACCGGATTGCGTACGGCGTGCACTCCGGGGTCTACAGTCCGCAGCGGCTGCTGGCCGTGACCTTTACCGCCCGGGCTGCGGCGGAAATGCGCAGCAGGCTGCGCGACCTGGGAGTGGGCAATGTCCAGGCCCGGACCTTCCATGCAGCGGCGCTGCGCCAGCTCCAGTTCTTCTGGCCGCAGGCCGTGGGCGGAACGCTGCCGAACCTGCTTGACCACAAGGCGCAGATGATCGCCGAGGCCGCCCGCCGGCTCCGGCTGAGCACGGACCGCGCCTCCATCCGGGACCTGGCCTCCGAGATCGAGTGGGCGAAGGTCTCCATGCTCACCCCGGCCAACTATCTTGAGAACGCACAGGACCGGGGAAACCCCGGCGGCTTCGACCTCACGGCCGTGGCCCGGGTGTTCCAGTCCTATGAGGACGTCAAAACAGACCGGAACGTGATCGACTTCGAGGACGTCCTGCTGATCACCGTGGGCATCCTGCAGGAGGACCCGAAGGTGGCGGCCACTGTCCGCGAACAGTACCGGCATTTCGTGGTGGACGAGTACCAGGACGTTTCGCCGCTGCAGCAGCGGCTCCTGGAACTGTGGCTGGGTGGCCGCGATGAACTCTGCGTGGTGGGTGATGCGAGCCAGACCATCTACTCCTTCACCGGGGCCTCGCCCAAGCACCTGCTTGGGTTTAAGGCCATGTACCCGAACGCCAACGTGGTGAAGCTGATCCGCGATTACCGTTCCACGCCCCAGGTGGTCAAGCTGGCCAATGACCTGCTTGCCGCAAGACGCAGCGGGGGTCCGGTGGCCGACGCCGCCTGGGCATCGCCGCTGAAGCTGGTCGCCCAGCGCTCCGCAGGCCCGGTGCCGGAGTTCACGGAGTGCTCGGACGATGAAGCCGAGGCCGCCACAGCGGCGCTCAAGATCCGTGGACTGATGGACGCAGGCGTCCCGGCGAGTGAGATCGCGGTCCTGTTCCGCACCAACGGGCAGTCCGAGGCTTACGAACAGGCCCTGGCCTCGGCCGGTATCGGCTATCAGCTGCGCGGCGGTGAGCGTTTCTTCGCGCGCAAGGAAGTCCGTGACGCCATTCTGCAGCTTCGGGCGGCAACTCGCGCGGCGGCGGAGTCGGCTCCGCAGCCGCTCGGGCAGCTGGTCCGGGACATCGTGGCCTCGCTTGGCTACACGGATTCCGCCCCGCACAGCGGTGGCGCGCTGCGCGAACGCTGGGAGTCACTGGCCGCCCTCGTGGCGCTGGCGGATGAGCTGGTGCTGAGCCGCGGGCCGCAGTTTACCCTCTCGGATTTCGTGAACGAGCTGCAGGAACGGTCGCTTGCCCAGCACGCACCCACCGTTCAGGGCGTCACACTGGCTTCGCTGCACGCTGCGAAGGGCCTCGAGTGGGACGCCGTGTTCCTCGTCGGGCTCAGTGAAGGCCTCATGCCCATTTCCTTCGCCGATACACCGGAGGCGGTGGACGAGGAACGCCGGCTGCTGTACGTGGGCATCACGCGTGCGAGGGAGCATCTGGCGCTGTCGTGGTCCACCGCCCGCACGCCCGGAGGCCGGGCCAACCGCAAGCCATCCCGCTTCCTGGACGGACTCCGGCCGGATTCCGTGATGAGCTCCTCCGCACGGGGCAAAGGTCCGGCGCCGCGCCGCAAGGCTGCTGTTCCGGCTTCCTGCCGCGTCTGCGGCAGCATGCTGTCCAGCGGCGCGGAACGGAAGGTGGGCCGCTGCGACCAGTGTCCGCCAAGTTACGAGGAACAGACCTTCAACGCCCTCCGGGAATGGCGGAAGGAAGTTGCCCTGTCCGCGGACGTGCCGGCGTTCGTCGTGTTTACCGACGCGACGCTCACCGCCATCGCTGAGGCGCGGCCTTCGTCCCTTGAGGAGCTGGCGCTCTTGGCCGGAATCGGCCCCTCAAAACTCGAACGGTACGGCGAAGCTGTGTTGGCGGTCCTGGTGGAAAGCAGCGTCCTCTGATGGCGGGGACGCAGCTGACGACGCACGATGGCTCACCCGTCGTCGTGCGCCGATCCGCCCGCCGGCGCCGCACCGTGGCCGCGTTTTGGGAGAACGGTACAGCCGTCGTCGCCATCCCCGCGCATTTCAGCCGGGCACAGGAAGCCGAGTGGGTCCGGCGGATGCTGGACAAGCTGAAAGTCCAGGGGGACCGGCAGTCCAAAGGCGGGCGGCGCCCCGCGACCGACTCTGCCCTTGCCAGCCATGCTGCGGAGCTTTCGGCACGCTATCTTGGCGGCAGGGCCGTTCCGACGTCGGTCCGCTGGGTCAGCAACCAGAACTCGCGTTGGGGTTCGGCCACGCCCGCTGACGGGTCCATCCGGCTTTCGGACAAGCTCCGCCCCATGCCGCAGTGGGTGATCGACTACGTGCTGCTCCACGAGCTGGCACACCTGCTGGTTGCAGGGCACAACGCCGCGTTCTGGAAGCTGCTGGAGGCGTACCCCGAAACAGCGCGGGCCAAGGCGTTCCTGGAAGGCGTTTCGTTTGCCACTTCGCGCGGCCTGCCAGCTGACGGGCCTGACCCGCAGGGGCAGGCCGACACGGCGGGGTTCCCCGCCGCCGTCGGCCCTTAGCTGCGGCGTGTCCTAGCCGCGGGTGTCCGTTCCCTCGGAACCGTCGTCCTTCTTGCTGCCATCGTCCTTCTTTGCGGCGTCTTCGGCCGTGCCGCTGTCTCCGGCCGGACCGCCGTCTTCCTCGGTCCCGGCCTCAGGAGTGTCGAAACCGCCGTTCAGGAGTTTCATCAGGGCGTCATCCACTTCGCTGTCGCTGGCTTCGGCCAGCTGGCGGCGTTCACTGAAGCCCTTGGGGTCGTCCAGATCCTCGGCGGTGGGGAGCAAATCGGGATGCTTCCAGATGGCGTCACGGCCCTCGATCCCGCGTTCCTGCTTGAGTGAGGCCCACAGCGTTGCCGCCTCACGGAGACGGCGCGGACGCAACTCGAGACCCACGAGCGAGGCGAAGGCGTGTTCGGCAGGACCGCCCGTTGCGCGCCGACGCCGCACCGTCTCGCGGAGTGCCGCGGCGGACGGGAGGACTTTTTCCGTTGCCGCCGAGGTGAGTTCGTCAACCCAGCCCTCAACGAGCGCCAAGGCGGTTTCCAGTTTCTGCAGTGCCTGCTCCTGCGCGGGCGTCCGCTGTGGCATGAAGACGCCCTGGGACAGGGCCTCCTGGATTCCTTCCGGGTTGCTGGGGTCGAGGTCGCGGGCCAGTTCTTCAATCCGGGAGGTGTCGATGTGGATTCCGCGGGCGTACGCCTCGATGGCGCCCAGCAGGTGCCCCCGCAGCCAGGGGACCTGGACGAACAGCCGTGCGTGGGCGGCTTCGCGGACGGCGAGGAACAGCCGGATGTCGTTTTCCGGCAGGCTGAGCCCCTCGCCGAACTTCGCAACATTGCTCGGGAGAAGTGCCATTTCCAGATCGGCCAGCGGCACGCCGATGTCAGTGGAACTGACCACGTCCGCGGAGAGCGCGCCGATGGCCTGGCCCAGCTGCATGCCGAAAATGGCGCCGCCCATGTTCTGCAGCATGGAGGAGGCGCCGCCCATCATGGACTTCATTTCCTCCGGCATCTGCTCCGTCATGGCGGTGGACAGGGCGTTGGCGATGCTGTTGGCCACTGGTTCGGTAAGACGTTTCCACGTTCCCAGCGTTTCCTCGACCCATTCGGCCCGGGACCACGCCCGGCCGATGAGGCCCGTGGCCGGCAGGTCAGTGACCTGGTCCAGCCACAGCTCAGCCAGCCGCAACGCTTCGTCCACCTCGCGGGACTGTGACGAGGAGACGGACGGATCGGAGCTGCTGGCGGCCACCCGCCGTGCGTTGTCGTGGGCGAGTTTCCAGTTGACCGGGCCCTCTGAGGGCGCGCTCATCATGGCCTGAACCTGCGAAAACATCTGCGCCAGGAGATTGGGGTCATCGGGAAGCCCCGCAGCCTTTGCCAGTTCGGCGGGGTCGATGTCGCCCATGCCCTTGCCGCCCATGAGGTTCTGCAGCATTTCCGCCAGCGGATCCTTAGGATTTTCGTCGCCGTTGGACGGATTGAGTGGGTTGGAGGTCATGATCCCGCCGATCGTCGGTGTGACTATTGATCAACTTCACGCTACCCCTGTGCGAGAGCGGCTGTCTGCCGAAAGGGCGTCCGTTCGCTGTAGGCAAAGAGCTTTCGCCGCGCCCGGACGCGTAGTGTTAGGAGTCGGAATGTTTGCAGGCTGCACCCGGCCGTTCGCTTGGTGCAGCCACAGTGCCGCGTTGGACGACGGCGGTGCGGAGAGGTTCTTCAGTGACGATAACCAAGGGCGATCAGCCCTCAGAGGAGTCCGCTGCTCCCGCTGCCGGTGGCGAACCGGCGGGCGCCCGCGGCTCCCGCCATTCCAGGGCGCGCGATCCCCGGGTGTCCGCCATGATGCTGTCGGGGCTTCTCGCCCTCGGCCTCGGCGTTACGGCCGCCGTCCTGCCGGTCCCGTACGTAGTGGAGTCGCCCGGACCCACGTTTAACACGCTGGGCAAGGACAACGGTAAGCCTGTCATCAGCGTCACCGGGCGGGAGACCTATCCGGCGAAGGGAAACCTCAATCTCACCACCGTCTATGTCGACGGCGGTCCCAACGGGCCGGTCAGTGTTTTTGAGGCGTTCTCTGCGTGGCTCGATGGTTCAAAGGCCGTTTATCCGCAGGAACTGATATTTCCGACGGGCGTGACGAAGGAGCAGTCACAGCAGGAGAGCGCCGTGGCCATGACCACGTCGCAGGAAAACGCGGTGGCTTCGGCACTGAAGGAACTCAACATACCCTTCGGGCAGAAACTTGAGGTCGCCGAGCTTTCAGAGGGTTCCGCCTCCCAGGGAAAACTGAAATCCGGGGATGTCTTTACCTCGATCAACGGCAAACCCATTACATCGCTGGTTGTCGTCCAGGAGGAACTGGCTGCCGGAAAGGGCCGGCCGGCCACTGTCGTCGTGGACCGCTCGGGAAAGCCCGTCTCGGAAACAATAACCCCCACCCGAAGCGATTCCGGCAGGTTCATCCTCGGCGTGCTGCTCAAATACCGCTTCATGTTCCCGTTCGACGTAAAGATTTCACTGGACAAGGTCGGTGGACCAAGCGCCGGCATGATGTTTGCGCTGGGGATCATCGACACCGTGACTCCCGGTGATCTCACGGGCGGGAAACACATTGCCGGCACCGGCACCATCAGCCCGGACGGCGCAGTGGGTCCCATTGGAGGAATCGCTGTCAAGATGCACGGCGCCCGGGCCGACGGCGCCACCATGTTCCTCGCCCCGGCCGCAAACTGCGCCGAGGTCACAGGGCACATTCCGGACGGTCTGCAGGTGGTCAAGGTCGAGAACCTGGACGAGGCGAAGCGGGCGGTGGAGTTGACGGCAAGAGGCGCGGACACATCGGGCCTTCCCACCTGCGCAAACAACTAGACTAAATGGAGGAACTAAGGCCCGGCGCCACTCGTGGCACTAATGACAGCCGTCGCCAGGGTGTGTGGCGGGCCGCGCAAGCTGACACGTGCATGGCGCCCAGCGCGCAGTGCGCGATGCATGTTGTCCCATGAAAACTTCAAATATCATCAGCAACTGACAAAGCTATGAGGTACAGAGTTTGTCCCGTCCTGCCAGCCCCACCCCGCCCGGAAGACTCCAGCCAAGGCGCGGTGCCTTGACGCCGACGCTCATTGTCGTAGCACTGGTTGTCGTCGGATTCATCTTCTTCGCCAATGTCTGGACGGACGTCCTCTGGTACCAGCAGCTGGGGTTCTTTGAAGTGTTCCTGACGGAAAACCTGGCGCGGATCAGCATCTTTGCGGCTGGCTTCGCCATCATGTTCGCCGGCGTGTTCTACGCCATCCGGATCGCCTACCACGCGCGTCCTGTGTACGCCCCCGACTCCGAGATCAGGGACAACCTGAACCGGTACCAGGCCCAGCTCGAACCCGTGCGCCGGGTGGTCATGATCGGCCTTCCGGTGCTGTTCGGGCTCTTCGCCGGCAGCGCGGCCTCCAGCCAATGGCAGAAAGTCCTGCTGTTCTTCAACCAGGAACCGTTCGGCCAGAATGACCCCGAGTTCGGACTCGACATCGGCTTCTACCTCATGACGCTGCCGTTCCTGGGCTTCGTCGTGGGGTTCCTCATCAGTGTGGCCGTCGTTGCCGGCATCGCGGGCATCCTCACGCACTACCTGTACGGCAGCATCCGGATTCTGGAACGCGGTATTTTCACGAGCCGCGCTGCACAGATCCACCTCGCCGTGACGGGCGCCTCATTCCTGATCCTCCTCGGCATCAACTTCTGGCTGGACCGCTTCGCTGCGGTGCAGAACAGCGGCGGCAGGTGGGCCGGTGCGCTGTATACGGACGTCAGTGCCGTCATTCCAACGAAGGCGATCCTGGCCGTTGCCGCGATCCTGGTAGCGATCCTGTACATTGTTGCGGCAGTCATCGGCAAGTGGCGGCTGCCCCTCATCGGCACGGCCATGCTGGTGATCACGTCCATCCTCGCCGGCGGCGTCTACCCCTGGGTCATCCAGCAGTTCCAGGTCCGGCCGTCGGAGCAGACCCTGGAAAAGAAATACATCGAACGCAATATCGGCATGACGCGTGCCGCCTATGGACTCGACCAGGTCAAGGTTGAACGCTACAACGCCACAACAACCACCACCGCAGGAGCGTTGGCGCCGGACGCGCAGACCACTGCTAACATCCGGCTTCTGGACCCGAACCTGATATCCGACGCCTTCTCCCAGCTTGAGCAGTTCCGCCCGTACTACCAGTTCCCCAAAGCGTTGAACGTGGACCGGTACGAGGTCAACGGGAAGATGCAGGACACCGTCATTGCTGTTCGCGAACTCAACCCGGATGGGCTCAGCGCCGATCAGCAGTCCTGGCTGAACAGGCACGTGGTGTACACCCACGGTTACGGCGTGGTTGCCGCGAAAGGCAACAAATTCACGGCTGACGGCAAACCGGAGTTCCTGCAGTCCGGCATCCCCTCGACCGGCGTGCTCGGTACTGACAAGACTTACGAGCCGCGGATCTACTTTGGCGAGGATTCGCCGGAGTATTCAATTGTCGGAGCGCCGCAGGGCGCGGCGCACCGCGAGCAGGACCGTCCTGCCTCCAAGGACGGCGGCGAGACCCAGTACACGTTCACCGGCAGCGGCGGCCCGAACGTCGGCAGCTTCCTCAACCGCGTGCTCTACTCGATCAAGTTCCAGTCCTCAGATCTGCTGCTGTCGGACGGCGTGAACGATGCGTCGCAGATCCTTTACGAACGCAATCCCCGCGAACGGGTACAGAAGGTGGCGCCTTACCTGACCGTGGACGGCAACGCCTATCCCGCCGTCGTTGACGGCCGGGTCAAGTGGATTGTTGACGGCTACACCACCAGCCAGTATTACCCGTACTCGCAGCAGGAGCAGCTCTCGGACGCCACCACGGATTCGCAGACGACGACCGGCCGCAACGTGGCTCTGCCCAACAGCTCCGTGAATTACATCCGCAACTCGGTCAAGGCCACCGTGGATGCGTATGACGGTTCGGTCACCCTGTACGCCTGGGACGACCAGGACCCCCTTCTCAAGGCCTGGCAGAAGGTCTTCCCGACGTCCCTTAAGCCCTACTCGGAGATGTCGGCGCAGGTCATGAGCCACGTGCGCTACCCGGAGGACTTGTTCAAGGTCCAGCGGGAGCTGCTGGGGCGCTATCACGTGACGGACCCGGTCAGCTTCTACAAGAACGACGACGCCTGGAGCGTTCCGAACGATCCTACGGTTTCGGATGCGGTCAAGCAGCCGCCGTTCTACATGTCCCTGCAGATGCCCGACCAGAAGAAACCGGCCTTCCAGTTGACGTCGGGCTACATTCCGCAGGTGGTGGACGGGAATGCCCGCAACGTCCTCTACGGCTTCCTCGCCGCGGATTCGGACGCGGGGAACAAGAAGGGTGTCAAGGCTGGTTCCTACGGTGAGCTGAGGCTCCTGCAGGTTCCGCCGGAGGCCCAGGTTCCGGGCCCGGGCCAGGCACAGAACAAGTTCAACTCTGATCCCACGGTGTCGCAGGCACTAAACCTGCTGCGGCAGGGTGCCTCTGACGTGCTGAACGGCAACCTGCTGACGCTGCCTGCGGGCGGCGGCATGCTGTACATCCAGCCCGTGTATCTCAAGTCCACGGGTGAGACTTCCTACCCGACGCTGCAGCGGGTGCTGGTGGCCTTTGGTGACAAGATCGGCTTCGCGCCCACCTTGGATGCCGCCCTGAACCAGTTGTTCGGCGGCAATTCCGGGGCGACGGCCGGAGACAAGGACAACAACGGGCAGACGCCCGCGCCGCCGGGCGGCACCACGCCTCCTCCGGCAGGCGGAACGGATGCCAAGGCTGCACTGAAGGCTGCCCTGGACGAGGCGAACGCAGCCATCAAGGCCGGCCAGGACGCCTTGGCCAAGGGGGACTTCGCAGCCTACGGCGAACAGCAGAAGAAGCTGGCGGCCGCCTTGAAGAAGGCGCTCGACGCCGAGGCGAAGATCGGCGCCACCGGAACGGCCGGCACGCCGACCACCCCCTCGGCCACGCCGACGCCTACGCCGAGCAGCTGACGCACTGACAGTGACAGGGCCGGTCCCGTGCTTCCGCAAGGAGGCCGGGGCCGGCCCTTTTGCTGTGCTGCCACCAATGAGGCCGCGCCGAGACGCAGATCACGTCGCCTCGATTTGGCCTCCCGTTCACCGAACGGTAGAGTTGTTCTTGCGACGCGGGGTGGAGCAGTTCGGTAGCTCGCTGGGCTCATAACCCAGAGGTCACAGGTTCAAATCCTGTCCCCGCAACTGAGGAAAGGCCCGGATCACCGCAAGGTAGTCCGGGCCTTTTGCTGTCTCCACAGGTTTCGTTTGCACCCGACGAGCGGGGTGGAAAGTGCGGCACCAAAAGTAGGGTAGTGTTGATCAAGCGACGCGGGGTGGAGCAGTTCGGTAGCTCGCTGGGCTCATAACCCAGAGGTCACAGGTTCAAATCCTGTCCCCGCAACCAGAAGAGAGGCCCTGACCGGCGATTGGCCGGTCGGGGCCTC
Organism: Arthrobacter sp. 05T444; assembly: GCF_056395905.1. Classification (NCBI taxonomy): domain Bacteria; kingdom Bacillati; phylum Actinomycetota; class Actinomycetes; order Micrococcales; family Micrococcaceae; genus Arthrobacter; species Arthrobacter sp. 05T444. Next base: position 168,541 of record NZ_JBFTKK010000001.1, read on the forward strand.
TTGCTTTGCCCGTTCGTTTTGCCCAAGGGCCAGCGGTTCCTAGTATTCTCTTTCGCAGGGCCCGGAAATCCAGGCCGGCACACGGCCCCGCACTGGTCAGTCATTCTCGAGAGGAATGTAGTTCGATGTCCACAACCAAGAACAAGTCCGGCACGTCCGAAGGCAAGCGGTCCCGGCTCTACTGGGCAGTGCCTGCGGCGCTGGTGGCCATAGTGCTGGTGGTGCTGCTCGCGAAGTGGGTCACGGGCTTGTCGGGCGTCCGGTCCTTCATGGCGGACTACCCCGGACACTCTGAACTCCCCGCCGGAGCGCCGGTGGGCTTTCCGGCCTGGCTGGCATGGCAGCATTTCCTGAACGCCTTCTTCCTCCTGCTCATCATCCGGACGGGGTGGCAGGTCCGGACCACGACGCGCCCCAGCGGCTACTGGACACGGAACAACAAGGGGATCATCCGAACCAGGAACGCCCCCACCAAAATCAGCCTTGAACTCTGGTTCCACCTCACGCTTGATGCCCTGTGGATCCTGAACGGGCTCGTATTCGCTGTTTTGCTGTTCGCCACCGGGCAATGGATGCGGATCGTGCCCACCAGCTGGGATGTGTTCCCCAATGCGCTCTCGGCCGCGTTGCAGTACGCATCACTGAGCTGGCCCACTGAGAACGGCTGGGTCAACTACAACGCCCTGCAGCTCCTGACCTACTTCGTGACTGTCTTCATCGCCGCACCCTTGGCCTTCATTTCCGGGTTGAGGACGTCATCCGCCTGGCCGAAAAAGGCCACCGCCCTCAACAAGGCGTATCCGATTGAGGTCGCCCGTGCGATCCATTTCCCGGTGATGATCTACTTTGTGGCCTTCATCGTGGTGCACGTGTTCCTGGTCCTGGCCACCGGCGCGCTCCGGAACCTCAACCACATGTATGGCGGCAGCGACGACGTCAGCTGGGTCGGGTTCGGCATCTTCGCAGCCTCAGTCGCCGTGATGGTGGCAGCATGGTTCCTGGCGCGACCGCTCTTCCTGCGGCCCATCGCCTCCCTCATGGGCAAGGTCAGCAGCCGCTGAAGCGGCGGCTGCCCCAGCGGCTCACAGCGCTTTGAGCCGCTGGTAGGTGTCCAGCGCACGTTCGCGGGACTCCTGCAGCCCGACGAGGGGCTCGGGATAGCCGGACGCCGCTTCGGGGTCCTTCCACGGTTCGTGGATCCTTTTATCGTCCAGGCCCGAGAGCTCCGGGATATAGCCCCGGAGGTACCGCCCCCCGGCGTCGAATTTCTTGCTTTGCGTCACCGGATTGAAAATCCGGAAGTACGGCGAGGCGTCCGCTCCGGAGCCGGCCACCCACTGCCAGTTGGCGGGATTGCTCGCGGCGTCGGCGTCCACAAGGGTGTCCCAGAACCATGCCTCGCCCAGGCGCCAGTCGGCCAGCAGATTCTTCACCAGGAACGATGCCGCTGCCATGCGCACCCGATTGTGCATCCATCCCGTCTGCCAGAGCTGCCGCATCCCGGCATCCACGAGCGGATACCCCGTGCGCCCTTGTTGCCACGCCTCGAGTTCGGCGTCCGACGGCGTCTGCCAGGGGAAACGGTCAAACTCGCGACGGTAATTTTCGGTGGCCAGCTCCGGGTTTTCGTACAGGAGCTGCCAGCAGAATTCACGCCAGCCAAGCTCGCTTCGAAAGATGCCGACGTCGGCAGGAGCGTTCCGGGGGAATCGTTCGCGGAGCGCATGCCAGATTCGGAACGGGCTGATTTCGCCGAAGCGAAGATGCGGGGAGAGCCGGCTGGTGCCTTCCACGCCGGGAACGTCCCGGCCGGTGCCGTATTCCTCCACGGGCCCGTCCAGGAAATCCTCAAGCCGTTGGCTGGCCCCCTGTTCGCCGGGAGCCCACGTGTCCGCGAGCCCGCCGCTCCAATCCGGCCGGTGGGGGAGCAGCCCCCAGGAATCGAGGCTGTCGCCGGCCGGCGGGGCACCGGACGGGCCGGCTGCCGGCTCCGGGAGGCGCTGTGGGGCGTCAACTGGCAACCGGGGCTCGGCGCCGGCCAGGCAGGAACGCCAGAACGGCGTGAACACCTTGTACGGTCCGCCCGAGCCCGTCCGGACAGTCCACGGTTCGAAGAGGAGGTTCGCCTGGAAGCTGGTGGCCTCGATGCCCTCGCCGGTGGCCCATTCCTTGAGGCCCGCGTCCAGCGTGCGCTCTGGAAGCCCGTAGCGCCGGTTCCACAAGATGGTGCCCGCCGCGGTCTCGTTGGCCAGTTCCCGGATTGCCGGTGCGGCGGCACCGCGCCGGAGCAGCAGCCGCGACCCTTTCGACTCAAGCTCCGCCGAAAGGGCGCTCAATGAATGGTGGAGCCACCATCTGGCCGCACCGCCGAGCGGGCGGATGCCGGGGGAGGCCTCGTCCAGGACGTAGACCACGGTCATCTTTTCCGGCGACGATGCCGCCACGGCGAGGGCAGGGTTATCGTCGAGACGAAGGTCATCGCGCAGCCAGACAATCGTTGAAGCCATGGCTCCACGCTACACGCCGCGGAAACGAACAAGGCCGGGGTCCAGCGGACCCCGGCCTTGCCAGGCTGGCGATAAGAGCGCCCGGGGTTATGCGCCCAGGGCCGGCATCTTTACAGCTTGTCGAAGTCAGCCTCGTCGACGGTCGAGCCGGTAGCGGCCGATCCCGACGCCCCGATTGCCGGCTTGGCGTTGCCTGACTTCAGCGCTGCCAGCCGTGCGTCAATCTCCGTCTGCTCGCCGAGATCCTCGAGCTGGTTGAACTGGGCGTCCAGGCTGGAGGCCGCGAGTTCCTGCTGGCCACGCACCTTTGCTTCTTCACGGCGGATCTTCTCTTCGAACCGGCCGACTTCACTGGTGGGATCCATGAAGTCGATGCTCTTGAGCGCGTCATGGACCTGGGACTGCGCGGCGGCGGTCTTGGAACGGGCCACAAGCTCGTTGCGCTTGCTGGTGAGCTGGTTCAGCTTCCCCTTCATCTGGTCCAGACCGGTCTTGAGCCTGTCCACCACCTCGGACTGTGATGCGATATTGGGCTCAGCGGCCCGGGCCTCGTTTTCCGAGGACATCTGGCGCTGCAGGGCGACCTTTGCCAGGTTGTCGAATTTCTGGGCGTCGGCCGCGTTGCCGCCGCTGCGGTAGTCGTCGGCTTTGCGAGACGCGGCCAGTGCCTTGTTTCCCCAGTCGTGCGCGTTTTTGATGTCCTCGTTGTAGTCGTCCTGGAGCATGCGCAGGTTTCCGATGGTCTGGGCAACCGCGGCTTCGGCCTCGGCGATGTTGTTGGTGTAATCGCGGACCATCTGGTCCAGCATCTTCTGCGGATCCTCGGCCTGGTCCAGCAGCGAATTGATGTTTGCTTTTGCCAGCTGCGCCATGCGGCCGAAAATGGACTGCTTCATGGTGTTACCTTTCGTCCTGCTCAGTGTTTCCCACTGAATCCAGTGAACAGTTGATGTACCGCTTCTACCCGCCGGCTGCATTGTCGCGCCAGCGCTAGTCTTGCCGGCTAGAAACTGCCGGAATCACCGCCGCCGAAGTCGCCGCCGCCGAAGTCGCCGCCGCCAAAGTCCCCGCCGCCGAAGTCGCCGCCGCCGGAGTCCCCACCCCAGCCGCCGCCGTCACCATGGCCGCCGCCCCAGCCGCCCCCACTGCCCCCGTTGAGGATGGAGTTGATGAGGATGCCGCCGAGGATGGCACCGCCAAGGCCGCCGCCTCCGCCGCCGCCGCCGAACATGCCGCCACGGCCATAGCCCTGGTTCGCGTAACCGCCGAAGCTGTCGACGTCGGACTGGGCCAACTGGGCGGCCTGGGCGGCCAGCGCGTGGGCCTGCTGGGCGTAGGTCAGCGCCGTGACAGGGTCGTTCCGGGAGATAGACAGCGCATAGTCCAGGTTGCGCTGCGCCTCGGCCAGGCGGGTCCGCGCTTCAGTGCCGACGCCGCCACGCCTCGCGGTGATGTAATCCGAGGTGGCGCTGATCTGTGCCTGCGCGGACATGATGGTCTGCTGCAGTGAAGCCTGCGCCCGGCGGGCCTGCTCCTGCTGGTCACGGATGCCGCTGAGGGAACGGTCAAGGGACTGGTGGGCTGATTCCACACGCTCGAGCGTGGCGATCGGATCGATCTTGCCGGCCTGGATTTCGCCCTTCACCTGGCCGAGGGCCGCTTCAACCGCGGCCACCGGCCCGGCAAGCTCGGGATGGGCGCCGGACTGGATGATGGCCTTCGCCTGAGCCAGGTCCTGGGCGGTATCCACGACGGCGGCTTCGAGCCCGTTCCGGGCCTCGTCCAGGCTGCCGGCAACCTTGGAGATGGCGTCCAGGAGGACGTTGGTCTGGTGCAGGCTCTCCTCTGCGGCGCGGACGGCCACGGCGGCAAGGCTTCCTTCACCGGCCGCCAGCTTTTCGCGGGCAGTCGCGCCGGCATTCTGCACGAACGCGAGGCGCTCCTTGGCCTGCGCGATGTTGTCCGATACCTGGACAAGCGCGCTGTCGGCGTACTTGCCGCGCAGGTCCGCCAGCGTCTGTTCCGCCTTGGCGATTTTCGCGTCGGCCTCGACCGCCCCGGAATTCACGGCGGCCAGCGCCTGGGGCGCGTTCTTTTCGAGTTCGCGGAGCGAGTCGAAGTCCGCTTTCTGTTCCTGCAGGGAAGCGAGGGCGGCTTCGGAGCGGCGGATGATCTCGCCCAGCCAGCTGCGTTGCTGCTCTTCTGTGTCCGGGATATGGTCGTCCAGCTGCTGCTGCAGCTTGAACGACTCGGACATGTGGGCCTTCGCTTCCTCAAGCGCCTTGGTGAAATTCCCGACGGCGGCGTCGCCGTATTGGGCCTGCGCAAACCCAAGTTCCTGCTCGCTGGACTTGATGGCGTCGTCGGCCTCAATGAGCAGCGAGCCGCTCTTGCGGCGCAGCTCCTCGACACTCAGCGAAGCGAGCGGATCAAGCTCGGCGCCCTGCGGTCCATAGCTGGCGCTGGACGCCTGGGCCTTCTTCCGCCGGTTCCGGAGGTAGAGATAGGTTCCTGCACCGCCGGCGGCCACAACACCGGCGCCAACGAGAACCGCAGCACCGGCGCCGCCGGAGGAAACAGTGCCGCTCCCGCCGCCAGCCGCATCGCCAACGGCTGACGCAGTATCAATGGCGGCCTGTGCGTAGTCCCTCTTGCCTCCGGCGAGGTTTGCAACGATGGCGTTCTGCGTGATGTTCGACGTCTTGGACGCGATGGCACTTGCCGAGTTCGGGGCGAAGTAGTACTGGCCCGCTGTCGAGATAGCGAGCAGAACGTCTGCCCTGCCCATGCCCTTCTCGGTGGCGACCGCCTGCCCCCACGCTTTGGGGTCGGCCGGATTCTCGAAGGACTTCACGGTGACCACGTAGAGGTTGTATTTGTGGTCCTTCAGCAGCTTCTGGACGGCGTCCTGGACCTCGCCCTTTCGGCTGCCGAGGACATTCGCATCATCCACGATGTTCTGGCCGGACGGGATGGATACCGGATCTTCAGCCCAAGCCGCTGCGGCAGGAAGCGCCAGCATTCCAGTCAGGCCGATCACGGCGAGAACACGTTTCAACATTGACCGCATGGCAACCCTTCAGCACGCCTGCGACTGATTCAGGATGAAACAGCCGTCTCAGAATGCAGCAGCGCCCCCACGCCGGGTGTAAAGCCGCAGGTCGCTGTGGCAATTCTTCTTGATTCTATGGTGCACCAAGGGGGCAGTCCACGGCCGGGAATATGCCACCAGCGAAAAGCGCTCTTATCCTAGGTGGACGGGTCTCGTCCGGTGCCGGCGGGCACGTTCAGGAACCTCCCAGCGAACGTTCGCTTTAGTTTCAGTCCCATCGTCCATAGTTAATGGCAGACGAGGATGAAAGGAAGTCCAATGACTGAGAACCCACTACCGGGGGCAGCGCCTGAGAATCGAGATCCTGCAGGGCGGCCCGCTGATCCTACGGTTCGGCCCGCCACCCCGGAGGGTCTCCAGCAGGGGGACGGCCAGCCGGGGAATGTTGAGCCGCTGGGGAGCTATCAGGACCGAGCCCCTGAGCAGCCGAACGGCCACACTGAGCGGTCGGGCAACGACACTGAACGACTCGCCGATGACGGTGCCTGGCGCGCCCGGGAGAACCCCACCATGAGGCTGGACCGTCCCGAGGATAGGGGGGACGCCCAGGGCAATCCGCCGCCGGAGTCCTTCAACGGACCGCGGCCCGTCTATCCCCAGCACGCCCCGTTCTATGGGCACCAGTCCGGGCCTGCGACTCAGCAGTTCGCGTCCGCGCACGAGAATTCGCCCCAGCACACCGGCGGACCCGGTCAGCCGCATCAGCCGGTGTATGGCCAGCACGGTGCGCACTCTGCCGTTCAGGGCAACCCGGCCAATGCCCCCAAGCGCAAGGCAACCTTTGGCGTGGGCACCCTTGTGGCCAGCATCCTTGCCGCCGGACTCGTTGGCGGCGGGGTGGCAACGGTGGGAGCCGGCAACCTCTTCGACCCCGGAACCGCGCCGGCGGCGAGCACAGGCAGCCAGCCCGGAACGGTAATCGTCAACAACCAAGAGGACGTCAACGCCATCACGGCCGCGGCCGTCAAAGCATCACCGAGCGTTGTCACTATCAAAGCCACGAGCGGCAGCGAAGGCGGCACGGGCTCCGGCATCATCCTCGACGACCAGGGCCACATTCTCACCAACACACACGTGGTGACCCTGGACGGCGCAACGGCAAGTGCGGCCATTGAAATCCGCACCAACGACGGCCGGGTGCTTTCCGCCAAAATCGTTGGAACCGACCCTCTTTCCGACCTTGCCGTCATCAAGGTGGATAACCCGTCCGGGCTGACTCCCGCCACGCTCGGTGATTCAGGCAAACTGAATGTCGGCGACACGGCAGTGGCCATCGGCTCACCGCTGGGTCTCACCGGGACGGTGACGGACGGCATCGTCTCCACCCTCAACCGGACCATCAGCGTCGCGTCGTCGGCCGCGCCCAAGGGCGGCCAGGACAGTTCCCAGGGCGGCGACCAGGGCTTCGAGTTCGCACCTCCGGGCCAGGGCCAAGGCCAAAGCTCCGCGGGCAAAGGCTCGATCGCCATCAACGTGATCCAGACTGACGCAGCCATCAACCCGGGCAACTCCGGCGGTGCGCTGGTGAACAGCAAGGGTGAGGTGATTGGTGTCAACGTTGCCATCGCCTCGGCCGGCGGCAGCTCCGCGGCGACCGGAACGGGCAACATCGGTGTGGGCTTCAGCATCCCGATCAACCACGCCAAGCGGGTGGCCCAGGAGATCATCGATAAGGGCAAGGCGACTCACGGCCAGCTTGGCGTCAGCGTCAGGGAAAAGACGGCCTCGACTTCCTCCTCCGGATTCTCGGTCGGCGCAGACGTCGCCACGGTGGAACAGGGTTCCGCGGCAGCCAAGGCAGGCATCAGGGTGGGCGACGTCGTTACACGCTTCAACGACCTCGCCATCAGCGACCCGAACCAGTTGACCGCCGCCGTGCGGGAGCAGCCGGCCGGTGCTTCGGTGAAGGTCACCATTCAGCGGAACGGCCGCGAGCAGCAGCTAGACGTGACGCTCGGCGCCGCAGCAGAACAGTAGACAGTCAAAAAGCAGTACCGCCGACGGCGGGCCCCACCATGGGAGGTGCGGCCCGCCGTCGGCGTCCCCGGTTGTGTCGAAGTGCCCCGGCGCCTTCGTCTGCACAGGGGGCCGGATCTGACACAGGGGTTAACACGGGACGGCACCAGCCCGCCCCTATATGGTTAGCTAGGAGCTACCCGTACCCCGGGCGTTCCGCGGCCATGACCTCACCCGGCTGGCTATCCACAAGCATGGAAGGCTGCTGTAAATACAGTGGAAGAGACATTGAAGATCATCGTCCTGGTCAAGCATGTGCCGGACGCCCAGTTCGACCGGCACCTCAGCGGCGAGGGCCACACGACGGACCGCGACGAGAGCATTCTGTCCGAACTGGATGAATACGCCCTGGAGGCCGCGCTGCAGCTGATCGAGGCCCGTGGCGGCAGCAAGGCCGGCAACAAGGTCATCGCGCTCAGCATGGGGCCGGCCGGTGCAGCCAACGCCATCAAGAAGTCGCTGCAGATCGGCGCGACGGAGGGCGTGCACCTCACGGATGACGCCTTGGCCGGCTCGGACGCGGCCGCCACGTCGCTCGCCCTCGCGGCGGCGGTCCGGCACCTCGGCGGCGACAGCCCCGTGGACCTTGTCCTGACCGGCATGGCCTCCACCGACGGTGAAACGTCCCTCGTGCCGGCCCAGCTCGCAGAACGCCTGGGTCTTCCGCAGGTGACGTTCGCGTCCTCACTGGATGTCGACGGAGGACGCATCACGGCACGCCGTGACGCAGGCACCCACTCGGAAACGGTTGAGGCCGCGCTGCCGGCAGTGGTATCCGTGACGGACCAGATCAACGAGCCCCGCTACCCCAACTTCAAGGGCATCATTGCGGCCAAGCGCAAGAGCATCACCACGCTCTCGCTGGCCGACGTGGGAGTCGATCCCTCCCAGGTGGGCCACGCCGGATCCTGGACCACGGTGACGTCGGCTGAGGAACGCCCGCCGCGCACGGCTGGCACTATCATCACCGACGAAGGCGACGCCGGCATCAAGCTGGTTGACTTCCTGGCCGCCCAGAAGCTGCTCTAAGAGGGATCACAAGACATGGCAAACGTACTCGTATTCATTGACAACCCGGGCCAGGCTCTCAAGAAGAGCAGCCTTGAACTCCTGACCATCGCGCGGTCCCTCGGGGAAACCGCCGTCGCTTTCAACGGAGAACTGCACGACGACGTCGCAGCCGCCTTGGGTGCCTACGGTGCGGCCGCTGTCTACCGCCCGTCGGCTGACGACCTGGATGACTACCTGGTGGCCGCCAAAGCAGCTTTTGTGGCGACGGCGGCGGACAAGTCCGGCGCCACCGCAGTGCTGGTTGAAAATTCGCCCGAGGGCAAGGAAATCGCGGCACGGCTGGGGATCCGATTGAGCGCGGGCGTCATTACCGACGTCGTCGCCGTCGACGCCGACGGCACCGCCCACAAATCGGTGCTGGCTGGTTCCTACACCACCGCAGCGAAAGCGACCACGCCGGTCAGCGTGCTGGCGGTCAAGGCCAACAGCGTCACCCCCGAAACAGCGGCAGCGCCGGGCACGCCGGAAACGGTGACGGTGGAGGTCCCTGCCGATGCAGCCGCCACAGCGGCCCGGATCACAGCACGCGAGCAGAAGGTTGCCAGCGGGCGCCCGGACCTCACCGATGCACGGATCGTCGTGGCCGGAGGCCGCGGACTGGACGGGGACTTCAGCCCGGTTGAGGAATTGGCTGACGCCCTCGGCGCAGCAGTGGGGGCATCCCGTGCCGCCACCGACGCCGGCTGGATCAGCCACGACGCCCAGGTTGGCCAGACCGGCAAGACCGTATCCCCGCAGCTCTACATCTCGGCCGGCATCTCCGGAGCCATCCAGCAGAAGGCCGGCATGCAGACTGCGAAGGTGATCGTGGCCGTGAACAAGGATGCGGAGTCTCCCGTCTTTGAAATCGCGGACTTCGGCATTATCGGGGACCTTTTCCAGGTTCTGCCGCAGGCGACTGAAGAAATCAAGAAGCGCAAGGCCTGAGCCCTTGACCGCACACGCTGTACCAGCACAGAGCCCGTTCAACCCGGACAAGCACCGGGTTGAGCGGGTGCTCTGTTTTGCTGCCCATCCGGACGACATCGATTTTGGTGCCGCCGGCACCATCGCCGCCTGGACGGCGGCCGGCGTCGAGGTCAGCTACTGCATCATGACCGACGGCGATGCCGGCGGCTTCGATCCGGCTCATCGGGCGGAAATCATCGCACTGCGGGCCGCCGAGCAGCAACGTGCGGCAGCGCTCGTCGGTGTCACCGACATCCACTATCTCCATGAACGGGACGGGTTTCTCGAACCCAACCACCAGGTGATGTGGGGAGTGGTGAAGCTGATCCGCGAAATCCGGCCCGACGTCGTGCTTTCCATGCATCCGGAGCGCAACTGGAACCGCATCCAGAAGAGCCACCCGGACCATCTGGCCGTGGGTGAAGCGGTGACGCGCTCCATCTATCCGGCGGTTGAAAACCCCTTCGCGTATCCGGAACTCGCCGAATCCGGGGTGCCCGCCTACAAAGTACCGTGGCTGTGGCTCTACGCCGGGCCGGACGAGCGGGAAAACCACTTCGTGGACGTCACCGCGCACGTGGAAAGCAAGCTCAAGGCGATCCACGTCCACGTTAGCCAGCACCCGGACGTGGAGGCCATGGAAACGTCCGTGCGGAACGGAATGCGGGTTAACGCGCAGCGCGCCGGGTTCCCGGACGGACGCAGCGCCGAGGCGTTTCATGTCGTCACAATCAACGGTCCGGGAACGATTGCAGGGTTCTAGGATTGCCACACTGTAACCCGTGTCATATGCTGGCCTCTGCTTAAATCATATTTATTCAGGAAGGCAGACTTTGATGGCGAAGACTGCACAGCAGCCGGTTCTGGTGATCATGGGCGTCTCAGGATCCGGCAAATCAACAGTGGCAGGCGTTGTGTCCGGCAGGCTCGGCTGGGACCTCGCGGAAGGCGACGACCTGCACCCTGCAGCGAACGTGGCCAAGATGCAGGCCGGCCAACCTCTCACCGATGACGACCGTTGGCCGTGGCTGGAAACCATAGCGGACTGGATCCGTCAGCACACCCAAGCCGGCACCCCCGGCGTTATTACGTGCTCAGCCCTCAAGAAGCGATACCGTGATGTCCTTCGGGGCGAAAACGTCGTTTTCGTGTTTCTTCAGGGCAGCAAGGACAACATCTCCGGCAGGCTGGCCTCTCGCCACGGCCACTTTATGCCGCCGGCGCTGCTCGAATCGCAATTCGAGGCGCTGGAAGAACCCACCGAGGATGAGAACTACATCTCCCTGTGCGTCTCGGCCACTCCGGCCGAGGAAGCGCAGGAAATCATTGAACGACTGAATCTCACAGCCGCCTCCGCCGCTCCGGATCAGAACTAGGAACTCATTTTGAACTCTCTTATTGCAACGCAGCTACCCGCTGCCGTCGAGGGCTGGACAGGCCACGACACCCAGCTGCTGGTTGTAGCGGGCATCGGCATCGCGCTGATCGTGGTGCTGATCGCCAAGCTCAAGCTGCACCCGTTCCTGGCGCTCGTGCTGGGATCGGCCTTCGTGGGCCTGGCGTCCGGCGTGGAGCTGCCCAAGATCATCACCAACTTCGAAGAAGGCGTGGGCGGAGTGCTCCGGGAGGTCGGCCTGCTGATCGCGCTCGGCGCCATGCTCGGCAAGCTCCTGGCTGACTCCGGCGGGGCCAACCGCGTGGTGGATACGCTGCTGGAAAAGGCAAGCGGGAACAAGGTGGTCTGGTCCATCACCCTCGTGGCCGTGATCATCGGCCTGCCGATGTTCTTCGAAATCGGCCTCGTGCTGCTGCTTCCTGTGGTCGTGCTTGTCACCCAGCGCTCCCGGATGCCGCTGATGCGCATCGCCATTCCGGCACTTGCCGGCCTGTCGGTCCTGCACGGCCTCGTTCCGCCCCACCCGGGACCCCTCATCGCGATCAGCGCGGTCAAAGCTGAGCTCGGCACCACGCTCGCCCTCGGCCTACTGGTGGCCATTCCCACCGTGATCATCTGCGGACCGCTGTTCTCGCGCCTTGCCGCCAAGTGGGTTCCCGTAGGCGCGCCGGCGGTGGCCGGCGGCATCGACACCGAACACGGAGCCGACACGACGGGCGTCAAGCGGCAGCCCACGTTCCTGGTCACCCTGCTGAGCATCATCTTTCCCGTGGTGCTCATGCTCGCCAAAGCAGTGGTGGACATCGTCTGGCCCGATCCCGAGACGGCACCCGGAATCCGGACCTTCTTCGACTTCGTCGGCCAGCCCCTCGTGGCCATGACCCTGGCCGTGCTCCTGGCCATCTTCACCTTTGGCTACGCCGTGGGCTTCACCGGCAACAGGATTACCGCCAAGATCGGCGCCAGCCTCGGACCCATCGCGGCCATCCTCCTCATCGTCGGTGCGGGCGGCGGCTTCAAGCAGACGCTGATCGGCGCAGGGGTTGGGGACGCGGTCAAGAAGTGGGCTGAAGGCACCAACATGTCCGTGCTGGTCCTCGGCTTCATCGTGGCCGTTGCGCTCAGGCTCGCCACCGGTTCGGCCACCGTGGCAACGGTGACGGCGGCCGGCATCGTCGCTCCACTGGCCAGTTCGCTGAGCCCCACCCACGCGGCACTGCTTGCCCTGGCCATCGGTGCGGGATCCCTGTTCCTCTCGCACGTCAACGACGCCGGCTTCTGGCTGGTGAAGGAATTGTTCGGGCTGACCGTCGGGCAGACCTTCAAGACCTGGTCCGTCATGGAGACGCTGATCTCGGTGGTCGGCTTCAGCTTCGTGATGCTGTTGTCCCTTATCATCTAGCTTCACAGCCGGGACAATCGAAGCCGCGCAGGCCTTGCTCCTACCAATCGGTGGGAGCAAGGCCTGCGCGGCTTCTGTCGTAGGCCAGGCTCTGGTGTGCTCAGGTATTGAGCGGCGCAGCAGCCACGGTGGGAAGCGTCGGCGAGGCGGAGCCCCCCGCAGGCTCCACGGTGATTCCGAGCGAGGCGGCCGTGCCAATCCCCTTGACGACGGCAGGCTTTGACAGGGCCTCAGCATCCATCAGGCCCTCGGAAACAGGAGCGGAACCGTCCTTCGGAATCAGCCACATCTGGTAGACCTTTCCAGGCGGAGGGGCGGGAACGTCCTTCATCCGTACCACCAAGGCGTCCGTCGATGACGATATGGAAACTGTCGCTGTACCGCCGCCACTGACATGCACCGTTGCCTGGCGAACGTCCTGTGCCTCCAGGACCTGCCTCAGCGGATCGTTCTGGTTGGCCACGTAGGCCCCGACTCCCACACCGCCCAAGGCGATGACTGCAGCAGCCGCGACACCGATCAGCCAGTTCCGCACACCGGGGGACCGGCGTCGGACTTCACGGCGTTCGCGTGCAGCGGCAAGCTCGTCCGCAAGCGGCAGCTCGTCCTCAACCGGCGGCTCTGCCGCCGGAGCTTCCGCGCGCTCCGCTGCAGGCTTCGCGGGAAGCTGGGCGACTATGCGCTCAAAGAGATCTGCCGGAGGTTCTTCCTCCACGGTGAATGTCGTGGCCAGTGTTTCCCTGGCCTGGCGAACCCGTTCCTGGAAGGACGCCCGTTCCGCCTCCGGAGCCGCCCTGACGTAGGCTTCGATGGCCTGACGCTCTTCATCAGTCACGGCGTCCAAGGCGTAGACCTCGGCAAGTTCAACGGCGCGGCCAGCGGTCAGGTCAGTGGAAATGTCGGCAGCGAACGCCCGGGGCAGCTGTCGCCCGTTGGCATCATGTGTTTCGTTCATTTCAACTCACCCCCAGACAGGTCTTCAATCGGATCAGTCCGTCGCGGATGCGGGACTTGATGGTCGGTATGGCCGCATTCAGCTTTTCGGCGACCTCGCGGTAGGTGAGCCCGCCGTAATAGGCCAGCCGCACGGACTCCTGCTGTGTTTCAGTCAGTGTGTCAAGGCACCGGACCACGGCTTCGGCCTCCAGCCGGCTGCCCACCTCGTCAGACACGGAATCGTGGTCGATGTCCTGGCTGCTGGCGCCGTACTTGGCCTCGCGGTCGCTGGAGGACTGCGAGGACCGCACCTTGTCCACAGCACGCCGGTGCGAGATGGTCATGAGCCACGCCAGGGGGCTCCCGCTTGCAGCGTCGAACTTGCCGGCAATCTGCCACACCTGCAGAAAGACCTCCTGCGTCGTGTCCTCGCTGAGCTCCGGATCGATCAGGACGCGCCGGGCCATGCCGTAGACCCGGCGTGAGGTCAGCCGGTAGAACTCGGCGAAGGACGCCTGATCGCCGCCGGCTATGCGCTCCAGGAGGGCCGCCAACTGGCGGTTAAGATCGACGGCGGTGCCGGGCGGTGCCGGGGCGTCAAAGTTCGGCGCGTTGGGAGTTTCCATCACAGTCAAGCATAGGTCTCCGGGAGCCGCTCCCTGAGCAGTTGCGCCGGATACGGCAGCATCGTGCTGGGCAAAACGCAGGGTCGGTTGGCCCGAATGTACTGTTTTCACCTGCCGCTCCTCATGCCCGGGGAATGTGTTCAGGAGTGATTCGGTGCGGGAGGTGCGGCGGATGGGTGTGACAGGTAAAAATGCCCGGTAAAAACCTGGATGACCCGCACAACAGGTGTGCGCCCGTGGGAAGGGTCCCGGATCAGAGTTGCGCGCCGGCGAAGCCGTGCTGCCGCCAGGCTTCGTACACGGCGATGGAGGCGGCGTTCGCCAGGTTCAAGGACCGCAGTGAGGGCAGCATGGGGAGCCGCACCCGGGACGTCACGTGGGGATCGTTCTTCACATGCTCGGGCAGCCCAACCGACTCCGGGCCGAACAGCAGGACGTCGCCCGGCAGGTATGAAATGTCGGTGTAGGACAGTTCGCCGTCGGAGGTGAAGGCGAAGACGCGTTCGGGCTGCAGGGCCGTCCAGGCCGCCTCAAGGTCCGGATGGACTGTCACGACTGCAAGATCGTGATAGTCCAGGCCGGCGCGGCGCAGCTTGGCATCCGAGAAATCGAAGCCCAGCGGCTCCACGAGGTGTAGTTCGGCGCCGGTGATGGCGGCAAGCCGGATGGCGTTGCCGGTATTGCCGGGAATTTCAGGGGTGTGGAAGAGGATGCGGAACACCGTTCCATCCTAATGCCGGGAAAATGCCGGGCCGGCGCCGGGTCAGTGCATCCCCCTGAGCAGCCTGGCAAGCACCGGGACGTTGACAGTGTTCGGCGCGGGCCCGCCGGCCAGGAACTGCTTGAGGCCCCTGGCGAGACCGGCTGCGTTGACCACCTGAACAACATCGGAGGAGCCGCGGGACCGGCGGTGGTGATCGATGACGGGTTCGTGAAGGTTGCCGTCCGGGCTGTGGACCACTGTCCACCCCGTCACGTTCAGTTCGGGGAAGATGTCCTGCATTGCCCAGACCACCTGGGTCAGCTGCGGGGGAGCGATTGACCGGCCGCCGTGGTTAAGCGTGCCGCCGTCCCAGGCATAGGCGCCTTTGGGCAGGAGCATGGATCCGATCAGGGCAAGCCGGTAGCCCGAGAGCAATGCGTGATCGATGTGGCTGTTGTCCGCGGGAGACTGCAGGCCATTGATCAGCCGTGCCGCCGG
Organism: Arthrobacter sp. 05T444; assembly: GCF_056395905.1. Taxonomy (NCBI): domain Bacteria; kingdom Bacillati; phylum Actinomycetota; class Actinomycetes; order Micrococcales; family Micrococcaceae; genus Arthrobacter; species Arthrobacter sp. 05T444. The sequence goes on from NZ_JBFTKK010000001.1 coordinate 183,756, forward strand.
GATCGCAGGCAGAACCTGCCGGCTGATGAGCTGAACGGTCCGCAGCTCGCGCTGGATCCGGGCTTCGGCGCCGAAGATGCCGCGTTTTCTCGGCATCCCATGGACCTGCCGGCTGGCCACGTCGAACGGGACAAGTGGGACGGCGCCTGGGGTGTCAAAGGGCGGCACGTAAATGGGCTCGTCCCCCGAGGTGTTCCGGGGAGTTCCCGGCCTGTGGATCGTCGCGGAGGCATGGCTTCCGGCCGCCGGTGCATCAAAGTGTGCCTCGTCCGCGCCTTCCCTGTTCCGGTGCCGGGGTCCGCCGGCGTAAGAGCGGTCATAGGCCGCCCTCCGCCGGGGGTCGATCAGGGTTTCATACGCCAGGGTGACTAGCCGGAACGTTGCGGCGTCACCGCCGTGATCGGGATGCGAGGCCCTTGCCGCCCGGCGGTAGGCCACCTTGATCTCCCTGTCCGTTGCGGTCACGGGGACGCGGAGTACCTCGTAGTGGGAGCTGTTGCCCTCGCTCAAGCACGGTCCTTCGGTTGATGTTGCCAGCGCACTCACGCCGCCCGGTCAGCCAAGCATATCGGCCGGCCATGCCGGACTAGTCAGACAACGTCCGTGCCTGTGTCCAAGGTTCCCGGCGGCAATGGAGCGCCCACGCGGCCGGGTCCACATCGAACGGCCCCGGCGGCAATGGAGCTGCGCCCAACGGCCCGGCACTTAGAGGGAGGGGCGGCCCCGTCTAGACTTTTGCGAAGGCCCGTAGTGCGCGGGGGACGAGCCGCACGCCGCATCCGGGTGCCGGCGACAATTGGAAGGTGGAGATGGCCGAGGTGCTATGCGCTTTGCGGCGAGGCAGTCTGAGAAGCCGTGACCGACGTCGCCCCGGTCCGGGGCAACTGGCTCCCGGGCGCAGGGCTCAAGAACGTCGGGCGTGGGTAGTGGTGGCTGCAGTAGTGGCCGCGGCGTTTCTCGGGGCTGCAGCGTGCGGGTGCCGGACCCGGCCGCCCCGGACACGGCACCCGCCACCCGCCAGCCCGCCACCCCTACGGTCTCACCGGGTCACGATGCCGGCGCCGTCGCCGCGCGCAGCATGCCCTTCTCGGCAGGGTCCACGCTCGCCCGCGGCGTTCCCGTGCAGTTGTCCGACGGTCTGGCTGACGCGCCGGGCTGGCGGCGGGCAGGGAACGGCGCCGGAGCCGCCAGTGAGTACCGGAAATCCGACGGCTGCCTGGCCGCGGCCAAGGTCCGGATCAATCAGTGGCCGCTGGTAGCAGGCAACGACAGGGAATCGACAGAGGGGCTTTTCGCCTATCTCGATCCCACCATCCTGCCGAAATACCTGACGCCGGCATCGCTTCGCTGGGGCGGAGAACCGGGCAGGCAGGGTCCGACCGTGGATGTCCTCGTCCTTGAGCGTGCCGCTGTATCCAAGGGCACCACCGGTGCCGTGCTGGCCAGGGTATTCGGGAAGGCGGGTTCATCCGTTTTTGTGGCCATCTCATGCCCGACGGCGTCAGCGCTCACCGCCGCAAAGACGGACGTCGCGCGCTGGCTCACCGTCGTGCCGCCTGCCGAGTAACAGCCGGACCCCTGCCGTGCTGCGCGTGGTGAGCTATGCGCTAGCGCGGTCAGGGGTCTCAGGCTGTCGGGTCAGGGCTGTGGGCGTTCACGCCATGCTTTGTTACGCCGTGGACCTTTGCTACGCCGAGGACCGGAGGCCGGGGCGAAGCTACTTTCGGGCGGCCGTAGCGAGCCGGTTGAGCGCCAAGGCCCCCACCAACAAGCCGAAGTCGCGCAGCGCGACGTCGTAGAAGTTGCCGAGAATGAGCAGGTTCACGATGATGCCCAGCAGCCACGCAGCCACCACCAGCGAACCGATCCGTGGGCGGAACGCCACGAGCACCCCTGCAACAATTTCGATGATCCCCACCACGTACATGAAGGTCTGCCCGGACACGGGGACCACCGACGTCGCGACCGGGGCGAGGTAGCCCGTCCAGTCCGTGAGCAGGTTGAAGAATTTGTCCAGGCCAAACAGGATCGGCGCCACCGTAAAGACGGTTCGCAGGAGCAGGAAGGCCTGCCGGGCAGTGTCCTGCGCCAACGCTCCGGTCCTTGTGGCGTCGTTTGCAGACGGTTTCATCACTGGGGTTTTCATGACACGCTCCTTCTAAAAGTAGATAACTTGATTTTAGACCCGGCGTGGACATTTAAGCAACGGATCTTGTTTTTAGAGATACGCTTGAGTCATGACCCGTGAACCAACCACAAAGCTGTCGTGGGCAGCGCGGCTTGCCGCCCTCACGTCACTGGGTGATGCCACCCGGCGGCGGCTTTTTGAGTTCGTCGCCTCATCGCCTTCAGCGGTGGGGCGCGACGACGCAGCCGGCGCCCTCGACCTGCCGCGCAGCACGGCATCCTTTCACCTGGACCGTTTGGTGCGGGATGGCCTGCTCGCCGTCGAATTCAGGAAGCTTGGCGGGAAGGCCGGCCCCGGTTCGGGCCGCCCGGCCAAGCTGTACCGCCCGGCGCTTGACGAAGTCGGAGTGTCGGTCCCGGACCGGAGTTACGACCTCGCCGGGGAGCTCATGGCGTCCGCAATCGAGGCGTCAATGTCTGGCCAGGGTTCCGCCCACGAAGCACTCGTCGCCACGGCCCACTCCCGCGGCCGTGCTTCGGCTGAGCGCGGGGCCTCCCTGGAGGAACTGCTGACCGAAACCGGGTACCGGCCGACGCCCGACGGGCAGGGGGGCATTGTGCTGATGAACTGCCCCTTCCACCGGCTCGCTGACGGGCATGCGGACGTAGTCTGCGCCATGAACGGCGCCTTCCTCAGTGGCGCCGCCTCCGCCTGCGGTGTGCCGGAGGAGAAGGTGGAAGAGGATCGGACCTCTGGACGCTGCTGTGCCAGGATCAGGCCGTAAGGGGCTGTTTTCGCGCCCGAAGGGCCGAACGTGCCGCACGGCCGCGGGTAGAATTGATCCTGTGCCTGCTTACCTGGACCATGCCGCCACCACGCCCATTGCCGCCGAGGCTCTGGCCGCGCTGACCCGCGAACTGGCCCGGACCGGAAACCCGTCGTCCCTCCACGGTGCCGGACGCCGCGCCCGGCGTTCCGTTGAGGATGCACGCGAAACCATCGCCGCAGCCGCTGGAGCGCACCCGTCTGAGGTGATCTTCACCTCGGGCGGCACCGAGGCCGACAACCTCGCCGTCAAGGGCCTCTATTGGTCCAGGCGCAGCGACGACCCAGGCCGGCGGCGGATACTCTGCTCCGCCGTCGAGCATCATGCCGTCCTGGACACCGTGGAATGGCTGGAACGCCACGAAGGTGCCGAGGTCGCCTGGCTTCCGGTGGATTCCGACGGCGTGCTGGACCTTGAGGCGTTTGAGGCCGAACTCCTGCGCGATCCGCAGTCGGTTGCCCTCGTGACGGTCATGTGGGCCAACAACGAGGTTGGCACCGTCCAGCCCATCCAGCGGGTCGTGGAGCTTTCCCACCGCGCAGGGGTGCCTGTTCACTCCGACGCCGTGCAGGCCTTCGGCTCCGTGCCCTTGGATTTCAAAACTTCCGGCCTCGACGCCATGTCCATTTCCGGGCACAAGATCGGCGGCCCCGTGGGCGTCGGCGCCCTGATGCTGGGACGCGCCGTGAAGCTCACCCCGGTGCAGCACGGCGGCGGCCAGGAACGGGACGTCCGCTCGGGCACCCTGGACACCGCGTCGATCGCCGCCTTTGCGGCAGCCGCTGACACAGCAGCCAAGAATCTCCGCGAAGAATCAGCACGGATAGCGGCCCTCAGGGACAGGCTCATTGCGGGGGTCCACGAAGCCGTTCCTGCGGCGGTGTTACGTGGAGCGCCCGGGGCGGGCCGGCTTCCCGGGAACGCGCACTTCACTTTTCCAGGCTGCGAAGGGGATTCGCTGCTTTTCCTGCTTGACCTTGCCGGCGTGGAATCGTCCACCGGATCCGCCTGCACCGCCGGTGTCCCACGCCCGTCCCATGTCCTGCTGGCCATGGGGTTGGACGAGGAAACCGCCCGCGGTGCGCAGCGCTTTACCCTCGGCCATCCGTCGACGGAAGCGGATGTGGACGCGCTCCTGGCTGCCCTGCCGGGAGCCTACTCCCGCGCCCGGCAGGCCGGGATGGCCGGCCATGAGTCATCCATCCAGACCGCTGCCACTGTTGCCCGTCAGGCGTCCGGCATCAGCTGATCAAACGGGACCGCCGGGTCGGCCAGCGTTTCGGCAGCCACCTCCGAGCGCGCGGAAATGAGGGCCTTGATGGTCTTCTGCGCGCTTGGCTTGCTGGACCGTGGCCAGTTGACGCTCATGCCTGCCACTACGCGTCCTTCCCGTTGCCAGAAAGCGACGAACTCCTTCGACTCCAGGGACCCCCGGAGGACGGGAGCGGCGCCTGCGGCAAGAGACGGGAAGCCCGAATACTCCATGCTGACGTCAAACTGGTCTGTGTAAAAGTACGGGATGACGTCCAGGGCGGCGTCGTGGCCGAGCATAGATTTTCCTGCGACCTTGCCGCCGTTGAGCGCGTTGGCCCAGTGTTCACTGCGGATGTGCTCGCCCGTGAACGGATGCAGGGCATTGGCCACATCGCCGGCAGCGAAGATGTCGGGGGCGCTGGTCCGCAGCGACGCATCGGTGAGAATGCCGTTCCGTAGCTCCAGGCCGGCCGCGCCGGCCAGTGCGGTGTCCGGAACGACCCCGACGGCGATGACCACGATGTCCGCCGGCAGCTGCTCGCCCGAATCCGTGAGCACTCCGGTGACTTTGCCCGCGTGCCCGGTGATTTCACGTGCCGACGCCGGCAGCCGGAAGTGCACGCCGTTGCCCTCGTGCAGGGCCCGGAAGAACCGGCCCAGCTCAGGGCCAATGGCGCCGCCGAGTGGAACCGCCTCCAGCCCAAGAAGCGTGACGTGGTTCCCGTAGCTGCTGGCCGCTGCTGCCAGCTCCATGCCAATCCAGCCCGAACCGATCAGGACAACATTGCGGCCACCGTCCGCGAGCAGGTCCCGCAGGTGGCGGCTGTCATCCAGCGTCCGGAAGGTGGTGACGCCGTCGAGTCCGGTGCCCGGCAGCTGAAGGGGCCGGGGGAGTGCCCCTGTGGCGAGAAGCAAGGCACCGTAGTGCTGCGATCCGCCGTCCGCATAACGGACGGTGTGGCTGACCGGATCAACCTCGGTGACGGGAACGCCGAGGCGCAGGCTGACATTGTTGTCCGCATACCAGTTCTCCGGCACCACCTCCACGTCGTCCTCCCCCGCTTTTCCCAAGAGGTATTCCTTGGAAAGCGGCGGTCTGATGTAGGGGTAATGGGACTCCGCCCCGGCAATTGTGATCTGGCCTTGGAATCCTTCAGTGCGAAGTGTGCGGGCGGCTGTGGCGCCGGCCAGTCCCGCCCCCGCAATAATGATGCTCTCAGGGGTCATGATCAGCTCGATTCGTCCGGCGGGCCACTGCGCCCGCGCTCTAAAACCATTGCCTTTGACTTTAGAAGGGACGCCGGGAACCGTCAAGGTCCCGGACGTCAGGAGAAGATGGGCCGCCACGGCGATTCAAGCCCCGATTCCGTCGGGCGGTAGAATAGACGGGCAAGCGGCGTGTCAGCGGGTTCACCACCCTGACTTGCTGCACCGGCCTGAAGGCCGGATTGCCGTGAACAGCCTACAGAAAGCCGACATGCGAGTTTTAGCAGCCATGAGCGGCGGAGTTGACTCCGCCGTTGCCGCCGCCCGCGCCGTTGAGGCGGGGCACGACGTCGTCGGGGTTCATCTTGCGCTGTCCCGGATGCCCGGCACCCTGCGCACGGGAAGCCGGGGCTGCTGCACCATCGAGGACTCCCGAGACGCCTGGCGCGCGTGCGATGTCCTAGGGATCCCCTATTACGTCTGGGACTTTTCCGAGCGGTTCAAGGAGGATGTGGTCCAGGACTTCATCGATGAATACGCTGCCGGCCGGACGCCCAACCCCTGCATGCGCTGCAACGAACGCATCAAGTTCGCCGCGCTCCTGGAAAAGGCAATCGCCCTGGGCTTCGACGCCGTGTGCACGGGCCACTACGCCAAGGTCATCGAAGACTCGGACGGCAACCGTGAACTACACCGTGCCGCGGACTGGGCCAAGGACCAGAGCTACGTCCTTGGTGTGCTCACGCACGAACAGCTCAAGCACTCGATGTTCCCGCTCGCGGAAACCCCGTCCAAGGCCGAGGTGCGGGCCGAAGCGGAGAGGCGCGGACTGTCCGTGGCCAACAAGCCTGACAGCCACGACATCTGCTTCATCCCCGACGGCGACACGGCCGGCTGGCTCGCGGAGAAAATCGAGATGACCACCGGCGACATCGTTGACGAAACCGGGTCCAAAGTCGGCGAGCACCCGGGGGCCAATGCCTTCACGGTCGGCCAGCGCCGCGGTCTGAAGCTGGGCACGCCGGCAGCCGACGGCAAGCCCCGGTTCGTGCTGGAAATCCGGCCCAAGGAAAACAAGGTCGTGGTGGGACCCGAGGCGCTCCTGGCCATCGATGAGATCCGCGGCATCAAGGTCTCCTGGGCTGGGCTGCCCATCAGCGAAGTGGACACCGGTGCCGAATTCGACTGCTACGCCCAGGTCCGCGCGCACGGCGACCCCGTTCCTGCGAAGGGCCGGGTAGAGCGGATTGCCGATGACGGCGGCCTCTCTCGGGACGGCCTCGTGGTTACGCTGACGGAGCCCCTGCGCGGCGTCGCGCCCGGGCAGACCGTTGTGCTGTACCAAGGCAGCCGGGTTCTCGGCCAGGCCACGATCGACACCGCGCGCTCGATGCAGCGCGCCGAGCTGAACTAACGCGCCCTCTGGATTGATCTCTCAACTCCGGACCATGTAGCGGCCGGCGGATTTCCGCCGGCCGTTTTTTCGTACCCATGAGTAGGTCCGGAACCCTGACCCACCCAATTATGGTAAATTTTGTGTCTCATCTCACAGGATGCAACGTTTCACCGGGCAACCGTCTGGTTCAATCAAGGCATCAGGACTGCGTGTCGCCCGCACAATTCATGCCGGGCCGCGCGCGCAATCATCGAACAGAAAGTTCACAGATGGCAATGAACAAAAAAGCCTTGCAGGGCGCTATCGCGTTCGCAGGCATTTCCGCTTTCGCACTGACTGCCTGCACGGGCCCCTCCGGCGGCGGCGGAACATCCACCGGCAGTGCTGGCGGTGGCACCATCACGTACGGCACCACGGACAAGGTGGTTACTCTCGATCCTGCGGGTTCCTATGACGCCGGCTCCTTCATGGTCATGAACCAGATCTATCCGTTCCTCATGAACTCCAAGCCCGGATCAGCGGAGGCCAGCCCCGACATCGCGGAGTCCGCCTCCTTCACGAGCCCCACGGAATACACCGTGAAGCTTAAGCCGGGCCTCAAGTTTGCCAACGGCCACGCGCTAACCTCTTCGGACGTCAAGTTCTCCATCGACCGCGTTGTCAAGATTGCGGACCCCAACGGGCCGGCTTCGCTGCTCTCGAATCTGAAATCGGTGGCAGCCAAGGATGATTCCACGGTCGTCTTCACGCTTAAGGCGGCGAACGACCAGGTCTTCCCGAGCGTCCTCGGTACCAACACCGGCCCCATCATCGATGAGGAAGTCTTTCCGGCAGACAAAGTCATGGGCGACGACGACATCGTCAAGGGCAAACCCTTCGCGGGCCAGTACACGATCGAGAGCTACAAGAAGAATGAGCTTGTCAGCCTCAAGGCCAACCCGGACTACAACGGCCTGCTCGGCAAACCCGCCAATGACGGCGCCAACATCAAGTACTACGCTGACTCGAACAACCTGAAGCTGGATGTGCAGCAGGGCAACATCGACGTCGCCGGCCGCAGCCTCACAGCCACCGACGCCGCCGACCTGGAAAAGGATTCCAAGGTCAAGGTCCACAAGGGCCCGGGCGGCGAGCTGCGCTACATCGTGTTCAACTTTGACACCATGCCGTTCGGTGCAAAGTCCGCGGATGCGGATCCCAAGAAGGCGCTCGCAGTACGCCAGGCCATGGCCGACATTGTCGACCGCGACGCCATCGCCACCCAGGTCTACAAGGGCACTTACCTGCCGGCGTACTCTGTCGTCCCGGATGGACTGCCGGGTGCAGCCCAGCCTCTCAAGGAAATGTACGGTGACGGCAACGGCAAGCCGGATGTTGAAAAGGCCAAGAAGGCCTTCGCCGACGCCGGTATTTCCGGCACCGTCAACATCAAACTGCAGTACAACCCGGACCACTACGGTAAGTCTTCCGGCGACGAGTACGCCATGGTCAAGGAACAGCTGGAGAAGTCCGGCCTGTTCAAGGTGGACCTGCAGTCAACCGAGTGGGTCACCTACTCCAAGGCACGCACCGCGGATGCCTACCCGGTCTACCAGCTTGGCTGGTTCCCGGACTATTCCGACGCCGACAACTACCTCACGCCGTTCTTTATCCCCGGCAACTTCCTGAAGAACCACTACGAGAACCCGGCTGTCACCGACCTCGTCAAGAAGGAACTGGTCACGGCTGACAAAGCCGAGCGCGAAAAGCTTCTGGGTGACGCGCAGACCGCCGTCGCCAAGGACCTTTCGACGTTGCCGTTGCTGCAGGGCGCTCAGCTCATGGTGGCCGGCGCGGATGTCAAGGGCGTGGAACAAACCCTTGACCCGTCGTTCAAGACGCGTCTCGGCGTGATCTCCAAGTAGGACCTGACCCCATCAGATCCTGTCCAGCTTAGGAGGCGGGACGCCCAGCCGGCGTCCCGCCTTTTCTGCTGGATGCACAGTAGATCCGGGGCGCCACGGTGCCCCGGAAACGTCAACTTTAGGTAAGAATGACTACTCTGATTGAGGCGCCGCCAAGCGACGCCGACGGCCTACTGCCGTCAAAGAAAAAATCGGCCGGCGGGGGACTTGGCCAGTACATCATGATCAGGTTCCTGCTGATCTTTCCAACTATTTTCATCCTGGTCACCATGGTGTTTTTCCTGATGCGGATCACCGGCGATCCCATTACGGCAGCCATGGGCGGCCGGCTTCCACCGGAACAGCTGCAGGAGCGGATCCATGCCGCGGGCTACGACCGCCCCCTCCTGGTGCAGTACTTCGAGTACCTCGCCCAGCTCATCACCGGCAATTTCGGCACCACACTCTCCGACAACCGCAAGGTGACGGAGATGCTCGCCACCTACGGTTCGGCCACGCTTGAACTGACGATCAACGCCCTGATTGTGGCGCTCCTGGTCGGCATACCTTTCGGCATGATTGCAGCGCACCGCCGCGACCACATGCCCGACGCCGTGCTGCGCGTGTTCGCGATCCTCTGCTACGCCACACCGGTCTTCTTTTCGGGACTTCTCTTCAAGCTCACTTTCTCGGTCTGGCTCGGCTGGTTCCCTGTTGCAGGGCGTGCCAAGACATCCAGCGAACTATCGCTCACAGCGCTCCAGGCGCCTACCGGGATCTATTGGCTTGATGCGGTCCGAAGCGGGAACATGGCCGCACTGGGAGACGTGCTGGCGCACGCCGTGCTGCCAGCGCTCGCCCTGGGGCTCCTGACGGCCGGGATCTTCCTCCGGCTGGTCCGTACGAACGTGATCGGTACTCTCGGCAAGGACTACATCGAGGCGGGGCGTTCCCGCGGAGTCAGCGAATTCAGGCTGGTCACCAAGCACGCCTATAAGCCGGCGCTGATCCCGATCATCACCGTGATGGGCCTTCAGATCGCCGTGATGCTTGGCGGGGCAGTCCTCACGGAAAAAACCTTCGAGTGGAAAGGCCTGGGCTTCCAATTGGCCAATTACCTGACCGCCCGCGACTTCGTGGCGGTGCAGGGCATCGTGGTGTTGCTGGCCGTCATCGTGGCCGTCACCAACTTCATCGTGGACATCGTGGCCGCGCTGATCGATCCCAGGGTGAGGTACTGACATGAGCACACCTACTCCGGTGTCGTCCACCGTCCACCGCAGTGTGCCCCTGTTCAAGAGGCTCCCTGTCATTTCGCACTTCAACAAGAGCGTGGGGCTGCAGCGCACGATGCTCGTCATCGGCCTCGTCCTGACCGGGCTGTTCCTCCTCACGGCGATCTTTGCGCCGCTCGTGGCACCCTACGGCTTTGCCCAGCTCTCCGACAACGACGGCAGCTTTCCCACGCAGGACCCGCCGGGTGGCAAGCATCTGTGGGGAACGACTGTGGGCGGTTACGACGTGTTCTCCCGCGTCATTTGGGGTTCGCAGACTGCCATCTTCGTGATCGTCGTGGCCGTGGTGCTGTCCATCTTCGCCGGCGTCATCCTGGGCCTGGTGAGCGGTTACCTCGGCGGCTGGCTGGACCGCATTCTTGTGGTCGTCGCGGACGCCATTTACGCGTTCCCCTCCCTCCTGGTGGCCATTGTCATGGCGATTGTCATCAGCGGCGGCGAGTCGAACCTGTTCGGGGGCGTCCTGGCGGCGGCCATCTCAATCACCGTGGTGTTCATTCCGCAGTACTTCCGGGTCATCAGGGCGGAGACGATACGCCTCAAGGCTGAACCGTTCGTCGAATCGGCCAAAGTGGTGGGCGCTTCGAATGTCCGCATCATGAGCCGACACATCTATCGCAACGCCACCAGGACGCTGCCGCTGATCTTCACCCTGAATGCCTCCGAGGCGATCCTGACTCTGGCGGGTCTTGGCTTCCTGGGGTTCGGCATCGAGCCCAGCTCGGCCGCGGAATGGGGCTTCGACCTCAACAAGGCGCTTGCTGACACAACTTCCGGCATCTGGTGGACGGGAGTGTTTCCCGGTCTGGCAATTGTGTGGACAGTGCTTGGCCTCACGCTGGTGGGGGAGAGCATCAACGACCTGAACGATCCACGTCTTCGCGGACGCAAGAGTGCCGGCGGCAAAGGCAGCGGACCGGACCCCACAGCGGTAGCCCAGGCGGCCCTGCAAGCAGAGGTGAGATAACTTTGAGCATCGACATAGGTTCAGTGTCCGACCGGCACGAGGCCAGCGGCAGCCCTGTTCTTGAGATCGAGAATCTCAAGGTCACTTTCGCTACCGACGGCGGCGACGTATACGCCGTCAAGGACGTCAGCCTCGAGGTGAAGGCCGGCGAGGTCCTCGCCATCGTGGGCGAATCCGGCTCCGGCAAAACCGTCACCGCCAAGACCATCCTCGGCCTGCTTCCGGAAACGGCCACGAGCGGCGGGGCGGTGCTGATCAACGGCAACAACGTCATCAGCGTCAGCGCGGCCAAACTCAGGCAGATCCGTGGACGTGACGTGGCGATGGTCTTCCAGGAGCCGTCCACGGCCCTGAATCCCGTCTTCACCGTGGGCTGGCAAATCGCAGAGGGCATCCGTGCCCACGCGGGCGGCGGGCAGCGGGTATCCGCCAAGGAAGCCAAGACCAGGGCCATCGACGCCCTCCGCAAGGTGGGGATCCCCGATCCGGAGAACCGCGTCAACTACTACCCGCACCAGTTTTCCGGCGGGCAGAAGCAGCGCGTGGTCATTGCCGCAGCGCTGGCCCTGAATCCCGGACTGATCGTGGCGGATGAGCCCACCACTGCATTGGACGTCACGGTCCAGGCGGAAATCCTCGAGCTTCTGCGGGATCTTCGGGACAAATACGGAACGGCCATCGTGCTGATTACGCACAATATGGGGGTCGTCGCCGATCTCGCCGACCGCGTCGTGGTGATGTACCAGGGCGACGTCGTCGAAGAAGCCCCGGCGAAGACGCTGTTCGCCGAACCCCGGCAGGACTACACGAAGAAGCTGCTGGCAGCCGTCCCGCACCTTGGCCGGAACTCGGCTTCGGAAGGGATGACTGAGCGGGCGCACCAGGGCGGGAAGGTCCTGGTCGAGGCCAAGGACCTGACCATCGAGTACCCCGGCCGGCTGGGTACGCCTGCCTTCAAGGCTGTGGACGGTGTCAGTTTCACAGTCTCCGAGGGGGAGGTCTTTGGCCTTGTGGGCGAATCCGGCTCGGGGAAGACCACCATCGGCCGTGCCATCGCAGGCCTCAACCGGACCACCGGCGGAAGCCTGAACGTGCTGGGCTACGAGATGCTCAACCTCAAGGAGCGGACGTTCAAGCCGCTGCGCAAGGAAATCGGGTTCGTCTTCCAGGACCCGGCCGCATCGTTCAATCCGCAACTGACCATCGGGGATTGCGTGGCGGAACCGCTCATCATCCACACAAACCCAACCCCGGCCCAGGCACGCAAGCGCGTTGGCGAGCTGCTCGAATCAGTCCAGCTGCCGGCGTCGTACGCTGACCGCTTTCCGCACGAGCTGTCCGGCGGGCAGCGCCAGCGGGCATCGCTGGCCAGGGCCCTGATCCTCAACCCGAAGCTGCTGATCGCTGACGAGCCGACGTCTGCGCTGGACGTTTCGGTGCAGGCGAAGGTCCTGGAGCTGTTCAAGGAAATCCAGCTGGAGTTCGGGTTCGCTGCACTGTTCATCAGCCACGACCTCGCAGTGGTGGACATGCTCTCGCACTGGGTAGGTGTGCTGTACAAGGGCAAACTGGTTGAGCAGGGGATCGGCCACGACGTCATGGGTGCGCCGCGGCACGACTACACGAAGCGGCTCATCGCCTCGCTGCCCGTGCCTGATCCTGCCGAGCAGGCGAAGCGGCGGGAAGACCACCGCACCCTCCTGGGCATCTAGCCCGGCGGTCAGGGACTGGCAAGCGTGCCCACTCTCCACAGCGGAGGGCGGGCACGCTTTGTCTTGCTGGGGTCATCCTTGTGCCTTAGCCGGTGACCACCTTGATGTTGAACGCATTGTTGTTGCCCTGCGTCAGAAAAATCCGGAGCCACAGCGGCAGCCACATTTCCATCCCGCGGGCGGCGTCCAGGGGTCCCAGATCCTTGATGTGTTCCGCCCGCCAACCGAATTCCGCGAGCAGCCGCGCCACCACTTCCTTGGCTTCAGGGTCGTCGCCGGCCAGAAAGGCGTCGTGGTCGCCGCCGGCCAGCCGCTCCGGGGCCACCATGACGTCGGCGCGCATGGTGTTGAGGGCCTTGACCACCCTGGCCGTCGGGAACGCCCTTTGGATGGTTTCCGCGAGGCTGTCCGTATTCGATATGGAGAGCGACGGCGGGAAACCCGCCGAATGGTCCAGCGGATTGGCCACGTCGATCAGCACCTTGCCGCCCAGGTTCATGGTGCTCGCGGCCGCGAGCACTTCGAGTGACACAGCGCCTGGTGTGGCGTTGATAACTACCTCACCATCCGCGGCTGCATCGAAGAACGTGGCGGCCTTCGCGAGCGGGCCGGCACCGGCAGCCCACTCCACTGCTGCCTCGTTCGTGGCCGACCGAGAACCGAGCGTGACGCTGTGCCCAACCTCCACCAGTCTGCCTGCCAGGGTTCTGCCCACAATGCCCGTGCCAAGAACTGCGATCTTCATGCCAACCTCCATCGTCGGTGTGTTGCGGAACACTTACATTCTCCGTCCGGCGGAGGCCGGTGCGGGCGCTTAACACCGGCGGAGTTCCCGGCTCTGCCCATAGACTGGAACCATGACCGAGCTAAACCATGATCTGCCTGACACTGAGTCCTACGACCCCGCCGCGAGCTCGCTGGCCGGGCACGTGGATCCCGAAGTGATGGCGGAGCTGTTGTCGATCCGGTCCAGCATCGACAACATCGATGCAACCCTCGTCTACCTCCTGGCGGAACGGTTCAAGGCGACGCAGAAAGTGGGCTTCCTCAAGGCGGCCCACCGGCTTCCCGCGGGCGACCCCGGCCGGGAAACGGCGCAGATTGCACGGCTGAGACGGCTCGCGGAAGATGCCCAGCTTGACCCTGCCTTCGCGGAAAAATTCCTGAACTTCATTATCGGCGAGGTGATCCGCCACCATGAGGCGATCGCCGAGGACCATCTCAATGCCGCCGCGCGGGGTACTAACGGCCAGGCCGGTGCCGTCCGGCCGGCCGGCCCGGTCTCCGGCCCCTCAACACCGCTCAACGCCTAAGCCGTGCCTGCAGCAGAAGAGGCGCAGCAGCTCCAGGTGACTGCCACCGCGCTGGGCCCATGGCCGGGGCATGATCCGGTTGAGGCCGCCCGCATCATCCGCGGCGAACTGGGCAGCCCGCATCTTCCGTTCCTCGCCGAACTGCCGGACCGTGGCGTCGGCGCCGACGCCATAGGGCGCACGGCGTCCCTGCTCGTGGAGATGGCGGTGGACGTCCAGCCCTACGGCTGGCGCATTGTCGACCGGCCCGGTCGCGATCTCACCCGGGCGAGGTCGGCGCTCTCCACGGACATCAACGTGCAGGCGGATGTTGCAGGGGCAGAGGACACCCCGGCGGCTGAATTCAAGGTTCAGCTTGTGGGCCCATTGAGCCTGGCCGCCGGACTGCACCTCCACAACGGTGAGCGGGCCCTGATTGACTATGGCGCACGGCGCGACATCGCAGCCTCCCTTGCTGCCGGCGTGGGGGAGCACCTTGGACGCGTGGCCAGCGCTGTTCCGGGCGCACGGCTCGTAGTTCAGCTGGACGAACCGGATATCGCGTCGGTACTGGCCGGCACCATTCCGACGTCCAGTGGTTACCGGACGCTGCGCTCCGTCGCCGGCCAGGAGGTGGCGGATCTTTGGCGGGTAGTGGTGGATGCCCTCCGGGCCGCCGGCGCCGCCGAGACTGTCATTGCCGTACCGGAAATCGAGGCGCCGTTTGAACAGATTCTCGCCGCCGGTGCCGACGGGATAGCCGTTCCGCTCAAGGCACTGACGTCACGCCAGTGGGAACAGCTGGCCGAGGCCGTCGAAGCCGGCAAGCGGCTCTGGGCCGGTGCCCTGGCAGTGGAGAACCCTGCCTCTGAATTGCCGAGGGCCGCGGAGGTCGCAGACGCGGTGTGGCGACCTTGGCGGCAACTTGGGCTGCCGGCGGCGTCGCTGGGCACGCTCCGGATCACCCCTTCCGCGGGACTTGAGGGGTACGCGCCGTCGGGTGCTTCAGCGGTGCTCACCCGGCTGACGCACGCGGCCGATGCCCTGAACCAGCTCGCATTGGGCTGAACCCGCAACCGGGCTAAACCCGTCACCGGACTGACCCGCAACCGGACTGACCGCGGACCGGCAAGAAACCCGGACCGGGCAGAACCTGCAACGCGGCAGGGTTTCTCGGGCGGTCAGCTCCGCTGCTCCCACCGGTCCGGCGCGGCGTACGGTGGAAGGAATCCAGGCGCTGAAGTGCCGTCCGGATAGGACTCGAGCCTGTAGTCGAAGCTTCCGGCGTAGACCAGGACGAGGCCGATCTGGGGCTGGATGACCTTCACCTGGATCCGGTGGCGGCCATAGTGGCCCGCCGAAGCGTCCCACCATTGCTCGGCATATGCTTTTGCGTCCAGCGACGCCGGCAGCGGCAGGCGCAGCGGCCCCAGGAACAGCCGGGACGCATCGGAGATACCCCGGAGCCTGCCCTCGGGCGTGGCGCTGAGGTTCAGGTCGGTGACCAGCCGGCGATATCTGCCCACATAATCCACGAGCTGGGGCCGTCCCGCCGCCCCGCGGGCGGTCGGAGAGCGCACGCTTGTCGTGTCCTGGAAGATCCTGGTGCGGCCGGGGAGGAATATCTGCCGCCGGGCTGTCAGGCTGGACCGGCCGAACGGGTCGAGGTGCGCGTGGTTTTCTATCCGGAATGGCACGCGCTCGCCGTATTCGGGAAAAAATGCCTGCTCCCCGGATGTGATCCGCAGCAGTGGGCTCAGCCAGCGTTGCCGGCAGCCCACGACATCGAAGATGCCTTCACCCACGCCATAGCGGCCTGAACCGGGCGCCAGCGAAAAGTAGTCCTGCAGCTCCGGCTGCAACTTGGCGAAGCCGGCGCCCATGGCCTGTTCGTAAATCGGCGTGTTCACGGGGGCCTCCTGATGGGCGGATCTGTCTGGCTGAATCCTAGCGGCTGCCCGCATCCCCGGACGGAATCGATGTGCGGTCCTGCGCCGCCGCCATGCCGAGGATCCCGTCAATAAGACAAAGCAAGGGCAATAAGGGAATATATAACTATGAAGGCACGCATTCTGGTAGTTGATGATGACGAGGCGTTGGCTGAAATGATCGGCATTGTCCTGCGCAATGACGGCTTCGAGCCTGTCTTTTGCGCGGACGGCGGGCAGGCCTTGGAAGTCTTTCGCTCCTCGAAGCCGGATCTTGTGCTGCTGGATCTGATGCTCCCCGGGACCGACGGTATCGAAGTGTGCCGGCAGATCCGTGCGGAGTCCGATGTTCCCATCGTCATGCTGACTGCCAAGTCGGACACCTCGGACGTCGTCCGGGGCCTGGAGTCCGGCGCCGACGATTACGTGCCTAAGCCCTTCAAACCCGCCGAACTGGTGGCCCGTGTCCGGGCGAGGCTCCGGCCCGGCGACCAGAAGGCTCCGGAGACGCTCCGCATCGCGGATATCACGATTGACGTCGCAGGCCACGCGGTGAACCGCGGCAGCGAACGGATTTCCCTGACGCCCCTGGAGTTCGATCTTCTGGTAGCCCTGGCCCGCAAGCCCTGGCAGGTGTTCACCCGCGAACTGCTCCTTGAGCAGGTCTGGGGTTACCGCCATGCGGCGGATACCCGGCTGGTCAATGTCCATGTCCAGCGGCTGCGGTCGAAGATTGAACGTGATCCGGAAGCACCGGAAGTAGTATTGACGGTTCGTGGTGTCGGCTATAAAGCAGGTTCCTGAACCCCAGGGCCAGAATCCCTCTGACGCCCCGGAGGGTAGCGGCACCGGCGCCAAGGCGCCGGATTCCGTGGCGCCGGGACGCCCTGCGACTGACCTTGAGGGGACCGGCTCCGATGTCACCGGCGCCGCTGAAACTGACGGCGTAGTGACCGCCGCGGACAGTACCCGGAAGCCCCATTCTCATCCGGCTCCGGAGCATACTGACGCCCTCGCAGCCAGCCTCGCCCGGTTACCGTCGCAGGCCCGGATCTGGCGGCGGCGGGCACTGATCGTCTCACTCCGGGTTGCGCGCCTGGTGCGTAGCGGACTGGACAGGGTTTTCCCCGGCATCCGGTTCCTGCTGTACTCCTTGCAGCGAAGGTGGCGGCGTTCGCTGCAGTTCAGGACAGTCCTGACGACACTTCTGCTTTCGATGAGTTCATTTGCGATCGTCGGGGCGTACCTGTCCAACCAGATTGCCAACAACCTCTTCCAGGAACGCCTGACCCAGGCGGAGTCCGAAACCCGCTACAACGTCAAGCAGGTGCAGGACACGTTCGACGGCGCCCAGGTCACCGACCAGTCCAGCGTGATCACGCTTGTCTACGACACCCTGAATGCAGTTGAGGGCAAGGGCTCGGTGATCCAGCGCCGATACGTGTTTGAGGCGATGCCCGAGCAAACCAAGCCCCGCAACCGCTGGGTCGAGTCCCGGGCATCTGACCAGCTAACGGTCAGTGTCATTCCCAAAGAGCTCCGGGCCGCGGTGCAGGATTCCGGCAAGGAGCAGTTCTGGGCGTCCACAGAGTTCCCGGTGGGAACGGAAGACCGCCCGGGTATCGCCGTCGGCAACAAGGTGACGTTCAACGGCACCGTCTACGAGCTGTATCTGATCTACGATCTGAACACGGCGCAACAGACACTGAACGAGATCCAGAACGTCCTGTGGGCTGGCGGTGCAGCCCTGATCCTTATGATCGGCGCCATCGCGTGGTACGTCACCCGGAACGTTGTTAGCCCCGTCAGCCATGCGGCGGTAGTGTCCGAAAAACTCGCCGCCGGACAGCTGCAGGAGCGGATGGTGGTCAAGGGTGAGGATGAAGTGGCGCGTTTGGGAGCGTCCTTCAACCACATGGCGGCCAGCCTCCAGGAACAGATCACCCAGCTCGCAACACTGTCACAGATGCAGCAGCGCTTCGTTTCCGACGTCTCCCATGAGCTCCGGACCCCGCTGACCACCGTGCGCATGGCAGCTGAGGTGTTGTACGACGCCCGCCACGATTTTGACCCTATTAACAAAAGGTCCGCGGAGCTGCTGTACAACCAGGTGGAACGGTTCCAGTCGCTGCTGGCGGACCTGCTCGAGATCTCCCGGTTCGACGCCGGCGTCGCCATGCTGGACGCCGAAGCCACAGACATTGTTCAGCTCATTGCCCACGTAATGGAGGGAGTAGCTCCCGTTGCCGAAGAGTACGGTTCGGGCATGACACTCAATGCGCCGGAGGGAAGCATCGTGGTGGAAATGGACGCCCGGCGCATCGACCGCATTCTGCGGAACCTTGTGCTGAATGCCCTGGAACACGGGGAGGGAAAGCCGGTCAACATCTCGGTGGCGTCCAACGGCACCGCAGTGGCTGTCACCGTCAGGGACCACGGGATTGGCATGAGTCCGGCTGAAGCGGCGCGGGTCTTCGACCGCTTCTGGCGCGCCGATCCCGCCCGGGCCCGGACTACGGGAGGCAGTGGCCTGGGCCTGTCCATCGCGACGGAGGACACGAAACTCCACAATGGCTGGCTCCAGGCGTGGGGCAGTAAGGGCGCCGGCTCCAACTTCCGGCTGACCCTGCCCCTGAAGCAGGGCGACACGATCACGAAGTCGCCGCTTCAGCTTGAGCCGGCGGAGGTTGGCCTGACCTCTTCCACCGACCACACCGTGCTCGTGCTGGGACACAGCGTGCCTGCAGCGGCTGATCCGGGCGAGCCCCACGAAGCCGCGCAGGTGATTGAAGCTGTTCAGGCCGGCGAAACGTCGGCGCGCGAAGCAGCCGGCACAAGGGAGAGGCCATGAGCGGCAGGGCACTGTGTGGCAGGGGCATCCTGGCAACCATTTTCGCCGTCGTGCTTCTGTTTGCGACGTCCTGCGCCCAAATCCCGAGATCGGGACCCGTCGGGAAGAGTACCGACGAGAGCGCGGGAAATCCGAATGCCCCGGTATTTTTCCCGGTGGCGCCCCGGACGGGCTCAAGTCCCGAAGCGGTCATCGAGGATTTCTATCTTGCGGGCAGCGGCTACGAGGACGACTACGCGGTGGCCCGGCAGTACCTCACCCAGGCCTCTTCGGTCGCTTGGAAGCCTGACCAGCGGACCCTGGTGTTCCGATCGGAGCAGGTGGTAAAGACCGGCGTCGAGGGTGTCTTCAACTATGAACTTGACGTTGCGTATTCAGTGGATTCCGACGGCGTCGCCACCCAGATGCCGGCGGGAACCAGGGAGAGCATCCCGGTCACACTGACCCAGGTCGACGGGGAATGGCGGATTTCCAAACTTCCGGACGGCACCGCCATTCCCGAAGAGACATTCAAGGTCATTTACGGTGCCTACCCGATCTACTTCTACGATCCCGCCTTCACCTACGCCGTTCCTGATGTGCGATGGTTCATCAAGAAGAAGACCGTCAAGTCGATGACGAGTGCCCTGCTCGCCGGCCCCGCGCCCTACCTCAAGGGCGCCGTGGTCAGTGCCTTCCCGTCAGGCATGAAACTGGCGCGGGAGTCGGTTCCGGTGGTCTCAGGAGCGGCCCAGGTGGACCTGTCAGCCAAGGAACTCACCGAAGCCTCCACCGAGGACAGGCTCCGGATGCAGACCCAGCTGGCCCTGACGTTCCGCAGCCAGCCGGATGTCATCAATGTGGAGCTAAGGGCCAATCAGGACCTTGTGCGTGTTGAAGATAATGGGACGGTGCTGCCGCCGGTCCAAAACAGGAATGCCCCGGCACGCCAGATCGCCGTCAGCAACAACGAGTTGGTGCGCTACGAAAACAACAGGATTTCTCCGCTTCCTGACATGCAGTCCGTTGCGGGCCTGAAGCCGCGGTCGCCTGCAGAGTCGCCGGTTTCGCAGTCGGTGGCCTTCCTGGACGGCAGCCGCAGCACACTGTATTCCATGGTTCCCGGGCAACCCCCGAGGGCCCTGATCACGCGGAGCACGCTGTCCCATCCGTCGTTCAGCCTGCATGACTGGGTCTGGACCGCGGGACCCGGAGTGCAAGGGGTCACCGAGCTCACTGCCTTCCGTCCCACCGGGATAGCGCAAGCTGCCTCCGTGCCGTCGGTGACACTGGCTCCCTCCTGGCTTGCGGGCCGTACGGTCAAGGATTTCCGCGTCTCCCGCGAGGGCGTCCGGGCGCTGGTTATTTCCGAGCAAAACGGTTCCACCCGGGTCCAGGTGACAGGCATCATCCGCAGCGCGGACGGGACTCCCAAGGAACTGACGGCCCCGATCACGCTGCAGGCCAGTGACAGCCCCAACCAGGGCGTCTGGGTCAACGACACGACCGTTGCGGTGATGAAGGGCGCCGCCTCTGCGAATGTCACCCCGGAGCTGCTTTCCCTCACCTCGCCCCAGCCCCAGAAGCTGGCCCCGTGGCCAGGCTTGGTTGCTCTCAGCGCCGGCAACGGACCCGAGGAGATCTTCGCGCAGTCCGCGGACGGCGTCTTCCAGCGGCTCGGAAATGGTTGGTCCCCTCAGCTGAAAGGACCCAAGGACCCCTCGTTTCCCGGCTGAGTGATTCGACGGGTTTTCCACAAACGGCCCTTGGTTTCTTTCCCGGCGCCGCCATTCAAGGGACGCTTGCTGTGTGGAGATTCGACGCAGGGCGCCGGCAGTCAGCATGCCAAGGGACCCGGACCTGCTGCCTGAGCCGGTCTGGCCTGCCAGGCACCGCGGCCAACATCCGCAGCGGCTGCTGAGGGCCGCCGATTCGCTGGCCGGCGCGGCGGCCGAGGTCGTGGCCTTGGCAGTGCCGGTTGAGTGCGTCTGCTGCGGCAAGGAGGACCGGGCTATCTGCCCGGGCTGCGAGCGGCAGGTCCGGCTGCTGACGCGGCACCCGTTCCGGGCCGAGTCTGCGGCACATGCCCTGATGGACGTGGACGGGTCAATCATTCTGCCCGTGGTGGCAGCGGGCATCTACCGAGAAGAGTTGGCTCAGTCGGTCCTTGCGTTCAAACGGCATGGACAGCGGCCGCTCACGGCTGTTCTGGCGAAGGCCCTTGGCCGGGCGATCCTCGCCGCGGCTGCCGGAGCCGGGGACATCTGGCTCGTGCCCGTGCCCAGCAGCCATGGCGCCTACCGCAAACGAGGGTTCAGCCCGGTCCACCTGATGCTGAACTTCCTCATCCGCAGCAACGCCCTCCACGGCATGAGCTGCCACGATGTGTTGCGGAAGGTGCGGACGCCCGGAGTAGCCTCAGCCGTTCCCGGCGGTCAGAAAGGCTTGGGAAGAGGGGACAGGTCCCGGCGCGTCCGTGGTTCCATGCGCGCTGTCAGGAAGGGGCGTGCGGGCGGATTGCGGGGCCGCCCGTGCATCATTGTCGACGACGTCCTCACCACGGGTTCGACGCTCGCTGAAGCCGCCCGGGCAGTGCATCAGGCAGGGGGAGTGGTCCGCGGGGCGGTGGTCCTGGCTGCCGCCCGTGCGCCTGATGCTGCACCCCCGCTGGCCCGGTCCGAAGCGGACTGCCGGTACCGGAGACATACAAAAAAATAAACAGCGAAAGGATGAATAACTCGTTGCTATGAACTAACGTCGGGTATGGGTACCAAGATCAGTTGTACCTTTCGATAGCGGCTCGGAAAGGGGCTCGACTGTCATTCAGATCGTCCCCACGAAGCGCCGCCGTCGTGTCACCGAAGTCATTTGGAGGGCACCATGGAGTTCATGATCAGCGGACGAAATCTGACGGTCTCGGACCGATTCCGCGAATACGCCGGCGAGAAGATCTCGAAGATCGAGTCGCTCGGGGACAAGGTCCAGAGGGTGGACGCGAAGGTTTCCAAGGAAACGAACGCGCGCCAGACCGGTGACCAGCTCACAGTCGAAGTGACAGTCCTGGGCCGAGGCCCCGTAATCCGTGCCGAAGCAAGCGCCGCAGACAAGTTCGCCGCGTTCGATCTCGCCTACAACAAGCTGCTTGAGCGGCTCCGCAGGGCCAAGGACCGCAAGAAGGTCCATCACGGTCGGCATACGCCCAAAGCAGTACGCGAGGCCACGGCAACATTGGAGCCTGCCAGCTCTAACGAACCTATTTACGTCGAAGCGAGCCACCGTGACGAGCCTGCTCAGGAGCCGGTTGAGAAGTCTCCGTACGACGTCGACAACGACATTCCCGCCGGCGACTCGCCGGTCTTGATCCGCCGCAAGGTGTTCCCTGCCGCTTCCCTCACGCTGGATGATGCCGTGGACAGCATGGAACTTATCGGGCACGACTTTTACCTCTTCGTGGACAAGGCCACGAATGCGCCGTCTGTGGTCTACCGGCGCCGGGGCTGGACCTACGGTGTCATCACACTCGACCATTACTGCGAGCCCGGCGAGAACACCGCCGAGGAGAAGATCCACGCCTACCGCTCCGACGATGCGGCTGCAACAGCCTAGGATGGTGCCCTAACAAACGAAAGGGCTGGCATGGGTGCAACGCTGAGCCTTTCACAGGCCCGGCGGATTGCCCTGGCAGCCCAGGGACTGGACAAAGGACGGCCCGCCGCGCCCGTGACTTCACGGACGGTGGGCCGTACCTTTGCCCGGATCCAGCTGGTCCAGATCGACTCCGTCAATGTCCTGGCCAGAAGCCATTTCCTTCCCTTCTTCTCGAGGCTTGGCAATTACGACCGCACCATCCTTCAGCAGATGGCGGGCAAGCATCCGCGCCGGATGATGGAATATTGGGCCCACGAAGCGAGCTTCATCAGGCCTGAACATTTCCAGGACCTTGTGGTGTGGCAGAACCGCACTTGGGTTGGCGCTTCCGCAATGGATCCAGGCCTGAAATCCGGCGTCACCCGACTGGTGCTGGATGCCCTCGCTGGCGGAAAGCCGATGACTGCCTCCGAGCTCACAGCGGCCATCGGCCACGTGGAGGACCGTAAACACGTCAACTGGGGCTGGAACTGGAATGCCGTCAAGCGCGTCCTGGAGCACCTGTTTGAAGAGGGTGTCGTCTCTTCGGCTGCGCGCACGGAGCAGTTCGAGCGCAAGTATGCGCTGACCCGCGACGTGTTGCCGGCCACGGCCGCGCAAGCGGCACCGGACCCCGCTGCAGCCATGGACAGGCTTATCGACGCGGCCGCACAGGCGCACGGGATAGGGACCGTACGGTGTTTCGCCGACTACTTCAGGACACCGATCAAAGCCGCGGCTGTATCGGTTCAGCATCTCGAGGAGAGCGGACGGCTTGAAGCGGTGACGGTGCAGGGCTGGGACCGGAAGCTGTACCGCCATGTTGACGCCCGGTTACCGCGCGCTGCAACCGGCCGGGCTTTGCTCAGCCCTTTCGACTCACTGGTTTTCGAACGCCGGAGGCTGGAAGAGCTTTTCGGGTTCCACTACCGGATCGAGATCTACACCCCTGAACCAAAGCGCCGGTTCGGTTACTACGTTCTCCCTTTCCTGCTCCGGGACCGCCTCGTGGCCAGGGTGGACCTCAAAGCAGACCGGGCCGGCGGCAAACTGCTGGTCCGGGCGTGCTTTGGCGAGCCGGACGCACCGGAGGACACCGCCGTCGAACTTGCCGCCGAGCTTCGGCTGATGGCCGAGTGGCTGGGGCTGGAGGACGTGGTGGTGTCTCCGGCCGGAGACCTCGCCGGAAGTGTCTCGGCCGCCGTCCAGGAAACAGGAGAGCAGTATCCGCTCTCAGGGAACAGGGGCAACGTGCTCTGCGTCTCTCCCGTAGACTAAACACGCCAGAATTCGGCAGCATGAGACTGGGAGCAACTTCACGTGGCATCACTAATCGAAAAACTTCTCCGCACGGGTGACAAAAAAACCCTGAAGCAACTGCGGAACTATGCCGATTCCATTAACGCCCTTGAAGACTCATTCAAAACCTTCACCGACGCCGAACTGCGTGAAGAAACGGACCGGCTCCGGGCCCGCCACCAGGATGGCGAAAAGCTGGATGATCTCCTCCCAGAGGCTTTCGCCGCCGTGCGCGAGGCGTCTTCCCGCACCCTTGGCATGCGGCACTTCGACGTGCAGCTCATGGGTGGTGCCGCACTTCACCTGGGCAACATCGCCGAAATGAAGACCGGTGAAGGCAAGACCCTCGTGGCCACAGCTCCTGCCTACCTCAACGCCCTGGCCGGCAACGGCGTGCACGTCATCACGGTCAACGACTACCTGGCCGAATACCAGTCCGAGCTCATGGGCCGCGTCTACCGCTTCCTCGGCCTCACCAGCGGCTGCATTCTTTCCAATCAGGACCCGTCCGTCCGCCGCGAGCAGTACGCCGCGGACATCACCTATGGCACCAACAACGAGTTCGGCTTCGATTACCTGCGCGACAACATGGCATGGGATAAGTCGGAGCTCGTCCAGCGCGGACACCACTTCGCGATCGTCGATGAGGTCGACTCCATTCTTATCGACGAGGCCCGGACCCCGCTCATCATCTCCGGTCCCGCCCAGGGCGACACCAACCGGTGGTACAGCGAATTCGCCAAGGTCGTACTGCGGCTGCAGCCGGAGAAGGACTACGAGGTCGACGAAAAGAAGCGCACCGTCGGCGTCCTGGAAGGCGGGATTGAAAAGGTCGAGGACTACCTGGGCATCCAGAACCTCTACGAGTCCGCCAACACTCCGCTGATCGGCTTCCTGAACAACGCCATCAAGGCCAAGGAACTGTTCAAGCGGGACAAGGACTACGTCATCCTTGACGGCGAGGTTCTCATTGTCGACGAGCACACCGGCCGCATCCTGGCCGGCCGCCGCTACAACGAGGGCATGCACCAGGCCATCGAAGCCAAAGAAGGCGTCGAGATCAAGGCCGAGAACCAGACGCTCGCCACCGTGACCCTGCAGAACTACTTCCGCATGTACGGCAAACTGTCCGGCATGACCGGCACGGCGGAAACTGAAGCCGCCGAATTCATGAGCACGTACAAGCTCGGAGTGGTTGCCATCCCCACCAACCGGGACATGCAGCGCCTCGACCGGTCGGATCTAGTCTACAAGAACGAAACCGTCAAGTTCGATGCAGTGGTCAGGGATATCGCCGAACGCCATGAAAAGGGCCAGCCTGTCCTGGTTGGTACCACCAGCGTCGAGAAGAGCGAGTACCTCTCACGGCTGCTCGCCAAGGAGGGCATCCGGCACGAGGTCCTTAACGCCAAGAACCATGCCCGGGAAGCGGCCATAGTAGCCCAGGCCGGCCGCAAGGCCGCCGTGACGGTGGCCACCAACATGGCTGGCCGTGGAACGGACATCATGCTGGGCGGCAACGCCGAGTTCACGGCCATCGCTGAACTCGCCAAGCAGGGGCTGGATCCGGAAGAGAACTCGGAAGAGTACGAGGCCGCGTGGCCGCAGGCCCAGGAGGCCGCCAAGCAGGCGGTCAAGGAAGAGCACGAGGAAGTACTGAATCTCGGCGGGCTCTACGTTTTGGGCACCGAACGGCACGAGTCACGCCGGATCGATAACCAGCTCCGTGGTCGCTCGGGCCGTCAGGGCGACCCCGGCGAGTCCCGTTTCTACCTCTCGTTGACTGACGACCTCATGCGCCTGTTCAATTCCGGAGCAGCGGAACGCCTGATGAACAGCTCTGTCCCCGATGATGTGGCCCTTGAATCCAAGCTTGTTTCCCGCGCCATTGCCTCGGCCCAGGGCCAGGTGGAGGGCCGGAACGCTGAGCAGCGCAAGAACGTCCTGAAGTACGACGACGTCCTCAACCGGCAGCGCGAAGCCATTTACGGCGACCGTCGCCGCATCCTTGAGGGTGACGACCTGCACGAAAAAGTGCAGTTCTTCCTTGAGGACACCATCAACGCCCTCATCGACGGAGCCACCGCTGAGGGCAACGGCGACGACTGGGACTTCGACCAGCTTTGGACGAACCTCAAGACGCTCTATCCCGTGAGCGTGACCGCGCACGATGTGATCGATGAGGCGGGCGGAAAATCGCGCATCACGGTCGAGTTCCTCCGGGAAGAGATCCTGTCCGACGCCAAGTTGGTGTACCAGGCCCGTGAGGAAACCATTGGCTCCGAGAGCATGCGCGAGCTTGAGCGGCGCGTTGTTCTGTCGGTCATCGGTCGGAAATGGCAGGAACATCTATATGAGATGGACTACCTCAAGGAAGGCATCGGCCTGCGTGCCATGGCCCAGCGTGATCCGCTGGTCGAATACCAGCGCGAGGGCTTCACGATGTTCCAGGCCATGATGGAAGCCATCCGGGAGGAGAGCGTCGGTTTCCTCTTCAACCTTGAGGTCGAAGTTACGCCTGCGGAAGACGTAGTGGTTGCCGATGCCGCCGGTGCGCACACGGAACACCACGAGCCGCAGATCCACGCCGCCGGGCTGGAAGCGCCTGAAAAGCCGGCACAACTGCAGTACACGGCGCCCGCGGAAGGCGGCGGGACCCAGACCCGGATCGAGGGTCGCGCGACGGGACGCTCGGGAAACCCTGCCAAGGCAGCCTCGCAGGACCGCCGTGACGGCAAGAAGAAGCGCTAAGAGCCGCACAGTCTGAATGACAGCGAGGGACCGGAGCAAATATTCCGGTCCCTCGCTGTTTGCGCTTCCTCATCCGATTTCCAGGGCCGTCACCCGCCAGACTTGTTTGCTGCGTTCGAGCCGGACAGCGACTGCGCGGGTCCGAAGTTCGTCGATGACCACCGCACTTGCTTCATAGATGTCCGGAGTTACCTCGCAGGCGCGCACAGACCGGACCGTCGGGTTCCGATGGAGGCGTCCCAGCTTGCGGGGAGTCCGGGAAGCTTCCCGCCTGGTAAGGCAAGCCCGGTGCTGCAGCGCCACTAGGCACCGTTGGTCTAGCCGCCGCGCCAACTGGTTTATGGGCCTGGTTCCGGCAAGCACTTCTATGGCTGCCTGGACTGTGGATCTGGTAATGGCACAAATCTCCCGCAACTCGTCGGACGCATTGATGCCTATGGACGGGATTGCCGGGTGCGCTATGGTGCCCGCGCTCCGGACTGAGGTTACGGCAGTCATGATTCGGTCCTTTGGTTGAAGTGGAACTGCGGGCACGGCGTATTGCGGTGACGAAGGTGCGCAGAGGCGATAGTGCGAAGGGGCGCGGGTGCGAAGGTGCGATAGTGCGAAGGGGCGCGGGTGCGAAGGCGCGCAGGGGCTGCCGGAATCAGGGAGCCCTGAGGACTTGGCCAGGCAGGAGCACATCAGGGTTGTTGCCTATGGCTGCCCTGTTTGCGTCAAACCAGCGGGGCCACTCCAGGGCGATTTCGACGTCGGACGCCTCCGGCCCCAACGCCCTTGCGGCGATGGTCCAGAGCGAATCACCGGCCCTGACCGCTACCTCATGGTGCGCCGTGTCGGGAAGTTCGAGGGCCGCTCGGACCCGCGCGGAGGTCACCAGCCGGGGAGCTGTAACGGGCGGGCGCGGCTGCCACTGCGGCTGAACGTCCGATGTGGAGGGCACCGACTGCCCGGCGTCCGGCACCGACTGCCCGGCGTCCGGAACCGACTGCCCGGTGCCGACGGCGTCAGGCCTAGAAGGCGCGGCGGACTGGCGGATCAAGGCCGGGATCGGGCCGGTGAGGGACTGGCCGTCAGTCGGCGCCCACGCGGCCGAGACCGCCGCGGCGCTAGTGGAAGACAGGCTGGCGTCAGGCGGGGCAGCGTGAGCAAGGGGCGCACCAATGAGCTGTACTCCCACGGCAGCGAGTGCCAGCCGCCGCATGAAGGCGGGACTGAAACGGCCACTCAGCGCGGCGGCACGATTTCGGCCCGTCCGTTCAAGCAATGCTGCCGCAAACGCCGCCACGAGCGACGCTACCCACCAGACCGCGATGATGAACCCGGCAGCTATCGCCACCAGGCCGAGAAGATCCTCGAAGACCATCGACTGCCGCCGCGATGCGGATCGCTGCCAGCGGTCGAGGAGGCCGGCGCCGGACAACACCAGGAAACAGCCGAGTCCCAGGACAAGGAGCGCCATGGCTGCATCGCACCGGACTGTCCTGGGATTAGATGGCTGCATGGCTTTGCCCTTCGTTTAATGCTGTTTGATGTTGTTTGATCAATATTGATGCGATTGGTCTCCGTTTGCAATAGTTGGCTGATACTTGTCTTCAGAAGGCGGTTGCATTGACCCGCCTCTCCGGTCCGCCTACGCTGGCGCCATGCGATGGAATGCTCTATTTGAGGACTTGGAGGCGCAGATAGCCGAGGCCGAGGTCTTGGGACGCGAGTCCGAAATATCGGAGCGATCCAGGGCGGACACGGCTTCCATCGGGTTGGCCGACCGGCTCCGCGGATCACTGGGCCGGTACGTCGGCGTTCATCTTGGCTCCGGATCGGCGTTCACCGGGACGCTAAGCCACGCGGGTGCGGAAAGCCTGGTGCTCGACGAAGCGGCGCACCAGGTATTGATTCCCTACGCCGCTGTGTCCCGCTACGTGGGGATGGGCCGGATGGCCGTGGGCGAACCGTCGGCAGTGCGGCGGAAGGTGGGCCTGGCAAATGCGCTGCGGAGCCTTGCCCGTGACAGGGCGGGGCTGACGGTACTGATGGCCAGCGGCGCGGCGGGGGAGGTGCGGATCCCCGGAGTCATTGACCGCGTGGGGCAGGACTTTTTTGATCTCGCGATCACGGCGCCGGGCGAAGCGCGCCGGGCGTCCAACGTCATGGACGTGGCTACGATTCCGTTCGGCTCGTTGGGTGCCTTGCGGTCGATGCGGCCTGGAGAACTCTAGCGATTCCGGTGTGGCGCGGGATCAGACTGACTTGGACTTCGCCTCTTCGATCATCCGGCTGGCCTCCGCGTAGCGCTCTTCTATGTACTGCTCGAGCATCTTCTCTTCGACGCGCCACTGACCGCGGCCGCCCACCTGGATGGCCTTCAGTTCCCCGCTGCGGACAAGCGCGTAGGCTGCGGGCGAGTTGATCTGGAGCTGCTCGGCTACATCTGCAAGCGTGAGGAAACGGGGCATAGGTCAATTCTGCCACCCGTGATGCCGAATGATGCCGTTATCCACAGTTTGATGATGTTTGCGCCTATGACTTTCCGTTTGGGCATGCATGCCGTAACAATGATCATGACCGGCGCACCGAAGGCGCCCTACGCGTCAAGGGGGAGCAGTACGCATGAGTGCCAGCGCCACGGCCACCGGGGCCCGTCTGAAGAAGCCTTCATGGAAGGATCCCCGGCTTTTGGTTGGGGTGCTGCTGGTCCTTGCCTCGGTGGTTGGTGTCATATCGCTCGTCGGCAGTGCAGACAAGACCACCGAAGTGTTTGCCGCCCGTGAGGCGATTGCGGTGGGAGAGAGGCTCACGCCGGAAAACGTCAGCCGGGTCAAAGTGCGGCTGGGGGAGGTGGAGCCGCACTACATCACGGCGGAGACCGGCATGCCCGACGGCCTGGTGGCGGTCCAGCGGATCGGTAAGGACCAGCTGTTGCCGAGGGAAAGTCTGGGCAGCGTGGACGCCCTCGGCAGGAAGCCGGTCGCCATCACCGTTCAGGAGGCGCTGCCGGAGCAGGCTGTTGCAGGGACCCGCGTTGACGTATGGGTTTCTCTGCCCGATGCCCGGAACGGCTTTGCGCAGCCGAAGCTGCTGCTGCCGGGTGCGGAAATCGCCCACGTAGCACCGGGATCGACAGCCCTGGGTTCCTCCAAATCCACTGTTCTGATGGTCCTTGTCGGAGACAACCAGATGCCGTCCCTTCTCGGCGCGCAGGCGAACGAGGCCAAGATCTCCGTGGTGTGGAATCCTGCCGGCGGTGCCAAATGAGCATCCCCGTTGTCACGGTGGGACAGGCCCAGGAGGACCTGGTTGGCGGCCTGGAGAGGCTCCACGGGCCAGTCACCGTGGTGCGGAGGTGCACGGAGCTGACAGAACTGCTCGCTGCCTGCCAAAGCGGGCTCGCCCGGGCAGCCGTCGTGGCCGGGGGGAGCGAGGAACTGACAGCCTCCCTCGTCGACAGGCTCGGCGCGGTGGGAGTCGCGATCATCGCCCTGACCGACAATGTGGAGGAGGCGGCGCGGCTGCGCGGCATCGGTGTGTCCGCAGCCATTTCCACCGTCGAATCCGCAGCATTGGCCGAACGCATCTCCGAAGCGGTGGCACAGTTCTCCGGACACGGGATCACCGCCCCGGTTCCGGGCGAGCGGGGCTTCGCCGAGACGGGTGCCGCCTTGAGGGCGGATGCCACCGACGTCGACGACGCCCCGGCGCCGGCCGGAACCGGAAAGATCATCGCCGTGTGGGGGCCGGCCGGTTCTCCCGGGCGCACCCTGGTGGCCGTGAACATTGCCGGTGAACTTGCTGCAGAGGGAAAGTCCGTCCTGCTCGTCGACGCCGACAGCTACGCTGCAAGCATTGGCGCAGTCCTCGGACTGCTGGACGAAGCGGCCGGCCTGGCGCAGGCATGCAGGCTGGCCGACCAGGGCCTCCTGGACCGTGAAGCGCTGCTTCGCGTTGCCATGCCGGTTGCCATTAAGTCGGGGACCTTCCGCGTTCTGACCGGCATAACACGGGCAGACCGCTGGACCGAGCTCCGGGCGGCTGCAATGGCACTTGTACTGGAACGGGCCAGGGAAGTGGCCGATGTTGTCGTTGTGGACACGGGCTTTTGTCTCGAGGCCGACGAGGAGCTGAGCTTCGACACTATGGCGCCCCGTCGGAATGCCGCTACGCTCAGGAGCCTGGAAATGGCCGACACTGTCTTCGCCGTCGGGTCTGCGGATTCTGTGGGCGTCCCTCGGCTTGTGCGGGGACTCGCCGAGCTGGACACTGCGGTGCCCGGCGCGAACCCGGAGGTGGTGATGAACAAAGTCCGGGCCGCCGCCGTGGGCCGCTCACCCGAACGGCAGCTGCGGGAGGCGTGGGAGCGCTACGGGCCGGCAATCGGCATCAAGGCGTTCCTTCCCGCGGACCCAGGGGCCAGTGACGCCGCCCTGATTTCCGGGTCGTTACTCCTGGAGGCGGCTCCGGAATCTCGGCTGCGGTCCGCCATTGCCGCTCTCGTTTGTGCACCTGTCCAGCGAAATAGCCGATCCTCTGTGTTCCCTTCCACAGCAAAGCGCAGGCTAAGGGGCTAGGCTCACGATTAGGGCTGCAACGGTGCGGCCGCGAACTTGTGATGGAGGCGTTTGTCGATGTCGTCTGGGTCCAGCGTGGAGGATCAGTCCCGTTCAATCGGAGCCGAAGAGGGCTTCTTTGGGGACTACTATGAGCACCTCGCGGAGGAGGATGCCCGTTCGTACCCTCGTGAGATTTTGAGCTCACGTGCAGAGACGCACCGCCGGGTCGCGGCGACCCGTCAGCCCGGCACTGCCAACATCTCGATTGTTGAAGAAGCCGACTGCAGCGTGGTGTACATCGTCACCGACGACATGCCCTTCCTCGTGGATTCGGTCAACGCAGAGCTGGTCCGGCAGAACTCTGCCATTCACCTCGTGCTCCACCCCATGTTCGTGGTCACGCGCAACCGTCAGACCAATGAGCTGGTCAAAGTGGACAGGGTTCCGTCCAATATTGGTATTTCCAGCGGTGACACCGCTGCATTGCCCAGTCTGTCCCGCCTGATTGCCCAGGGCGACAATGCTTCGCACATGGAATCCTGGATCGCAGTGGAGATTGGCCGCACCAGCGCGGAAGCCAGGGGGCGCCTGACCGGAGGACTGGAACGGGTGCTTGGCGATGTCCGCGCCGCCGTCGAAGACTGGCCGAAGATGCGGAACAAGGCCCGGCAGATAGCCGAGAGGCTCGACAAGATTGCCCATCCGGCCCAGATTGCAGAGCTGCGGCAGGCCCAGGATCTGCTTCGGTGGCTGGACCAGGGGAACTTCACCTTCCTCGGCTACCGCGAGTACGATCTCGTCAACGATGCCGGCGAGGATGTCCTGGAACTCCGGGAGGACAGCGGGCTGGGGTTGCTCCGTGCCCGCCGCGAAACTCCCCACATCCAGCACCTCACGGATGCGGGCCGGCGGAAAGCGCGCGAAAAAAGAGCTTTGGTGATCACCAAGGCCAACTCGCGCTCGACGGTGCACCGGCCGGCCTACCTCGACTACATCGGCGTCAAGAGCTTTGATGCCGCAGGAAACGTCAACGGCGAACAGCGTTTCATCGGGCTTTTCGCCACGAGTGCCTACACCGGTTCAGTGCGGAACATTCCGATCGTCCGGGAAAAAGTCGAAGCTGTCCTCCGCAGCGCCGGCTTCCCGCCTGATTCGCACTCAGGTAAGGACTTGGTGGGAATCCTCGAGACGTACCCACGCGACGAACTCTTCCAGATTGAAATCCCGGACCTCGCGGCGACGGCGACCGGCATCCAACGCCTGCAGGAACGCCGCCGCACCCGCCTGTTCCTGCGGCCCGACATCTACGGACGATTCATGTCCGCCGTCGTCTACCTGCCGCGCGACCGGTACACCACGAACGTCCGCCTCCGGATCGAGAGGGAACTTCGCGAGACCTTCCACGCCGAATCCATCGACTACGAAGCACGGATGACGGAGTCGGCGCTTGCCCGCCTCTTCTTCAGGATCCGGTTGCCAAAGGGCGCAGACGTCGGGCACGTCAACGCCGAGGACCTTGAGAAGCGGCTCGTCCGGGCGGCGCGGTCCTGGGGCGAAGGCATCAGTGAAGTCCTGCGCGACAGGAGCGCCAACGCCGGCACCAAAGAACTCGCCGACATCTGGGCGGAAGCGTTCCCGGCAACCTACCGGGTGGACTACGAGGTTGAAGACGCCCTGGAGGACATCGAAAGGTTTGAAAAGTACGGGGCCGCAGCCGAGCGACGTGCCGGAGCGAAGCAGGAGCGCCCAGGCGTCCACGTCTATCTTCCGGAAGGCGCCGGGGCAACGCTCGAAGAGGATGCCCGCGTCAAGCTCTACATGCTCGAACCCAAAAGCCTGAGCCAGATCCTTCCCTATTTCCACAACCTGGGGCTTGAGGTGCTGGATGAGCGGCCCTTCGAGATCGAAACCTCAGACAGCCGGGATTTCTTTCTGTATGACCTCGGACTGAAGTACCCGGCGGGGGTGGAGCCGCTGTCAACGGGCCAGCTGCTGGCGGACTCCTTCGGTGCGGCGGTTTCCGGCGCCGTCGAATCGGACAGCTTCGACCGCCTCGTGCTTCGTGAAGGCATGAGCTGGCGTCAGATTGTTATGCTGCGGGCATATGCGAAGTACATGCGGCAAATGGGCAACACCAATTCTTTCGAGTTCATGGCAGACACGCTGCTGGCCAATCCGGAAGTCACGAAGGGGCTCAGCGCGCTGTTTGAGGCGCGCTTCGACCCAGCTCTGACGGAACTGGAGCGCTCCGAACGGCAGGAAAAGGTCCGTGCCGAGCTGGCCGCGTCCATCGAAAGTGTCGCGACCCTGGACGCGGACCGCGTTCTCCGGACCTTCACCAACCTGATCGAGTCAACGCTGCGCACCAACTTCTACCAGGACAAGCCCTACCTGAGCTTCAAGCTGAACCCCTCAGGCATTGAAGGCCTGCCCTACCCGCGGCCCAGGTTCGAGATCTGGGTCTACTCGCCGCGGGTCGAGGGCGTCCACCTGCGCTTCGGCAAAGTGGCTCGCGGCGGTCTCCGCTGGTCCGACCGGCGGGAGGACTTCCGCACGGAGATCCTGGGGTTGGTCAAGGCCCAGACCGTCAAGAACGCGGTGATCGTTCCGACGGGCGCCAAGGGAGGCTTTTTCGCCAAACGGTTGCCTGATCCGGCGGCGGACAGGGCAGCCTGGATGGCCGAAGGGATCGAAAGCTACAAGACGTTCATCCGCGGCTTGCTCGACCTCACCGACAACCTCGTTACGGGCACCGAGGGTGAACAGCTCGTTCCGCCGGGGAATGTTGTCAGGCACGACGACGACGACTCGTACCTTGTGGTGGCGGCGGACAAGGGCACGGCAACCTTCTCGGACATCGCGAACGGGCTTGCGGCTGAATACGGATTCTGGCTGGGTGACGCCTTCGCCTCCGGCGGGTCGGTGGGCTACGACCACAAGGCCATGGGCATTACGGCCAGGGGAGCGTGGGAGTCAGTCAAGCGCCACTTCAGTGAGTTTGACCTGGATACGCAGTCCGAGCCGTTCACCGTCGTCGGAGTGGGCGACATGTCAGGTGATGTTTTCGGAAACGGGATGCTGCTGTCCAAGCACATCCGGCTGCTGGCCGCCTTCGACCACCGGCACATCTTCCTGGATCCCAACCCGGACGAGACCAGCTCCTATGCTGAACGCCAGCGTCTGTTCGAGCTGCCGCGCTCGTCGTGGGACGACTACGACAAGGGACTCATCAGCGAAGGCGGCGGGGTTTACCCGCGCCAGGCCAAATCGATTCCTGTCTCCGCGCAGGTCCGCGCCGCACTGGGCCTGCCCGAGAGCACCACCCAGCTGAGCCCGCCTGAACTGCTGCGGGCCATCCTGCTGGCGCCGGCCGACCTGCTGTACAACGGGGGCATCGGCACGTATGTGAAAGCGAGCACCGAGAGCCACGCCATGGTCGGAGACAAGGCTAACGATGCCATCCGCGTCGATGGGCGCGACCTTCGCGTGAAGGTGGTGGGCGAAGGCGGAAACCTGGGCATGACGCAGCGTGGCCGCATCGAGGCGGCCCTGCAGGGCGTCATCCTCAACACGGACGCCATCGACAACTCGGCAGGCGTCGACTGCTCGGACCACGAGGTCAACATCAAGATCTTCGTGGACCGGATGGTTGCGGCAGGAAAACTTGAGCCGGACGAACGTGCCGAGTTCCTAGCCTCCATGACCGACGAAGTGGGGCGGCTTGTCCTGGAAGACAACATCGACCAGAACATCCTGCTGCTCAACGACCGTCAGCGTGTGGCCGAATGGAGTCCAAGCTACGAACGGCTGATGGACTGGCTGGAAAAGTCGGCGGATCTGAACAGGGACCTTGAGGCGCTGCCGTCCACTGCGGTCCTTCGCGAACGGCTCGAGCAGGGGCAGGGGCTGACATCCCCGGAGCTGTCGGTGCTCGCCGCCTATGCCAAGATCGAGCTCGCAACTGCTCTTCGTGACAGTGATCTCGCTGACGATCCGTGGTTCAGGCAGACGCTGCGCGGATACTTCCCCGAGCAGCTGCGGGAGCGGTTCGACGCCGAACTGGACACGCATCCGCTGCGCCGGGAAATCATCGCAACGGTCGTCGCCAACGACATGATCAACATGGGCGGCATCACTTTCGCCTTCCGGACCATGGAGGAAACGTCAGCGAGCGAAATGGCCGTGGCCAAGGCGTTCGTTGCGCTCCGTGAGGTGTATGAGCTGGACGTCATCGTGTCCGAACTCAATGACCTTCCGGCGTCATTCCCCACCGAACACTGGAGCACGGTCCACCTCGACATCCGGCGGCTTCTGGACCGGGCCGTGCGCTGGGTGCTCGGGCAGGGAACCACGTCCCGCCCCATTGCCGACATCGTCGCCGAGTTCAAGCCGCTCATCGATCCGATGCGTGCGCGTGTCCTGGACTACCTGCGAGGGGACGACCGCGAGCGGGTGGCCGCGTGGCTTGAAAAGGCGCGGTCCTGGGGTCTGCCAGAAGATCTTGCCCACCGCTGGGCCGAGCTTTTTGAGAGCTTCGTCCTGCTGGACATTGCCAAGATCGCACACGCCCGCCAGGAGCCGGTGGAGGAAATCGCGCACGTGTACTACACGGTGTTTAACCGCTTCCATGCCGACTCCCTGCTCGAACGGATCAGTTCGCTGCCGAGGAGGGACCGGTGGCAGGCTCTGGCCCGGGCTGCGCTGCGTGATGACCTCTACTCTACCGTTTCGGACATGACGACGGCGGTGCTTGAGTCGACTGCCTCAGGGTCACCGGCCGGAGATCGCCTCAAGGGCTGGGAGCAGCTGAATGCCGAACAGCTGGGCCGCGCGAAGAGCATGTTCGACGAGGTCAATGCCCTTGAAGCGGACGATATGGCCTCGCTGTCGGTAGCATTGAGGCTCTTGAGGTCAATCGTCCGACGCTAGGGCGTTGCCCGGTGTCGAAAACTGGAGGTGCAGTGGCAATCTTTACGGACCCCATCAGGGAACACGCTGATTTCGGGCCGGGGGATGCCGAATGGCTGCACCTCCTGGTGGGTGACTGGCAGATGGTCGCCGACCTCGCTTTTGCCGACCTCGCCCTCTGGTTTCCGCATCCGGATTACGGTTACGTGGCGCTTGCCCACGTGCGGCCCTCCACGACGCACACGGTATTCCATGCCGACTTCGTCGGGGAGGGCATCCGGTCCGATCTTCAGCCCCTAGTGGACAAGGCGTGGGCCAGCCGCACGATCGAGCGCTCCAGTGAAACGAACTGGAGCAGTGACATGGCGCTGCGGGTGGAGGCCGTGCCGATGGTCAGAAACGGCCGGACGCTGGCCGTGGTCACGTCACACATGGATCTTTCGAGTTCGCGGATGCCGTCCCGGCTTGAGCTGACCTACCGGCAGTGTGCCTACGACCTGCTGCGCATGGGCACCTTGGGCCTGTGGCCCGATTTTGCCTCGCCCACGGGTTCGCGCCGGGGGGCCCCGCGGGTGGGCGACGGGCTCATCCGGCTCGATGCCGAGGGGATCGTGCAATACGCGAGCCCGAACGGTGTCTCCGCGTTCCGAAGGTTGGGCGACGGCGAGTCACTGGAAGGACGCTCCCTCGCGGAAGTCACCGCCGGCCTGCTGAAGGACCGACGCCTGGTGGACGAAACGCTCCCGCTGGTTGTCACCGGACGCATGCCGTGGCGCAGCGAGATCGAATCCAGGGGAGTCAGCCTGTCCCTGCGGGCGATCCCTCTCCGCGATGAGCAGCAGCGGTTCGGGGCACTCGTGCTGTGCCGCGATGTGTCCGAGCTGCGGCGCAGGGAAATGGAGCTTGTTACCAAGGACGCCACCATCCGGGAAATCCACCACCGGGTCAAGAACAACCTTCAGACCGTCGCGGCCCTGCTGAGGATGCAGTCCCGCCGGATGGTGAGCGACGAGGCGAAGCAAGGGCTGGAACAGGCCATGCGGCGAGTCGCGACCATTGCCCTGGTCCATGAGACTCTCTCCCAGGGACTCACGCAGAGCGTCGACTTCGACGAGCTCATTGGGCGCCAGTTCCGGCTCTCGGCCGAGGTGGCATCACCGTCCCAGCAGGTGCGGACACAGAAATCAGGGCTGTTCGGGGAGCTACCAAGCGACTTTGCCACCCCGCTGGCGCTCGTGATCAATGAACTGGTGACGAACGCCGTCGAGCACGGCCTGGAAGGGCGGACCGGAACTGTCTGGCTGCTGGCTGACAGATCCGAAGGCGATGACGGGGCTGAGCTGCTTACGGTGACCGTTGCGGACGACGGGGTAGGTCTGCCGGACACCCCGCACGTCGAGGGCCTCGGACTGCAGATCGTCCGGACCCTGGTGACGAGCGAGCTGGCCGGCACTATCCATTGGAAGCCCCGGGACGGCGGCGGTACCGCCGTGCAGATCGTGCTGAGTCTCGCAGGCCGCTGATGCCGCCGGGCATCGAACGCCCGGGCATCAAAGCAAAATTATGAAAAGGCGACGGCCGCGGACCCTCGGTCCGCGGCCGTCGCCGAATCTGTTGAACTGTCCGTCAGGAGGCGCGGCGTGCGCGGGCAGCCCGGCGCTTCAGCGCCCGGCGCTCGTCCTCGCTCATGCCGCCCCAGACGCCGGCATCCTGGCCGGACTCCAGTGCCCACTGCAGGCAGGTGTCGACGACGGGGCACCTGCGGCAGACGCTCTTTGCTTCCTCAATCTGAAGGAGCGCGGGGCCGGTGTTTCCCACCGGGAAGAAAAGCTCCGGGTCCTTGTCGAGGCACGCTGCGCGGTTACGCCAATCCATGCTGATCAGTCACTCCATTCCTGGTAAGTCATTTGCCACTTGTGAAAATATTCACTAGAGCCTACAAAGGAAAGGGGCCCAGCGGGCCCCCTTGGTCATCTGGATCAAGCGTTTCATGTTAACGCTGTGTAAACAAGGGGTAGTGGTCCACGAAATCCCCCTGAAACGTGAGCGATGCATCACACCGGGCAACAGCCCCCACCGTCTGTCCGACTATGTCCGGTATGGTGCCAGTGTGTCAAGACCCCCAGCCAGCCCGTCCAGCCCCGACTCTGAGCCCAGCGATGACGGGTTTCCCCGGCGCCCCGACAGGCCTGAGCACTCCACTAGCGGCACTGCGCGCCCGCGCTCCATGGCCGTCATTTCAGGGATTGTCGCAGCCGAGGCCACCGCCCTGCTGGCGGCTGCCGCGTGGTACGGAGTCCAACTCCTGACCGGAGCCCCTGTCCTGTCCTTCTGGGGTGCCGTCTTCACACTTGCGTTGCTGCTGGCGTTCGCTTCCTGGCTGTACGCCGTTGCGGTGTTCCTGTTCCGGGGCTTCCGCTGGCCGCGGGCAGGTGCCCTGGTGGCACAGCTGTTCGTGCTCACCATTGGATTCCCCACCCTGACGGGTGGCTACCCGCTGGCGGGTGCGGCCATGCTGATCCCCGCCGCTGCGGCCATCGTGCTGCTCTTCGACAAACGGGTCATACGCTTCGCGTCCCGGGCCGCCGGTTCGCCTCCCGCGCTCTGATGCCTTTGCGCGTCAGCCGGGCTCGGGATTATCGGCGTTCGGCGTCGGCCGGGCTCGTGCCGGTAGATCCTGCGTCTGCGTTTTGAGGGCGCCCGGCTGGCTGCAAGCGAGCTGAACGGGCATTGCCCTGCCGTCCGCAAGAAGGACTGCCCGGCCCGGGGGCGGATTGGGTTCCAGCTCGAACCTAATGCCAAAGAGGTCTCCGTCCATCGGGCTCCGCGGCGCGATGAGGATCCCGCTCCCATGATTGCGTGCGGCCATGGCGAGGGGGACTCGCTGCATCAGGGCCTGCCCAAAGCCCGCGGACAGAACGACGGCCCAGCCGAGGGTGTTCAGTTCGAGAAGCTGCTGGTTCGTGGAGACGGACAGCAGATCCGCGTCGTCGACGAGCAGGACCGCATCCCTGGCCAGACGTCCTTGGACCGCTTCCCGGTGGATTTGTGCCCAGAAGTCTGCTGCGCTGGCATCCGGGTCCGGGTCCGGGTGCAGGTCCGGGTGCAGCCAGCCCGCCGCCGATGGGTTCAGGGCGGGAAGAGCACCCAGCAACGAGGTCTTGCCAGTCCCCACGCCGCCCACAACGGCGAGGACGCCGCCGGCGGGCAGGCGGACCGCGACGGGGGTCAGCTCATCGCCGCCCACACCGATGTACAGCCGTGGGTTTCGGTGGCCACGTTCATCCGCCGCGTCCGCCGGATGGAGAGTGTCCGGAGCAGGCACGGCTTGTGTTCGACCGATCAGCATGAGGAGATTCGCCAGCGGAACCTGAGTAGGCAAGGGTTCCACTCTGAAAGGAATGCTGCGTAACGGAGCCTGGGCCGCTCCGGCGATGCTGCCCTGGCCATCGCCGGCATGGAACTGGCACACCGCAGGGTGGCTGCCGGACAAGGACCCGAAGGCCACGGCGCGGCCGGCGACCGCCGGAACTTCGGACATTTTGGGCCACGCGAACCGGCTCTCTTCGCTGGTACCCCTAGGAAAGTACACGCGGTTGGGAACGGCGGAGATGAAACGCGAGGTAACCAGTTCACGGTCTCCCGAAATGAGGACGGTGATGGCGGCGCGGTGTCCGTCGCGCACAATGTCCTGGACCAGCTCTTCGGCCCACGTCAGCGGACCGGCGCGCATGGCGGAAACCCAGGAACCCCACCCTGAAATCGCGAGGACCAGGGGAGTGGCCTGCGCCGCTGCCGCCCCGCTAAGCCGGCGGGACATCTCACTGCCCAGCCGTTCCAGCACTCGGACTCCACGGCGCAGTTCGTGGAGGCCGACGACGGCCCCGGCCCGGCTCGAGGAAACCAGGCCGGACAGGGAGCCGTCGGCGTCCAGGACGTAGAGGTGGGATTCTGCCGGCTGCGTCGCCAGCTGCCCCAGAGCCAGCGTCATCGCGTCGGTCGCATCGCCTGAAGTGCCGCCGATCAAAGCGAGGTGGCCGTCGATTGCAGGGCGCCACCAGAGCGTGGCGACCCTCTGTTCGTGGGGCAGGTCAAGCCAGCCGAGCTCCACGCAGCAGCCATCATCTTGCCTACCGGAGGAAGCCGGCGGCGCGGATGAGGCCGAACGGACGTCTGCCGGGGAAGGGCCGAATGCAGTGTCACTTCCTGTTCGGGGGCGGCGCGGGAAGGTGGGTGCATCCGGCAGTGGTGGAGCGACCGGGCGGCGGACGGTGCCGCCCGCCGCTGTCCACAGCGACGCTGTCAACTCGATCAGGGGCCTGACGGCGGCTGCCGGCGTGAGCGGCGCGGGGCCGCGACGGTCAGCGGTACGGGATGCCGTCCTCCCGAGTTCATCGCTGGTGCGGCGCACAATGACCCTGCCCTGCCGAAGGCCCGGGGATGGGGAAAGGGAGAGCGCTGCCCCCTGGAACTCTTCCGGGGCCTGTGTTCCCCGAGCAAGGTAGGCCCGGCCTGGTGCTTCTACGGAAATCGTGGCAGCAGCGCTGATTCCTATGACGTCAGCCGACTCGTGGGCGGACTGGACACGGAGGGCAATGCTGGTGGTGACGTTGGCGCGGATGTCAGCGTTGAGCGCACCCTGCGGACGCTGGGTAGCCATAATCAGATGGACGCCCAAGGACCGGCCGATGGTGGCGATCCGCATCAGTTCGTTCAGGCTCTCCGGCGCGTCTTCCACCAGCATCCTGAACTCATCGATGATAAGGACCAGCTGAGGGAGAGGAGGTAGGCCAGGTGTTCCGGACAGTCGATAAGCGCGGAGGTCCGGTGCCTGGACTCTCGCGAGGAGTTGCTCCCGGTAGCGGACTTCCGCGCGCAGCGACGCCATGGTGCGGTCAAGTTCGCTCCTCGTAAGGTCCGTAAGCATGCCCACGCAGTGGGGGAGTGCGGTCATGGGGCCCAGTCCTGACCCGCCCTTGAAGTCGAAAAAGAGGAGGTTGACGCGGTCCGGCGGATAGCTGAGGGCCAGTGCCACAGTGAGGCTCCGCAGCAGCTCTGACTTGCCGGAGCCGGTGGTGCCTGCCACGAGCACATGCGGACCGTCAGCCTCAAGATCCAGCAGCCGGGGACCGCCGGCGCCAAGTCCGATGGGGATGGCAAGGCCCGGCGCGAGTCTTCCTCTGGCCCAGCGCCGCGCTGTGGCGTCGGTTGACGGGTCAAGGAGGTCACTAAGCGGACATGCCGCCGGAACTGAGGGACGGGCAGCCGGGGCGCCGCCCCTGCCTTTTACGAACTGCCTGCAGTATCGGTCGAAGACGTCAGGGGGCACCAGATCGGCGACGAAGGGTTGGATTGCGCCACGGGACCGAAACCAGGCCTGGCGTTCACCCAGTTCAATGTCGGTGGCTGAAGGTCCGCCTCCGGAACCCGTGAACCTGATGACGCGCCAGCCGCGACGCCGTGCGGTCTCAGCTACCCTGTCCTGGCACTTTGTCCCAGTGACCAACAGGATTCCTGCAGCTCCTCCGTCGAGGCGGGAACCGGCAAGGACCACCTCGATCTCGCCGGCGGCCGCATGCAACGTGACGGCCGGAAGATACCTGGCCGCCAGGGGCAGGGCTGCGACCGGCCCGCAGACCGCAATCTGAGTTCCCCGGGCCTGCGGATATCCGCCGAGCTGCATGAGAAACGAGCGCATCAAGCCGAGGACGTCCGTGTCCGATCCCCGAATCGAGACGACCGGGATCCCCGGGTCCAGCAGGAGTGGAACACGTCCAAGCGGCGGCGGCCGGAACTGCGGATCGTCGGGCTCCAGGCGGACGTTTGCTAACTGTTCGGCCAGCCCGAGCCGGAGCCAGACGCCGGCGGCGTCCGGGATCTCATCGTGTTTTCCCGAACCTGAGGCGTCCAAAGCCAGCTGGGCAGCCGACGGAGCTGACCGCCGTCGTCGTTCCTTGTCCGTTGCCGACGCTGCTGCAACGGCCGACCGC
This sequence comes from Arthrobacter sp. 05T444, assembly GCF_056395905.1. Taxonomy (NCBI): domain Bacteria; kingdom Bacillati; phylum Actinomycetota; class Actinomycetes; order Micrococcales; family Micrococcaceae; genus Arthrobacter; species Arthrobacter sp. 05T444. Next base: position 225,595 of record NZ_JBFTKK010000001.1, read on the forward strand.
ATTTCGCGCCGGTGCCTCCGGCCCGTGATCAAGGGGACCAAAAGTGTCACTGCCGAGACTGCTGTGAACGCCAGAAACATCCACATACCGGTCAACAGAGCGAGTCCGACCCCGGCAAGAAGGGGGAGCCCGGCGCTGAGAAACAATGTGGTCCGGTTTTCCTGCCGCGCCGGCCGCGGCACCGTCAAAGGCTCTGCCACCGACAGCCCAGCGGCGCTGAATCCGGAGCTCCGGGAGCCAGAACTGCTGGCCACCACAATGGACATGGTGGAATTTCCGCAGCGGATGAGCGAACCGGTCGAGATAACGGCATTCCTGACGCGTGTGCCGTCCACTTCAGTCCCGTTCGCGCTGTCGAGATCCTCAATCGTCAGGGCCGTGTCCGAGACATCGATCCGTGCGTGTTCCCGGGACAGGTCCGCATCCGGGATCGTCAGCTCCGTGTCGGTCCGCCCAATCCGGTAGCTTCCCCGTCGCAGTGGAAGCACCGTTCCGGCGCCCGGGCCGCTGTGAACGGCCAACAGCAGGACTGCTGGGACCTCCTCGGGTGTCCGCCTCCGTGGTCTTCGGGCCTCAACGGCCCCATCGACCAGGACCGCGCCATTGACAAGGGGAACCTGTCCAACGGTCAGGGCCGTGAGCGGCAGGCCGTCTACCGTCAGCATCCGGGTCGCAAACCCGAGGGAAAGTTCATGGTCCAGTTCGGATCCCGGGCATCCGTCCCCGGCCGAAACCGTCAGTTCCACGGGTGCGTCGGCCAGCCCGGATCCGGGTCCGCGGACCAGAGTGCAGTGCAGGGTCACCGGCCGGCTCTCCGTTCTTGAGGGCAACTTGGGACCACGCTAATGCGGCTGCCGCAGGAACCGCCCTGATGAATGTGCGTATGTGGATAACCAGCCACGCCTGGCCGGGCGACCGCCTGAACCCCTGTGGCGGTCCTTAGCCGAGTCGGCGTTCCGTCAGGTCAGCGGATAGTGTTAAGGCAAAACCGGGGGGTCGCCGTGTGGCTCCTCCCTGCCAGTCATGAGAAAGGCATCAGAATCGTGAAGATTGCTGTAATTGCGTTGGGGAAAATCGGGCTGCCGCTGGCGGTCCAGTTTGCTTCCAAAGGCCATGACGTTGTCGGCGTCGATGTAAATCAGCAGGTCGTTGACCTCATTAACGCCGGAACCGAACCGTTCCCCGGTGAGGCCCACCTGCAGGAGAAACTCTCTGAACTCGTGCCGGCAGGCAAGCTCCGCGCCACCACCGACTACGCCGAAGCTGTCCCCGGCGCCGATGCTGTGGTGCTCGTGGTGCCGCTGTTCGTCGACGCGGAAGCAAAGCCTGACTTTGGCTGGATGGACAGCGCAACGGCTGAACTGGCCAAGCACCTGACCCCGGGCACCCTCGTCTCCTACGAAACAACCCTCCCGGTCGGGATCACCCGCACACGGTGGAAGCCTGCGCTCGAGGCGGGCTCCGGCCTCGTCGAGGGCACGGATTTCCACCTCGTCTTTTCCCCCGAGCGTGTCCTGACCGGCCGCGTGTTCGAGGACCTGCGCAAGTACCCCAAGCTCGTCGGCGGTCTGTCCGCGGCGGGTGCGGCCAAGGCCGTCGCGTTCTACGAGGCCGTCCTGGACTTCGATGAGCGTCCTGACCTCCGCCGTCCAAACGGCGTCTGGGACCTCGGCTCGGCGGAGGCCTCCGAGCTGGCGAAGCTGGCCGAGACCACGTACCGCGACGTCAACATCGGGCTCGCCAACCAGTTTGCCCGCTTCGCGGCCACAGCCGGCATCGACATCTACCAGGTCATCGAAGCATCCAACTCCCAGCCATACAGCCACATCCACCAGCCGGGCATCGCGGTAGGCGGCCACTGCATCCCGGTGTACCCGCGCCTTTACCTCTGGAACGACCCGGAGGCCACCGTGGTGCGGGCCGCCCGTGCTGCCAATGCCGACATGCCCGACTACACCGTGGGCCTCCTTGAAGGCGCCTACGGCGACCTGACCGGCGCCCGGGTTGTCGTTTTGGGCGCGGCCTACCGCGGCGGCGTCAAGGAGACGGCGTTCTCCGGTGTCTTCGATGCCGTGGCTTCCCTCGAGAAGCGCGGCGCTGCCGTGTCGGTTCATGACCCCCTGTACACGGATGCGGAACTGGACAAGCTCGGCTTCGCGGCCTACCACGTCGGCGAGCCCGTTGATGCAGCCGTCGTCCAGGCAGACCACGCCGAGTACCGGGAACTGACACCCGCGGACCTGCCCGGCATCAAGGCCTTCATCGACGGCCGCCGCGTGAGCTCTGCTGACCGCTGGGACGGGGTCACCTACCGCGTCATTGGCAAGGCCTGACACTGACTTGCTGCTGCGGCCCTGCCGGGCCTCAGCGTCAGCACCTTTTGAAAGGAACCAAACTATGACGACGACCATTGCTCCGAGCGCTGATGTTTCGGATCAGGCCATCCTCGGCGACGGCACGAAGGTATGGCACCTTGCCCAGGTCCGCGAGCAGGCGAATCTTGGTGAAAACTGCATCGTAGGGCGCGGTGCCTACGTCGGCACCGGTGTGCAGATCGGCGCCAACACGAAGATCCAGAACTACGCCCTGGTCTACGAACCCGCACGGCTGGGCAAGGGCGTTTTCATCGGACCGGCGGTGGTGCTGACCAACGACACCTACCCGCGGTCGGTCAGCCCTGACGGCTCGCTTAAGAGCGCCCACGACTGGACGCCGGTGGGCGTGACCATAGAAGACGGCGCCTCGATCGGTGCCCGCGCCGTGTGCGTGGCCCCCCTGACAGTCGGCCGCTGGGCGACGGTGGCGGCCGGTGCCGTCGTCACCAAGGATGTTCCCGCGTTCGCCCTCGTGGCGGGCGTTCCGGCCCGCCGACTCGGTTGGGTCGGCAAGGCCGGCCAACCGCTGCGGCAGGAGGGCGACTTCTGGGTCTGCCCCGCCACCGGCGCCAAGTACATTGAAGACGGAAATTCCCTGAAAGAATCTGAGGAGAACGCATGAGCTACGACTTTATCCCCGCCGCGAAGCCGATCATCGGCGACGACGAGCGGGCCGCCGTCGACGCTGTTCTGGCCACCGGCATGCTCGCCCAGGGCACGCAGGTCGCGGAGTTTGAGAAGGAATTTTCTGCGGTCCTTCTCGATGGCCGTTCCTCGGTAGCCGTCAACTCAGGCACCTCCGGGCTCCACCTGGGGCTCCTGGCCTCCGGGGTTGGCGCCGGCGATGAAGTCATCGTTCCCTCGTTCACCTTTGCCGCGACCGGCAACTCTGTTGCGCTCACGGGTGCCACTCCGGTGTTCGCCGACATCGAACTGGACCACTACACGCTCGACGTTGACCACGTTGCCTCGCTCATCACGGACAAGACCAAGGGCATCATGCCCGTCCACCTGTACGGCCACCCGTTCGACGTCGAGGGCTTCACCAAACTTGCCGCCGAGCGTGGCATCGACCTGTACGAGGACGCGGCCCAGGCTCACGGCGCCAGCTTTAACGGCCAGATGGTGGGAACGTTCGGCAAATTTGCCATGTTCAGCCTTTACCCCACCAAGAACATGACCTCCGGTGAGGGCGGCATGGTCTCCACCCCCGACGCAACGGTCGAACGGAACCTGCGCCTCCTGCGGAACCAGGGCATGGAAAAGCAGTACGAAAACGAACTTATCGGCTTCAATGCCCGGATGACTGACCTGCACGCCTCCATCGGACGGGTCCAGCTCAAGAAGGTCCTGGGTTGGACTGAACAGCGCCAGCAGAACGCTGCTTTCCTCACCGAGAACCTGCAGGGTGTTGGCACGCCCAAGGTCGCCGAGGGCGCATCCCACGTTTACCACCAGTACACGATCCGGGTCACCGAGGACCGCGACGGACTGGCCAAGGCCCTGCGCGAGGAGTACAACATCGGTACCGGCGTGTACTACCCGGTCCCGAACCACCGCCTCCCGTCGTTCAACCGCACGGAAGACCTGCCCAACACTGAAACCGCGGCCAAGGAAGTACTCTCCCTGCCGGTGCACCCCTCATTGGGTCAGGGTGACCTGGAACGCATCGTCACGGCGGTCAACAAGCTTGTCCAGGCAGGTGCCTGATGGCAAACCTTCGCGTTGGCCTGATCGGGCTGGGCATGATGGGCCGTCACCATGCCCGCGTGGTGCGGGAACTCGACGGCGTCGACCTCGTGGCTGTCGCGGACTCCTTCGGGGATCCTCACGGTGTCGCAGGCCAGCTGGACTTGCTCTCTTCCGTTGAGGAACTCATTGCAGCCGGCATCGACATGGCCGTCGTGGCCGTTCCCACCGGCCTGCACGAGGAAGTAGGGCTGGCTCTGGCCGAGGCCGGCGTCCACACGCTCGTTGAAAAGCCCATCGCCGACAGCGCCGAGGCCGGGCAGCGTCTCGTCGACGCCTTCGCGGCAAAGGGCCTCGTGGGGGCTGTTGGCCACATCGAGCGGTTCAACCCTGCCCTGCAGTCGCTGCGCAAGCGCATTGAAGCCGGCGAGCTCGGCGATGTCTACCAGATTGCGACCCGGCGTCAGGGGCCGTTCCCCGCCCGGATCGCCGACGTCGGCGTGGTCAAGGACCTTGGCACGCACGACATCGACCTCACAGCCTGGCTCGCGCAGAGCCGGTTCGAGTCGATTTTCGCCCGCACCACCACCCGCAGCGGCCGTCCGCATGAGGACATGGTCGCGGCCACCGGGCAGCTCAGGAACGGCGTCATCACCAACCACCTGGTCAACTGGCTCTCCCCGATGAAGGAGCGCCTGACCATTGTCACCGGTGAGAAGGGCGCCTTCGTGGCTGACACCATCACCGCCGACCTGACGTTCTTCGAAAACGGCACGGTTGCCACAGAATGGGAGTCCATGGCGGCGTTCCGCGGAGTCTCCGAAGGCAACGTCACGCGCCTCGCCATCGCCAAGCCCGAGCCGCTGCGGACCGAACACGAAGCCTTCCGCGACGCCGTCCTTGGCCTGCGCAGTGACGTGGTCACCATGCAGGAGGGGCTGGATACCCTCAGGGTTGCCGAGGCAGTCCTGGAGTCCGCAACGAGCCGGCAGATCGTGAAGATTGCCAATTCGTGACTGCTAAGAAACCCCCGAAGGTCGCCGTAGCCTCACGCCTCTTCACCCCGGAGGTGGGGGCGGCATCCTTCAGGCTGCAGGCGCTGGTGGATGGCCTGAGGGCAAACGGCGCGGAAGTCAGCGTCGTGACCACCAGGCCGCCCAAGGGCTCCCCGGCCTTCAGCCCGCAGTACAGGCTTTCCCGCTGGCCGGTGCTGCGGGATGCCGGCGGCAACGTGCGCGGCTATGTCCAGTACATGAGTTTCGACGTGCCGGCCTTCTTTCGGCTGCTTTTCACCAATGCCGACGTCGTCGTGTCCGAACCGCCCCCCACGACAGGCGTGGTGGTTGCCCTGAGTTCGGCGCTGCGACGTCGTCCGTTCGTCTACTACGCGGCGGATGTCTGGACCGAGGCCCTGTCAGCAACGGATGTTCCGGGCGTCGTCATCCGGGTGATGCGCGCGGCCGAGGGCTTTGCACTGCGCAGGGCCGCCAAGGTGATTGCGATCTCGGACGCCGTGGCCGAAAAGGTCCGGCAGTTCGGCGTCCACGCGGACCGCGTGGCCGTCGTCGGGAACGGCATCGACACTTCGGTCTTCGGGCCGGCCGGGGATTCAGCGGAAACCCAGGCACCGTATTTCGTCTACACGGGGACCATGTCGGAGTGGCAGGGCGCGGACGTCTTTATCCGGGCGCTGCCTGCCGTTCTGGCTGAGCACCCGGGTGCGGGCATCCGGTTCTTCGGCCAGGGTTCCGATGAGCCGCATCTCAGGGAACTCGCCGCGGAAACCGTTCCCGGACACGTGCACTTCGGCGGGGTCATTCCTCCGGCGGAGGCGGCGCAGTGGATCCGCGGCGCTGCGGCAGCCCTGGTCAGCATCAAGCCGGGCCAGGGCTACGACTTCGCGAAGCCGACCAAAATCTACGCCGCCGCCGGATGCGGCACCCCCGTGGTCTTCGCTGGCGCCGGAGAGGGCGCTGCCCTGGTTGCGGACAACGGACTGGGTGAAGCGCCAGGTTACGACGTCGACAGTGTCGCCGGGGCCATGCTCCGCGTGCTGGCCGCTGAATACTCAGGAAATGACGACGGCGGCCGGGCCGCCAGAGCGGGCTGGGTGCAGCAGCACGCCTCGCTGGAAACCTCGGGGCAGCATGCCGCGCAGGAAGTCCTTGCGACCGTGGGGGACTGAGAACAGCGGGGACTGAGGATACGGTCCGGGCACGAGGAGAAAGTGCACCTCGGTGGAGCAGCCAGGTGCAGCAATTTCGCCCTGCTGCACCCGCTCGGTCTGTCCCGGACAGGCACTCTGCAGGAGCCCCGGAATGCGGGACAATTTTTAACTTCGGGTAGTCTAGACCCGGCAGATAGGGCTGTCTAACCCTGCCACCAAAGAACACAGGAGAGTTGTGAACGCTGATCTCGTCGTAGTCGGTTCAGGTTTTTTTGGCCTGACAATCGCGGAACGCGCCGCCACGGAGCTTGGGCTTAAGGTTGCAGTCCTGGACCGCCGTCACCATATCGGTGGCAATGCATACAGCGAAAATGAACCCAAGACCGGCATTGAGGTCCACCGCTACGGCGCCCACCTCTTCCACACCTCGAACGAACGGGTCTGGGAGTACGTGAACCGCTTCACGGCCTTCACCAACTACCAGCACAAGGTGTACACCAGCCATAAGGGCGAGGTGTACCAGATGCCCATCAACCTTGGCACCATTAACCAGTTTTTCCGCGCGTCCATGGGACCCGCGGAAGCCAGGGCGCTGATCCAGGAGCAGGCAGGGGAGCTTGCGGGCACTGATCCGCAGAACCTGAACGACAAGGGCATCCAGCTGATCGGCCGGCCCCTCTATGAGGCGTTCATCAAGTACTACACCGGCAAGCAGTGGCAGACGGACCCCAAGGACCTGCCGGCGGAGATCATTTCCCGCCTTCCCGTCCGCTACAACTACGACAACCGCTACTTCAACGACTCGTATGAAGGTCTCCCGGTTGACGGCTACACGGCGTGGATCGAGCGCATGGCCGATCACCCGAACATCGAGGTTCACCTCAACACTGATTTCTTCGACGGCGGGGAATTCGGCCAGGCGTCTGTGCGTGGCCAGGTCCCCGTCATTTACACGGGACCGGTGGACCGGTACTTCAACTACGCCGAAGGTGACCTCTCCTGGCGCACCATCGACCTTGAGGAAGAGGTCCTGCCCGTGGAGGACTTCCAGGGCTGCGCAGTGATGAACTACCCGGACGAGGAAGTCCCCTACACACGAATCCACGAATTCCGGCACTTCCACCCCGAACGCGACTACACCAAGGACGCCACGGTGATCATGCGGGAGTTCTCCCGTTTTGCGGAGAAGGGCGACGAACCCTATTACCCGGTGAACACCGCCGTCGACCGTTCGAAGCTGCTGGCCTACCGGGACCTGGCCCGCGGTGAAGATTCCGTGCTGTTCGGCGGACGGCTGGGGACGTACAAGTACCTCGACATGCACATGGCCATTGGATCGGCCCTGAGCATGTTTGACAACAAGATCAAGCCGCACTTCAGCGGCGGTGCGAAGCTGGAAAGCGGAGGAGTAGACGCATGAGCGTAGCGACAGAGTTCCGGCAGGGAGCCGAATCGGCCACAGACGATACCGTCTGGAAGACAGTCCACCGGGTGGTTTTCCCGGTCGACGGCGACACGGACACCCTGCCCCTGTACGTTGACTTCGATGCCGCGCGCCGTGTCGTCGACAGCCAGGAGTCGATCTCCAAGCGCGGCGGAGCCACGCCTATCGCCACTCAGCGCAGCCAGGTCCGTTCGGACTTCATCCTCGGCCGCCGCCGGCTGTCGCTGCCGGCCCACCGCAGGGTCTCGTTTGGAACGTACTTCAACGCATTCCCCGCCAGCTACTGGCGAGCCCACACGGACGTGCAGAAAGTCCGGCTCAGCATTGAGGTGGATGCCGAGGCAACGGTCATTGTGTACAAGTCCAGCCCCCGCGGAAGTTCCAACCGCGTTCAAAGCATGCATGTCACGGGAGGGGCCACCGCGACGTGTGAACTGTCGCTGACCACCTTCGCCGACGGCGGCTGGTACTGGTTCGACCTCGTCGCCCACGGCGACGACGTGACCCTGCAGCAGGCTGACTGGGCGGTTCCGGAACCGGAAGGCTTCAGCCCTGGCACGCTTTCCATCGCGGTCACCACGTTCAACCGTCCGGATTACTGCGTCAAGCACCTGCGGACGTTCGCCGAATCAGAAGACCTGCTCGCGGTCATGGACCGGCTCATCGTCACCGACCAGGGTAACCAGAAGGTCAGGGACGAGCAGGGCTTCGAGGAAGCCGCCGCTGTGCTCGGCGACAAGTTCAAGCTGATTGAACAGGGAAACCTTGGAGGCTCCGGCGGGTTCGCCCGCGGAATGCACGAGTCAGTACAGGACGGCCAGAGCAAGTATGTGATGCTCCTGGATGATGACGTCGTGGTGGAGACCGAGGGCGTGCTGCGTGCCGTCAACTTTGCAGACTTCACGCGGAGCGCCACCATTGTGGGCGGCCACATGTTCAACCTGTTTGAGCGATCGGTGATCCACAACTTTGGTGAAGGCATCAACGAGTACCGGTTCCAGTACGAACCGATCGGCGAGGGGCAGATAGCCCACGACTTCGCTGCCAGCAACCTCCGGACCACGCCCTGGATGCACCGGCGGATCGACGTCGACTACAACGGCTGGTGGATGTGCCTGATCCCGACCTCGATCATCAAGGAGATCGGGCTCGCCCTCCCCGTCTTCATCAAGTGGGACGACGTCGAATACGGCATCCGCGCCAAGGCCAACGGATACACCACCGTGAGCCTGCCCGGAGCAGCCGTGTGGCATATGCCGTGGACGGAGAAGGACGACACCATTGACTGGCAGGCGTACTTCCACCAGCGGAACCGGTGGGTGGCGGCCTTGCTGTACTCACAGTACGAGAAGGGCGGACGGCTGCCGGTCGAAAGCTTCCTGCAGGACGTCCGCCACCTGCTCTCGCTGCAGTACTCGGCCGTGGAGCTCCGCAACCGCGCCCTCCAGGACCTGCTCGACGGGCCTTCGCACCTGCACCGGACCATCGGCGGCAAGCTTCCGGAAATCCGCCAGGTCCGTTCGGGCTTCCCGGACGCCCAGGTCACCAAGGACATCACCGAGTTCCCCGCCGTCAAGCGCGTGCACCTGCCCAAGTTCGGCATGGTCCCGACGCGGCCCAAGAACATCGTTCAGACAGTGTCCAGTGCGCTTTCCGGTGCTGTTCGCCAGCTGCGAGCCGTAAACCCGGAGGCCTCCCGGCACCCCGAAGCAGTCGTGCCTGCGGCAGACGCGCGCTGGTGGCGGCTGTCGCACCTGGACTCGGCCATCGTCTCTGCTTCCGACGGAACCGGCGCATCCTGGTACCGCCGGGACAACGTCCGTTTCCGCAAGCAGCTGCTGCGGAGCATGACGCTGCACGCAAGGGTCCTGGCGCGCTGGGACGAACTCTCGGCGGCATACAAGGGTGGACTCAGTGAGTTCACGTCACCCGAAGCCTGGACGAAGACCTTTGAGTCCATGTCCGACTCCAGCCCTGAACAGCAGAAGCCCAATAAGTGACGAACGGACGTACATCCCCGACACGCCAGGGCGCTGACCGTGCCCTGGTCGTTCCGGGAACCGGGAACGGCCTTGCCGACGTTTTCCGGTCCAGGTTCCTTCTGAAACTCCTGGTCCGCAAGGAGCTCAGGATCCGCTACCGCGGATCCGTCCTCGGACTGCTCTGGACCTACGTCAAGCCTGGCGTGCAGTTTGTTGCCTTCTACCTGGCGCTGGGCGTTTTCCTTGGCCTCGAGCAGAGCCCGACAAACAGGGGCGGCTTGCCGAATTACGCCGTCTACCTGTTCTCCGGGATCATCATGGTGAACTTCTTCACGGAGTCCCTGAGCACTGCCACCCGCTCGATCGTCAACAACAGTGGCCTGATCAACAAGATCTACCTGCCCCGCGAGCTGTTTCCGGTCTCGTCGGTTTGGGTGTCGGCGGTGCATTTCCTGCCGCAGGCGTTCGTGCTGGTGGTCGCTTGCCTGTTCAGTGGGTGGCGGCCGGGCCTTCTCGAGGCGTACACAGCCGTTGCGGGGTTCCTGATCATTGCCCTCCTCGCCACGGGCCTGGGGCTCTTTTTCGGGGCCGTGAACGTCTATTTCCGGGACTCGGAGAATTTCGTCGACCTGCTGCTGATGGTTGCCACCTGGGTTTCGCCTGTGCTGTATTCCTGGCGGATGGTCCAGGCCAAGGCGGGGGACTTCTGGTTCTCCGTGTACCAGCTCAACCCCATCACGATCGCCGTCGAGTCGTTTCACCACGCGTTCTGGCTTCCCACCACGGCGGGGGCGGAGGGCAGCCCGCCCAACCTGGTCACCGTCTGGATCCCGGTGGGCCTGCTCGTGTCCCTGCTCATTCTGTTCCTCGGCCAGTGGACCTTCCGCAGGCTCGAAGGCCGTTTCGCGCAGGAGCTGTGACATGACCACCGCCATAGAAATACGCAACATCAACAAGCAGTTTGTCCTGCGCCACACCAGATCACTCAAGGAAGCACTCGTGTGGCTGATCCGGGGACGCAAGGGCGACCTCTCCAAGAAGTTCCATGCCCTCAGGGACCTTTCGATCGACGTCGAACACGGTGAGACAGTGGCGCTCCTGGGCCTCAACGGTTCCGGCAAATCGACGCTGCTCAAGCACATTTCCGGGGTCATGCTGCCCGATTCGGGCACAGTCCGCACCGGTGGCCGGGTGGCAGGGCTGATTGAGGTAGGTGCGGGATTCCATCCTGACCTGTCAGGACGGGACAACGTCTACCTGAACGGCGCGATCCTCGGCATGACGGAAGCGCAGATCAAGGAAAAGTTCGAGTCGATTGTTGAGTTTGCCGAGATTGGCGAATTCATCGACACCGAAGTGAAGTTCTATTCCTCCGGCATGTACCTTCGGCTGGCGTTTTCCGTTGCAGTCCACACGGACCCGGACGTGTTCCTCGTTGACGAGATCCTGGCCGTAGGCGACGAGCCGTTCCAGAAGAAGTGCCTTGCGAAGATCAAGGAGCTGGCCGCCGCGGGGAAGACCCTGATTGTCGTCAGCCATGACCTGGATCTGGTGTCCCACGTCTGCGAACGCGGAGTGATGCTTGAACATGGCTCGGTGGTCATGGACGGCCCCGTTGACGAAGTCATCAGCAGGCTCCGGAACCGATAGATCCGGGTCAGGACCGCCAGCCGAGGCCCATGCTTGGCCGGCCGGGAACTGACCCACCGTTTTTCTGCGGACCGGACGAATTCGGACGGACCGTGTACCTACATAACCCAATCTTGGAGGAAATGTGTCCTGGCTGACGTCGCTGCCGGCCCTGTTCATCGCGGTAGCAGTGGTGCTCCTCCCGGGCGCAGCCCTGGGATGGGCGCTGGGCTTCCGGCGGACCAGCCTTCTCGGTTTTGCACCGGCCCTGTCGCTGTCCATTGCGGGCATCGGCGCTATTCTCGCCCCGTTTGTCCACGTGGGCTGGAGCATCTGGGTTGTTATTGCGACCACCCTGGTGGCTTCCGCCGCTGCATGGGCCATCATGCGGACGCGCTGGGCCCGACCCCGCCGGACGCCGACGGATGATACCCAGGAAAAGTGGACCGTGCTGGCAACGGTAGCGATTGGTATTGCTGCCGGCGCCTTTCTGATTGCGCGCCGGTACGTCCAGCTGGTCGGGGTTCCGGACAACATTTCCCAGCGCTATGACAATGTCTTTCATTTGAACGCTGTCCGCTTCGTGCTGGACACGGGCAACGCCTCCACGTTGAACCTGGGAAGCATGGCAGGGGGAACAGGAGGTCTGTCCTCGGTGTACCCCGCCGTGTGGCACTCGCTGGCCGCACTCGTGACCCAGTTGACGGGCGCATCCGTGCCGGTATCAGTCAATGCGGTGAATCTGGTGGCCTCGGCGGTGATCTGGCCAATATCGGTGGTGTTCCTGACGCGGGTGGTTCTTGGACCGCGGCCGATCGGCCTGCTGGCGGCCGGCGTCATATCGGCCGGGTTCCTTGCCTTCCCCTACCTCCTGCTCGTGTGGGGACCGCTGTTCCCCAACCTGCTCTCGGTCGCTGTGTTGCCGGCCGGTGTTGCCGCAGTGGTCCTTGTCTGCCGGCTGGCGCCCACGTTGCAGGACGTCCCGGTCCGAAGCTGGCTCGTACTCGTGCTTGCACTTCCCGGACTGGCGCTGTCCCACATGAGCGCCATCAACGCACTGCTTGCCTTCAGCGTCCCCATCGTGCTGTGGAGGCTGGCACTGCACGTCCGGACGATGGTCCGCGCCAAGGCTTCTCCTGGGAGGTTCGCCGTCACCGCAGTGGCAACGGCAGCCGGGATTGCACTTGCACTGGTCATCTGGGACAAACTCAGGCCGGCAGCCTACAACGGCTGGACCGCCCATCAGACGGTGGCCGGAGCCATTGGTGAAGTCGTCGCGAATGCGCCGATGAAAACCGACGTTACCGTGGCGATCTCCATTCTGGCTTTGATCGGACTGGCCCGAATCGTCCGCCAGCGGTCCCAGTTCTGGCTGTTTGGCTGCTTTTTCGTCGCTGGATTCCTCTACGTTGTGGACGCCGGTTTCGAGGCGGGGTGGGCCAGGGCATTCTTCACGGGAACCTGGTACCAGGACACGTACCGGCTGGCCGCGTACGTGCCCATCTTCAGCGTCGTGCTCGCTGCCCTGGGTGTCCTGGTCCTTGCGGACTGGGCCACGGGAGCTTTCGAGCGCCTGACGCCGCGGCTGCGGGGGAGCGCCCTGATGAAGGGCCGCGGAGCCCTTCTTCCCGGCCTCGCCGGCATGGTCATCGCCTGCGTGGTTCTCGCCTGGGCCACCCAGACCGGCCCCGTCCGCGACTATGTCGCGTCCAACCATATTTTCTATGAGCGCGACACCAAGGATTCGATCCTTTCCTCGGACGAGTACAAGCTGCTGGCCCGTATCGATTCCCGGGTTCCGGAGGATGCTGTCATCGCAGTCAACCCCTGGAACGGCGGGGCGCTGGCCTATGCATTTGCGGACCGGAAGGTCCTTGAGTTCCACATGGGTCAGCGGGAATCAAAGAGTGAACGTGTCATCGCGGACTCGCTCTCCAAGGCGGACTCGTCGCCGGCTGTGTGCGATGCCGTGCGGGAGACGAAGGTTTCGTACGCGCTCGACTTCGGCAAGCAGTACCTGTTGAACCATCCGTCCAGCCGCACGTTCCCGGGACTGCAGGACCTGGATGCCTCCAAGGCCGTGGAACTGGTGGACCAGGAGGGAGCGGCCAAGCTGTTCAAAGTGGTGGCCTGCGACCCGGCCACCGCCGCCAAATAGCTTTCTACCGCAAGCGGGACCAGAACCCACGCGAAAGGCCTCCGGAGAGGCAGCCTGTCAGCTGCCGTTCCGAAGGCCTTTTCCATGGGTGGGGCCCAGGGAACCTAGCTGCCGAACGCCTCGATCAGCGCCGCGACCGTACGCTCGGCGGCGTGGCCGTCGCCGTAGGGCGTGGCGTCGGTTGCGGGCGGCGCGGGACGGCGGACAGTGTCTGCCAGGATGCTTAGGTCCTCGCTGACCAGGACGTTCCAGCCCAGTTCGACCGTCTCCACCCATTCAGTTTCCGGACGGATGGTGGTGCAGGGGGTGCGGAGCAGGAAGGCTTCCTTCTGGAGTCCGCCGGAATCGGTGATCACGCCGGCGCTGTTCCGGACGGCATGGACCAGCTGCGGGTAGGCCAGCGGTGCAGCAACCCGGACGGAACCCTGCTCCAGATCGAGGCCGTGCTTGGCCGCCAGGCTGACGAGCCGCGGGTGGGCCAGCACGAAGACCGGCTTTTCCAAGCTGGCCAGGGACTCGATGATGGCTCCCAGTCGCTCAGGAGAATCGGTGTTGTCGGGCCGGTGGATGGTGCAGACGTAGTATTCGCCCGGCGCCGCATCGACGGGCAGGGGCTGCTCGGTGGCGTCGAGCATGTCGCGGACCTTGAAAAGCACGTCGGTCATGACGTCGCCGACAAGTACCGTCCGCTCCGCGAGGCCTTCCGTGGCGAGGTGCTTCACCGCCACCTCGGTGGGTGCAAGCAGGAGGTCAGCGCTGTGGTCCGTCAGGACGCGGTTGTGCTCTTCCGGCATCCGGCGGTTGAAGGACCGGAGCCCGGCCTCCAGGTGGGCAACGGGGATGTGCATCTTGATGGCCGCGATGGCCGCCGCGAGGGTTGAGTTGGTGTCGCCATAAACCAGGACACAGTCCGGGGCTGACTCCTCAAGGATGCCTTCCAGGCCGTGCAGCATGGCACCTGTCTGGGCACCGTGCTTGCCGGAGCCGACGCCAAGATTGAAATCCGGTGCCGGGATGCCGAGATCGCGGAAGAACACATCGCTCATGAGCTCGTCATAGTGCTGGCCCGTGTGGGCGATCAGGTGTTCGGCCTGTCCGGCCATCGCCGCCGCTATCGGTGCAAGTTTCACAAACTGGGGACGTGCGCCAACGACGCTGAGAATTCGCATGGATTCAAGTTTAGAGGCAGGCCGTCCATATTTCCGCCCGCGTGGGCTCCGGGCGGGCACCGGGACCCGCATCGGCGTCGGCCCGGCCACCGGTTCCGACGGCGGCTGCGGCCATCAGGAAACCCTGAAGACGCCCGCTTTCGCCCGGAGGCGTTCAGCCAGATAGTGCCTCACGACAGAGTCGCGTGACAGGACAGCCAGCGGCTTGGCGGTGACAAGATCGCCGCTTCTGCCGGCATTCCTGTGATGTTCGACGGCGGCACGCAGTGCCGGTACATCCGCCGCCTTTGCGGCGGCACGGGCCAGGTCAGCGTCGCGGCGGCTCAGCGCTGGCAGTGACCCGCCTGCGAAAGCCAGCAGCCGGTCGGAGACGTCAGCCCAATAGCTGCGTTCAGCGTCGTCCCACAAAGCCCTGCCTTGAGCGTCAGCCGCCGCTAAGCCCCGCCGGACCAGGGCGCCGATGCCATGGACGCGCAGGATTTTCAACGCCACGGCCCGGCGCTCGGAAACGGTCGCGGCGCGGAGCCAACCCGAGGTGAGGAGACGCTCGAGCCAGCGGAATTCATCTGCCAACGGGCTAATGGAGCTGGTAACGCGGCCGGCCCCGGAGTCATCGGTCTGGTGGTACGCGGCCGCTCCGTAGGGGTAGCAGACGGCGCCGGCGCGGAACCACAGCTTGAGGGTGGCTTCGATGTCTTCGCCGGTGCGCAGGCCTTCGGCATACCGGAACCCGACTGCTGACAGGGCAGAGCGCCGCAGCAGGCCGTAGGGAACACTTCGGTACGCGAGGCCGTCCTTAAGCGGATCCAAAACCGCCGGCTTGGAGGGCCGGATCCGGGGAGACGGAAGGATGGTGCCCTCAGGGGTGCGCAATGGCGCGATGACGGCGGAAGCGCCAGCGGCCTGCGCTGCCTTCCACCAGGCCGCCAGCGATCCGGGCTCAAGGTAGTCGTCGGAATCGAGGAAGCAGAGGTACGTTGCCGTGCTTTCGTCCAAGGCGAGGTTGCGGGGACCGGCAGGGGAGGGGATGCCGTCGTCGCACCGCAGCCAGGTGACGCCGTCGGAAGCAATGCCTTCCTGGGTCAGGTCGGGGGCGCCGGCCCCTCCAATGTTGTGCAGCACAACCGTCGTCCCCAGGGCCACCCCGAGCTCCGCAAGCCCCGGAGCCTGGTCGAGCACGGACCGGACCGCGCGAACGAACGGCCGCTCCAGATCATGGACAGGGATGACTACTTCGATGCTCTGGCTCATGGGGGTGCGTGCTCCTCGGCAGGGTTTCATGGGTCCCGCGATAACCTTACTGGGTGGACAACGAAATACAGGACTCAGTGCTGCTCGACCTGGTGATCGCCGTACATACCCCCGACCGGCCCGTGGGGCGCGCCGTTGCGTCGCTGGTCGACGGCGGTCTGCCCACGGCTCCCGGTGCGCAGCGGCGGCTGCGGATCAACGTGGTTTGCCACAACACGGATGTGGATCCGATCCGAAAGCGTGTGGCTCCCGAACACCGTGGCCTCGTGCGCTTTCACCACTACGTGGACGGCATCAAGAGCCCCGCGGGCCCCTTCAACCACGGCATCGCCGAATCATCCGGCACGTGGGTGGCCATCATGGGCAGCGATGATTCCGTCGAGCCGGGCGCGCTGGCACGGTGGGTTGAAGCTGCTGAGCGCGACCACGCCGACGTGCTGATAGCACCCATGGGCCACGCCGGCGGTGGTCCCATTCGCACGCCTGTGGTGAGGCGCACCCGCCACGCCCGGCTCGATCCAGTGGCCGACCGCCTGACGTACCGGACAGCGCCGCTCGGACTGTTGCGGCTTTCGCTCGTGCGCCGGCTGGGACTCACATTTCCGACCCGCTACGCCACCGGCGAGGACCAGTCGTTTTCGGCGAAGCTGTGGTTTTCGGGCGCGAACATCAGCTACGGCCGCGGCCTCCCGCGATACCTGGTGCACGCCGACGCCGCCCTCCGTGTCACACACACCCCGCGCCCCGTGGCAGAGGACTTGGCATTCGCAACCGACTTGGTCACGTCCGGATGGTTCGAGGATTTGCCTCACCGGGCCAGGGAAGCAATTGTCACGAAGATCATCAGGGTGCACATCTTTGGGCACGTCCTGCTGCGTGCCGAGGCCGGAACCTGGAGTTCGGCCGATGCCGCCGAGATGGCGCGCGAATTGCAGAAACTGCTGTTCCGGGCACCGCACGCTGCGCGACCGCTCTCACTCGCGGACAGAAGACTGCTCGACGCCGTGGCCCGCGAAGAGGCGGACGTGGCCTTGATGAAGGCGCTGGCATTGGCCCGGCGCCGGTTTGCGAGCCCGCAGACCTGGCTGCCGCGCAGCCTGTCGCAGGCCCTGCATCCCGAGGCGCCACTGAGGTTCATGAGCGCCTCGGCGCTGGTCTAGCGCGTCACGCCGGGATGAGCACGGCTTCCACGCTCCGGCGCCCCCTGAAAACTCTCCGATTCCGTCGAAAGAACACATGAAGATCCTTGTAGTCGCAACGTGGTACCCCCATGACGAAAATCCCACCGAGGCGCCGTTTAACTCCGAGCACGTGGAAGCCATCCGGGGACGCGGACACGAGGTCCGCGTGATCCACGTCCGGCTCGGCACCACCCTCGCCATGCCGCGGCAATCTTCCGGCCTGTGGGAAGGCACGCCCGTGCGGCGGGTGGCGGCGGACCCGAAACGGCCGTCTACCGTCCTGGCTGCCAGCCGGACGCTGGCCAAGGAAATGGCCTGGGCTGACGTGGTCCACACCATGGCGTTCTCCTCGATCCTCGTCACGATGATGCCGTGGGCCGCACGCGCGCTGACGGGGCGCCGGCCAGCATGGGTCCATACAGAGCACTGGAACGGCGTCGTGAACCCGGCCAGTGTCTCGCCCCTCTGGGCCAAGCTGGCCTGGGTGCGCGGCGTCCTGCGTTTGCCCCACGTCGTCACCGGTGTGACCGGGCAGCTCACGCGCGAAATGCAGCGGTTTGCGCGCCCGCACGCCGCCGTCGTGGTGCCGTGCGTGGTCAAAGCCCGCGGCGCCGTCGTCCCTTCCTCCTTCGGTACGCCGCTCCGCCTCGCTGCCGTGGGCGGGCTCATTGCCCGCAAGCGGCCGCTGGAAGCGGTGCGGGCCATTGCCTGGCTGCGCGACCACCGCACGGACGCGCACCTGACGTGGGTGGGTGAAGGCCCGCTTCGCGGAGAATGTGAGGCGCTGATTGCGAGGCTCGGGCTTCAGGGCCAGGTGACGTTGACAGGCTCGGTGAAGCCCGCTGAAGTTGCCGACCAACTATCTGGCGCCGACCTCTTCTTTCTTCCCACTGCCCAGGAAAACTTCTTCACTTCGGCCGCAGAGGCACTGGCGGCGGGCCGCGCTGTCGTGGCCACCCGGGTGGGCGGCTTCAGCGACTACGCCGACGGCTCCAACAGCAGACTGGTCGACGACGTGTCTCCTGAGACGCTGGGACGAGCCGTCCTGGATGCCCGGGACGCATTCAAGGATGTGCCTGCCGGAGACATCGCCGGTCCCATCCGCGAACGGTTTTCGCCGGAGGCAGTGGGGGAGCTCTTCGACCGCGCATATACGGCTGCTCTGGCCCGTGCCTGAGGCCACGGGCGTTACAAGCATCATTGCACACACTCTCGGAGGGGAACTGTGAAGTCGGAACCCAAGGTTCTTCAGTTCAATGACTGCGCCTTTGTGGCGCGGAACATGGTCCGCGCTGCGGCGCGCGCGGGCATCAGCTGGGACTACCTGCCGCCGGAGCAGGTCCGTCCGATGACAGTGGCGCCGAAGAATCCGCTGCTGGCCAAGGCCCGGTTCATCCCGTACGCTGCACGGCGGGCCGTCAAGCTCCGGGCAGCCGACGTCGTGCACGTGCACTACGGCACGAGCGTCAGGCTGATTAAGGAACGCGGAATGCCGCGGCGCCCGTACGTCCTCACCCTGCATGGAACCGACATCAGAAGGCAGTGGAAGGATCCAAGCTTCCACGATGAGATCCAGCGTGCCATCGATGGCGCGGCACACGTCTTTTACGCGAACGCCGACAACGAGCACGACGCACACGCGGCCCGTCCGGACTCGGAATTCCTTCCGTCCCTGGTTGATGTGGCCGGATTGCCGTCGTGGTCGCCTGTGGGACCACCCACAGTGCTGTTTATCTCACGCTGGGACGACGACAAGGGCGTGACCCAGCAGCTGGGCCTGGCGGAGGAGCTATGCCGGGCCCTTCAAGGCAAGGCTGAGGTCGTTGGCCTTAACTGGGGC
Organism: Arthrobacter sp. 05T444; assembly: GCF_056395905.1. Classification (NCBI taxonomy): domain Bacteria; kingdom Bacillati; phylum Actinomycetota; class Actinomycetes; order Micrococcales; family Micrococcaceae; genus Arthrobacter; species Arthrobacter sp. 05T444. Next base: position 244,480 of record NZ_JBFTKK010000001.1, read on the forward strand.
CCCGGGGCATCGCAGGCTCAGCGGCTCGGCGTCACCATGTTGGACAAGCTGCCGCAGCAGGAGTATTACGAGAAGCTCAGCCGCGCCTGGGTGGGAGTGGGGCAGGCTTCAAATTACTTCTCCACCAGCGAATTCGAAGCCCTGTGCATCGGCCTGCCGGTGGCTGCCCTCGGAAGCCGCCTGCCGCGACCCGACGACGGCACGGTTCCCCCCGTGATGGAGGGGAACGTCGACGAAGTTGTCGAGCAGATCGTCGGAACGCTCGCCGACCCGCACGCCCAGTCAGCGCGGCTGGATGGCCGCGGGTGGGCTGTGCCCAGATACGATGCCGGCAGATACGTGCCCATGCTGGATGCGCTCTACCGCCGGGTTTCCGGCTGAGGCAACCGCTGAATCAAGAAAGGCCCGGACGCTGAGTCCGGGCCTTCTTGATACTTCTGATTTGGTGCTTAGGTCCCAGCGCCGCGCGTACTCAGGGGCTGCTTGGCAGCGAACTCCTGAGCCGCGTTCTGTCCGGCGCCACCGGCGTCTTCCTCGCCAGAGTCGTCGCCATCGCGGTTGTGCAGGCCCGCAAGTGCAGCGTGCTCGGCGAAGTCAGGGTTTTGTTCCACGACTTCGTCAAAGGATCCCTGGGAGACGATGCTTCCTTCTTTCATGAAGCAGACCAGATCGTTGTTTCGGATAGTCGAGAGGCGGTGCGCTACGGAGATCACGGTCATCTCGCCGTGCAGTTCGCTGATCGCCTTGGCAACGGCAGCTTCCGTTCCGGTGTCCAGGGCACTCGTGGCCTCATCAAGCACGAGTACGAGGGGATTCATGTACAGGGCGCGCGCGATGCCGAGGCGTTGGCGCTGGCCACCCGAGAGAGCGAGCCCGCGCTCACCGACGCGGCCGTGGATGCCGTCCTTGCGCGATTCAATGGTTTCCAGGAGCTGGGCCCGTTCCAAGGACTTGAGGACACGACCCTCGTCGATGTCCTTGCCCCACGTCAGGGCGACGTTCTGCGCCACCGAACCGTCAAAAATGGCGACTTCCTGGGGAACATAGCCAACGCGCTTGCGCCAGTCGGAAAGGACATCCTCCAGCGGAACGCCGTCCAGCGTCATGGTGCCTTTGGACGGGGTCAGCAGACCAAGGAAGATGTCGATGAGCGTGGACTTGCCCGCCCCTGACTGCCCGACGACACCCACCGAGGAACCGATCGGCAACCGAAGGTTGATGTTCTGGACGGCAGGCTCACCGGCACCTGGGTAGGTGAACTCAACGTTCTTCAGTTCGAGCATCTTCGGCTCATGCTTGATGGGAGTCTTGCCGAGCTTCTCCGCGTTTTTGCGGTACTCCGCGGCGTCGCGGATATCGCCCATGACCGTTTCGGTGTAAGGCAGTGTCGACTGCACCAGTGTCAGCTGGGACTGCATCTGAGTGAGGGCCGGGACCATCTTGAAACCGGCCAGGCCGAAGATCGCCACAGATGACATTGCGACCTGGATTCCTCCGATCAGATAACCGACAGTCCCGATGAGGAGGAAGCCGCCAATCAGGGCCATGTCGATCACGAACTTTGGCACCGTGGCCATGAACCGGATGTTGGAACGGGAACGTGCGGCCCTCTCGCGGCTCTGCATGACAACGGCGCCGACTTCGTCTGCCTTGTCACGGAGGGTGATTTCCTTGAGCGCCCCAAGCATTTCAGAGACCAGAGTGGACATCCGCATGGCGGCGTCCCGGTTCACTTTTCCTGCTTCGTAGGACTTTTTTGACAGCCAGAGGTAGAGGAATGCAGCAATGGCGCCGAGATAAATGACCGTCGCGAGGGCTGTCTGCCAGGAAGCGCCGATCAGTACTACCAGCACGGAGGCAAACGTCAGCGCTTGCGCCGGTAGAGTCACGGCGGGTAACAGGACGCCCGCAACCGTATTGGCGATTCCGACGTCGATCATGCGCACGAGCTCCGTGGTGGACCGCTTCATTCGAACCGTCCACGGGGCGCGAATGTAGCTCTGGAACAGCACGGTGCCAATATCAAGTTCATAGTCCGCGAACTTGCGGGTCGAGATCCACTGGAGCCAGATGTTAAGCACAGATTTGAGGATCATCACCATCGCGGATGAGACCAGCAGCAGCAATCCGAACTCCTGGCTCACGGACCCGAAGACAGGAAGACTCATGCTTCCACCCTTGAGGATCTGGTTTAGCACGAGGGCGAATACCCCAAGGGCGCCTGAGTCGAGAAGCGCCAGCACAGCCGACAGTACGCCGAAGAGGAGGAGGAACCTTCTTGCGTTGGACGGCAGAAGCGGCAGCAGCTCGCGCATGGTGCGGCGCAGGTGTTTCAAGAATTACTCCAGAACGGCAAGGGACAGAATCCCTCCCAATACTACGCGTCGCCCTTCGCAGACACCCTTCGCACGGCGGACGGAGCTCATTCCCAGCGCCGCTGCAGCAGAGCCGCAGGGCAAGTAACTGTCACTATGCGGCCAGTCTGGAATGAGATGATGTTGGGAATGAGCCAGCAAATTTGGGTTACACAGCTCTTCGATTGTGCAGATGTAGCCAAGACCTTCGTCGGAGAGGCCCGGCGGAAGGCAAAGCAATGGAACATCATCGCCACAGTGTCAGGAACTGCATAATGACCAAGCCCCACCTGCTATATATAGCTTTCGCCTTTCCACCCAGCACCGCGTCGTCTGTTTATCGTTGCACGGCTGTGGCCAATGCCTTCGCCCACGACGGCTGGGACGTGACGGTTATAACCGTGGACCCCGAGGTCTGGTCCCAGATCTCGGGAGTGGACGAGAAGCTTGCCGAGTCGATCGATCCCCGCATCCAAGTCGTCGCAGTTGACGACGGCGGGGCCGAGCAGCCAGCCAAGGGTGACCTTCGCCGCTTCTCCCGTTTCAGGATCGAGGCGCCCTACCTGTGGAAGGAAGCGCTGCGCCGCCGCAGCCGCCGCAACTTTCCTGAAGATTTCCATGGCTCCTGGCTGGAACCCGCTGCCTCGGCTGCCAGACGCGTCCACGCCGAAAAACCCGTCGACCTGGTCATGGCTTCCGCCAGCCCCTACGTGTCATTTGGTGTTGCCCGGGCGCTTGATGGCGTCCCGTACGTCCTGGACTATCGCGATGCTTGGGCGTTCAACACCATCAGCGGTGCGGAAGACTTCGGACCGGACAGTGCGCTGGGACAGCGCGAGGCGCAATACCTGAGGGAGGCCGCCCAAGTCTGGTTCGTCAACAGCCAGATCAGGGACGAATACGTCCGGCGGTACCCGGAATCGGCTGAAAATATGCGCGTCGTGGCCAACGGTTTCGATCCGCAGCCCGGTCATGCCAAACGGGCGGTGCAACGAACCGACCATCCCCGCTTCGGCTACCTGGGCACGCTTCAGTACGTAAACATGCCCTTGCAGGAATTCTTGGACGGCTGGGACAGGGCTTTCGGCGGGGATACGCCCGGTGCCGAAGCTGTCTTCCGCGGGAAGCTGAGCGCTTCGGGGGCCGCCGGCGCTGAGATTCTCCAGATCTTTGGCGAAGCCCGCCGCAACGGGCTTCGGTACGACGGCCCGATCTCCAAACGGGATGTCGCCGGGTTCTACGGCACTTTGGATGCACTTGTCCTCCTGCTTTCAACCGGCAAATACGTCACTGGGGGCAAGACCACGGAGTACCTGGCCACGGGCCTGCCGATCGTTTCGGTCCATGACATGGAAAATGCCGCCACTGACCTGCTCCGTGACTACCCGTTGTGGTTTCCGGCGAAAGGGCTCACTGCTGAAGGCATCGGGCAGGCACTTCGGGAATGTGCTGAGGCGTTGCAAGACCCGGACGATGAACGCTGGGACGCGGCCTGGGCCTACGGACAGCAGTTCCTCCGCAGCACGATCCTGGAACCCGTAATTGCAGAACTCCGCGCCATCGCGGGTCACAGCGCGCGCTCCATGCCCGCGCGCGAGGAAAGGACACAGGTATGACCGGGCAGAAACCGCTGCACCTCAGCATCCTTGTCGGACGCGGCGCTCATCCGCAGGCCGTGATGGACGATTTGTGGAGCCGGGCTACCGCGCTCGCAGACCAAAACGGCTGCCAGATGACGGGAACCGTCGTTTATACATACGACGACGGGCCCCAAGTCACTCCGGCAGATGAACGGGTGAAGGTGGTTACCCTCGAAAAATCGCCCGCGGGGCGGGTGATTTCATTGTTAGCGGACGCTGCCGGGAAACCAGGGCCTGTCGGGATTGCCGGCCGGCTGGCACGGGACAACATGGAGTCCCGCCGACTGGCCAGTGCAGTAGCGCGACGGAAAGACCTGCGCGACACCTTGTGCGGCTCCGACATCGTGGTGGCCGCTGACCTCCTCGCAGACCGTACCGTATGGCAGCTGCGTAAACGAACAGACGCCGAACTGGTTCATGGTCCGATCGCCATGTTGCATGTGCTCCGGCGAATGGTCCGGGATTGAGCTCCGGCACGGAGTCTTGGGCGAGCCTAAGCCATGGCGCCTATGGAATACTTGACGCGTGAGTCGAACCTGGATAGTCATCCCCATGTACAACGAAGCGTCCGTCGTCGGCACGGTCATCGAGGGGCTGCGCGGAGAATTTCCCAACGTTGTGTGTGTCGACGATGGCAGCACGGACGGATCCCAGGACGTGGCACGGCAGGCCGGGGCAGTGGTCGTCCAGCATCCAGTTAATCTGGGGCAGGGCGCGGCGCTCCAGACAGGCATTGAGTATTCGCTTCAGGATCCTGAGGTGGACTGCATCGTGACCTTTGATGCGGACGGACAGCATCGCGTGGCAGACGCGATGGCTATGGCAGACCGCATACGTTCAGGGGAGGCCGACGTCGTTCTTGGGTCGAGGTTCCTCGATAACAGGACGAAGCTGACGCCGCTGAAGCGACTTGTCCTGAGGACGGCCGCCGTACAGTCGCGCATGGCGACGGGCATGGCCCTCACCGACGCGCACAACGGCCTGCGGGCGTTCAGCCCAGGCGTTGCCCGGGGCATCAATCTGCAGCAAAATCGGATGGCGCACGCTTCTGAACTTGTCCACCAGCTTGCGGAGATGAACCCGCGCTGGGTCGAGCAACCGGTTGAAATCGTCTATACGGACTATTCCAAATCGAAGGGCCAGTCCTTGTTGAACTCGGTCAATATCGTCGCTGATCTCTTTTTTAGGTGAAATTGTGCAGATTATTGTCCAGATAGTTCTTGTCCTGGCCGTTGTAGTCATGTCGCTGGCACTTATGCGCGGAGGGTCCAACGCCCGGCACCTGGCCATCCGGCGCATCATGCTGGTGCTCTTTGCCCTGGTGGCTGCGTTTTCCATTTTCTTCCCTGAGTTGTTGACGCGGGTGGCCAGGCTTCTGGGCATCGGCCGTGGAACGGACCTGGTCCTTTACGGCCTTGTGGTGAGTTTCCTGGTGTTCATGGCCACCACGTACCAGCGGTTCCGTCATATGGAGGCGACGCTTACGAAGCTGTCGCGCAGGATAGCCTTGGATGAGGTGGGACTCCCCGGCAAGGCAGAGCAGCCCCAGAGCGAGGGCACGCAGGGCCACCGGCGTCTGACACCACCGGCCACCGGGGGACAATGAGTTCGGTTCAGGCCGGCACGCAACTGAGCGGGACCCGCATTTCCGAGCGGCCCCGTACACGCGACTTTGGCCTCGACATACTGCGGATCGCCAGTATCTGCGGAGTTGTGGCGATCCATGTTTTCGGCCACATGGTTGGACGCGCGCCGCGCGACAGCCGTGCGTGGTGGATTGCGATGGCGATCGACGTGGGCTGGATCTGGGTTGTGCCTGTGTTCGTCATGATTTCCGGCGCGCTGATGCTTGGGTCCAAGCAACTCACAGAGAGCCCTGGGATTTTCTATCGGCGTCGAGCGGCCCGCCTGGTACCGGCGCTGATCGCCTGGAACCTCATTTACCTGGTTGGCGTGCGGTTCTGGATGCGCGGCGAAGTTATCCCGCTGCCGCGGATTCTGCAGCTGCTGGTTGACGGGTCGGTGTTCACCCAGCTCTACTTTCTCTGGCTGATCGCCGGGCTGTACGCCGTGGCGCCATTCTTGGCGTCGTTCCTGCGGGGCGGCGGCCGAGTAAGGGCTGCGACTGCCGCCGCATCGTTTCTTGCCGCTGCGCTGGTCTTCTACATGATTCCGGGAATCCTCAGCCTCTTTGGCATTTCGCGCCCGATTCATCTCAACTTCCTCACCCACTGGATGCCCTACGTGGGTTACTTCCTGGCCGGCTATGCACTGAAGGATATCCGGCTCAAGGGGTTCAAGCTGGCGCTTGCCGCTGTGGCGACGGGTTGCCTCATAGCGGCAGCCATTTGGCATTACAGCCATAAGGGCGTCTTTCCGCTCCTCGATGCGGTTTCCTCCGTTTCCTACGTTGGCGTGCTCGTGGCCCTCGCAGCGCTGGGCGTGTTCGTCGTGACGCTGTCCCTCACGGCCAAGCTCACCGTGAAGCGGGCGGGCAGGGCAATCGTGGCGCTGTCGAATGCAACTTTCGGCGTCTTCCTGGTACACCTCGTCATCTTTGAAGTCATCCGGCTTCAATTTCCGGAAGTTGCCGCCGGTAAATCTCTGGCCGCCATCTTCGCTGCCTATGCCGTGACAGTGGTTGGCAGTTTTGCCGTTTCGCTGGCCGCGCGCCGCGTTCCTCTGCTCAGAAGCATCTTCTAGTCCTTCCGGCCGTCCCCCGCGCATTCGCCCCAGGGGAGGCCGGCAGGTCAGGTCCCCGGCTAACAGGCGCGCGGGCGTCTGGGATAATGAGTCATATGACTGAGCTCCCCTCGCTGCTGATCCTGACCTTCTCACCCATACGCTCGGATCCGAGGGTCCTCAAGCAGGTCGAGCTGTTCAAGGACAAGTACCGGGTGTTCACGTGTGCCTACGGTGGGGCCCCGGAGGGAACCGAAGGCCATTTCCCTTTGCCCGATGATTCGCGCGGCTGGCCGTCGGACAAGCTGGGCCTCGTGTCCCGCCGCTATTCCCGCGTTTATGACGGACTGACTGCCGTGTCGGCTGCACGGAAGATCTTGCCGCGCGGCGAATTTGACGTCATTCTGGCGAATGACCTGAACACGTTGCCGCTGGCGCTGGAGCTCCAGCCACGGCTCGGCGTCCATTCAGACCTCCACGAGTTCGCACCGCGCGAAAAAGAGGACGATCTGAAATGGCGCCTGTTCGTTGCACCGTTCATGCGATGGCTTTGCCGCCGCTACTTGTCCCTCGCCGCCTCCGTCACCACCGTCTCGCAAGGCATCGCGGACGAGTACACCAAGGATTACGGCGTGGCGGCCGGAGTCGTGACTAACGCGGCACCATACTCCGAGCGGGACGTGCGCCCTGTCAGTTCGCCGGTGCGCCTGATCCACAGCGCTGCCGGGCAGCGCTACCGGAAGCTTGAAAACTTCATCGAGGCAATGCGGGACGCACCGGATTGGCTCACCCTTGACATGATCGTCATGCCCAACGAGCCGGATTACGTCACTGAGCTCAAAGAGAAGGCTGCAGCAGTGCCGGCGATCCGCTTCCGCGACCCTGTGCCGTACAGCCAGCTGGTGTCCACCCTGAGCGAATACGACGTCTCACTCGTATTCCTGCCGCCCACCAACTTCAATCTCAAGAACGCGTTGCCGAATAAGTTCTTCGAAGCCGTCCAGGCGCGCATCGGCTTGATCGTAGGCCCATCACCGGCCATGGTGTCACTCGTGGAGCAGTACGGATTGGGCGCCGTGACCCCCGATTTTTCTGCCGGCTCTTTGCGCGAAACACTCCATGGCCTAACCGCCGAAAAGATATCAATGTGGAAGAGGGCTGCGGATGCTGCAGCCCGGCCGCTCTCAGCCCAGACCCAGGTGATGGCCTGGCAGAAAGCGGTCGAGGACATCGTGGGGTCCCGGCACGCCCGCGCCTAGGCTGTTACAAGCCCGCCGACGCCATTAAAGAACGGCGGCTCCCGAATGGGAGCCGCCGTTCTTGCCTGCAGCCGGCGTCTAACCCGCCGCGGACGACGCCGAAACGAGTGCCGCCGCGCCCACCGACCCTGCCGTCCACGCCGTTCCCCACCTGCTGCCGGCGAGTACCGGGTAGTAGCGCAGCTCTCCGGAGGTCCGCACCGCCAGGACACCTTTGCTGGCAGCGCCCGCAAAGCCGGCGGTGGCGGAGAACTGGCGGAAGTTCTGCCACCCGGAGCCAACTACCTTTCTGGTTTCCGGGATGAATTTGTTCAATCCGGTGGAGCGGTAGAGCTTCATGGAGCCCGCTGGGTTGACCGCCAGAAGGTCTTGCTTTCCATCGGAGTCGAAGTCGACCATGGCCAGCCTGAGGCCACCCCAGCCGATGCCGATCCTGACAGGAGCGCTGATGGCGCCTCCGGAACCATTGGCCCAGTAGTTCAATTCACCGTTAGTGCCGTAGCCCACCAGCCCCGGATAGCTTGTTCCGGACATCCATTTGCCCGAGACAAAGGTTGTCTGTGCGAATCCTGCCGCGGCGACCGTAACCGGTGCCCGGAATCCGCCCGACGCCGACCCCAGATAAGCGGTTAACGCGCCGGTCGACTTTTGGGCCAGGACGTCCGGAACGCCATCGCTGTTCCAGTCCACAACGTTGAGCGATTTCATTCCTGACCAGCCGATCCCAATCTGGTAGGCGCCGCCGACGCCCGCAGAGCCGCCTGCCGGGCGGTTCCATAGTCCGCCTGCCGAATCAACTGTGAGCACATCCGCTGTGCTTGTGATCGCCCGCTCTGAGGCCAGGAGGGCGCTTCCGGAAATGAGGACGCCGGCCCAGCCTGCCGTGAGCACGGACTTGGCGCCCAGGGCGCCCTGGTTCAGGGGGTAGTAGTTCAGTGTTCCTGCACGGTCCCGCGCCAGAATTCCATGTGAACCCGGGGCTGTGAAGCCCTTGGCAGGACTGATGCTGTTCATCGTGTTCCACCCGGTGGCAAGGAGCTTCCGGGACTCGGCGACAAGCGCTCCTGAGCCGCTGGAACGGAAGAGCGTCATCCGTCCCAGATAGTCAACGGCGACCACGTCCTGGTTGCCGTCACCGTCTGCATCGGTCATGGACACATGCATCCGGGCGAACCCGGAACCGAGGCTGGTGGCCGGGCCAAGGCCTGCCCCCGATGCATTCGGGTAGAACTGGAGGTTGCCGGTAGCCGTGCGGATAACCACGCCCGGATACTTGGAAGTCCGGACCCAGGGGCCCACCGTGACGTCCGCGCCGGAAAGGCCTGACGCCAAAACGGTCCTCCCGGCAAAGCCTCCGGCTGACAGCCCGGCCTGGACGCCGAGCACTCCCGTTGTGCTGAACGTGACTAGGTCCTGGATTCCGTCGGCGTTCCAATCGGCAACGTGAACGGAAGCGAGCCCTGTAAACCCTGTGCCGATCTTTGTGGCGGCTCCCATGGATCCTGTGCCTGTGGCGCGGCGGTAGAGGCTGCCCGCTGCATCTATGGTCACGACGTCAGTGGCCGCGGTTATAGATGGCGTGGGCACCGGCGCCGGAGGCGGCGGGGTGGTGTTGATGGTCTCGCCGCCCGCGATGAGGTAGCCGTTCCAGCCGACGCCGATGCTCGTGACGATGCCCCACCTTGAGTTGCCGGGCACCGGATAGTAAGAAAGCTGGCCCTCGGTGTTACGCGCCATGAGGCCGTTCGTTCCGGCCCCGTTGAAATTCGTGGTGACCGTAACGCTCGTCATTTTGTTCCAGCCACTGCCGATAGTCGTGCGGGCCTCGGACAGGAAGGCGCCACTGCCGCCTGAACGGAACAGACGGAGTGCGCCGGTGGAGTTCTGGGCGAGGATGTCCTGATTGCCGTCGCCGTCGAAGTCGATCATGGTCAGGTTCTGTCCGCCCCAGCCCTGGCCGATGGAGGTTCCGGCGCTGAGTGCTGAACCCGAGGCATTGCGCCACAGGCGCAGGCCGCCTGCATCATCCCGTGTCATGACCTGCGGAAAGTAGCTGCTGTTCAGCCAGTAGCCGATCGTCAGTTGGTAGTTGTTCCACCCCGACGCCGCTAGCACGGGGCCCGTGGCGAACCCGCCTGCTGCGATCCCCAGATAGACGTTGACGCGGCCCGAATCCCATTGGGCGACGAGGTCCAGGACACCATCGGCGTTCCAGTCGATGGCATTGATCGAACGCAGGCCCCTCCAACCTTGGCCAATTTGCTTCCGCGTGCGAAATGTTCCGCTCCCGGCGGCAGGATAGTCCCACAGGATGCCCGACGCGTCCGCTGCAACCACGTCTCCCAAGGACGTGATGGACGGTGTAGGCACGGCGCCGTCTGCCTGGGATGCAAACTTCTGCAGCCCGGCGAGCGTGCCGTTCCAGGCATTCGAGTCGCCCGCGAACGGGCCGGTGCTGCTGTACTGCCAGACGCTGTATGTTCCCCAGCCGTTGGGCATGTTGCCCACGTAGCGCGAGTAAGAGGCAAGATGCAGCGGTTGCCTGCTGAAGGCGCCGGAGTTTCCGGTGCAGGTGGTCCACCAGTCAGTGGTGGTGTAGATCATGGGCAGCCGGCCTGTCCTGGCCAGAACCCTGTTAGAAAAGGCAGCGATCCAGTTGACCATCGCCGCTTGACTCATGTTGTAGCAAGTGTTGCCAAGCGAAGGGTACGGGTTGTACTCAATGTCCAGAAGGGGCGGCATTGTCTTGCCGTCCCCGCTCCATCCGCCGCCATTGTTCACAAAGTAGTCGGCCTGGGCGGACGCCGTCGATACATTTGGGAGAGCGAAGTGGTAGGCGCCGCGGATCAGGCCGGCGCCCGCTGCTCCGTCGTACTGGGACCCGAAGGTTTCGCTCTTGTACGTGGTCCCCTCCGTCGCCTTAACGTAGGCAAACCTGGCGCCGAGGTTGAACTGGGCCGCCCAATTGACAGCGGATTGGTGGCTGCTGACATCAAGGCCCTGAATGCCCGGAGCCATCCACGTGTTGGCGGCTTCCGGGGACAATGCATACGTCGACGCTGTTCCGGACTGCCTGACAAGTTGGGCGGAACGGCTCTTGGCGCCTTGGCCCATGTAAGAGCCGTTCTTTCCGATTTCCGCCCGGAGAGCTTCCATATCAACTGCCGGGGGTGCGGGCTCCTCCGTGGACGCTTCTGTTGCTCCAGCGGCATCAGTTAGAGGTCCGGCAGTGCTGCCAGGGCTCGGGCCTTCGGGCGGTGCCGGAGCAGCCTGAACAGGGAGTACGCCGCCGATGCACAGCATCGCAGATAGAAGAGCCGAGCCCCCTAGAAGACTTAGGCGCCTGGCCCTCAGAACGAGGGCTGGGGTCAGACTGCTGTTCGAGGAACGATTCATCTAGTACTCCGTAGCCTTAAACTGCCGGCTGAAGAGGCGTCAGGTGCTGGACTGTTCCCCCGAGCTGAGCCCCTCTTCACACCGGCAGCGATGGTCGCGGCAATCCTAGCATCGGCGGTAGGGAAGTGACGAATGTGACTGTTGTGACGTTTGTCCAGTTCGGACCACGGTGCTCCGCCTAACTGCCATTCAATGCCGGGCGGGGCCCTTAGACTTGTGGCCATGAAAGTTTTGGTCACCGGGGGCGCCGGCTATATCGGATCACACACCGCACTTTGCCTGCTTGAGGATGCGCATGAGGTGGTGGTGCTGGACAACCTCATGAATTCCAGTGTCGAGGCGGTGCGGCGGGTCGAGGAGCTTACCGGCAAGAAAGTGGATTTCCGTGAGGGCGACCTTCTGGACGCGGACGCCGTCGACGAGGTGTTCGCGGAAGGCGGCTTCGACGCCGTTATCCACTTCGCCGGCCTCAAGGCCGTGGGGGAGTCGGTCGAGAAGCCCCTCTGGTACTACAAGAACAATGTTGTGGGCACGCTGAACCTGCTGGAGAGCATGGAGAAGGCGGGCGTACGGCGGCTGGTCTTCAGCTCGTCCGCCACGGTGTACGGCGCTTCGGAGCACGTCCCGTTGATCGAGAAGTCGCCGCTGGACGCCACCAATCCATATGGCAGGACCAAGGAACAGATCGAGGACATCCTCTCCGACCTGAGCGCGGCGGACCCGCGCTGGAGCATCGCATTGCTCCGGTACTTTAATCCGGTGGGTGCGCACGAATCCGGGCGGATCGGTGAAGACCCGCACGGCATTCCCAACAACCTGCTGCCGTTCGTGGCCCAGGTGGCGGTGGGCCGCCGGGAGAAGGTCATGGTGTTCGGCAACGACTATCCCACGCCCGACGGCACAGGAGTGCGGGACTACATCCACGTCATGGACCTCGCGGCCGGCCACCTGGCCGCCCTGCACTACCTGGAGACCAAGACCGGCGCTTTCCGGTGGAACCTCGGGACCGGACGGGGCTCCTCCGTGCTGGAAGTCATCGAGGCCTTCGGCGCCGCGGCCGGGCATCCCATTCCGTACGAGTTCGCGCCCCGGCGGCCCGGCGATGCGGCAGTAAGTTACGCCGACGCCTCGGCGGCTCTGGCCGACCTGGGCTGGTCTGCACACCGGGACCTTGCACAGATGTGCCGGGATCACTGGCGCTGGCAGAGTTCAAACCCGTTCGGCTACGCAGGAAAAGCCTGATTGTTCCGTTGCTTGCCGGGCAGGATGGCCCGGACGGCTAGGGCTTGGGGAGTTGCTTGGCTATGTACGGAGCGAGTGCCCGTGCATACTCAGCGCTGACGTGGGAGAAGTCCCTGTAGACAATCATGGAGCCCACAACAGGGTAGCAAAGGGCCTTGTCGCAAAACTGGTCACGAAGGTTGATGCGGTGCACGCCCTCGGAAGCCATGGCCTTTGCGGCGTTGGTGATGGCAGTGCCGGCGGGATACGCCTTGCCGACTGGAACGGCGCAATCAAGTGCATTTTGATGGCGTGCGAGGCAGGTAGGAACGTACTCGCCGTTGGTCCGCGGAACGTCATCGAAGACCACTACACGCTTGCCCGCGGTCATCCAGTGACGCCACACTTCGGCGAATCCGTCGACGGCGGGGTTCTGCAGCTTCTTGTTGTCTGGGGACATGAACGTAAAGGCAGTGGAGTAGGAAGCGGCGAAGACGGTGGTGATCTTCTTGTCCGCCACCAGTTCGTCAGTCACGTTTTGTCCCCAAGCGAAACAGTCACGTTGATTTGAATCGGTCTTCTCCCCCGGCTGGACGCGAAGTGCGGCCGTGACGGGGCAGGAGCTCTTGGTGTAGGTCTTGATGTGCCACCCGCGGTCTTTTGCCAGCGTCTCAAGGGCGGGGAACCAGGCTGTCGCGTGGGAGTCACCGACCACGGCCACTGTTTCCCGCGCCTGTGCGGCGTCCACCCCCAAATCGCAACTCACGATGTCAGTCCCGACGGCGTCGGCCTGACACCCCGGGTGAAGGGGCTGCGTATTCTGCTTGGCCACAAGCGCGGGTGCGGGGCTCGGTGACTCCTTGCCTACGACCGGACCGCAGCCATTAGCCGGAACCAGTGCTCCAGGTCCGTAGCAGTCTCCAAGCTCAGCCGCACGGTCAGCGCTCGGCGTTGAGTAGGCGGATGCCGTCAGGCCAAAACACAACGCGACGGTGAGGATCATGCCGCCTGCCGTGAAGGCGTAGGCCCGCGGGGAAGTCTTGAGTGCCCGGCCGCGGCGCAACGGATCCTCAACGGTCAGCTTGGTGATCCATGCCAGAAGGATCGATGCCAGCAAAAGCAGAAATTTTTCTGGTGTGGTCAGCGCGTGGCCAAGGACGAACGGGACGATGACGATCAGCGGCCAGTGCCAGAGATATAGGCCGTAGGACACATCGCCCAAAAACGTCATGGGCTTCCGGGAGAGCCACCAACGCGCGTTCATGACCGCAGTGTTCCCGCTGCAGACCAGTACGAGGGCTGTTCCGGCCACGGGAACCACGGCTGTCCAACCGGGGAAGGGGGTGCCGCCGTCGTACGTGAGCGCCGAAAAGGCGATCAGGAGCAGTCCGGCCCAGGCGAGAGCCGAGGACAGCCGTCCGGAGTATTGCCTTCCATTGAAGACGAGGGCCATCAGGCCGCCGGCGGCGAATTCCCAGACGCGGGTGGGGGTTGCAAAGTAGGCGACCGAGGGATTTAGTGCCGTCAGAACGATTGAATAGACCAGCGATGCGGTGCCGACTGCCGTGATACCTGCAATCATCATGGCTCTGGGTGAGCCAAGACGGCCCAAACGCCTGGCAACCGGGGGCCGTCCGGCAACGAACAGCAGCGCCGCCACCAGGAGGGGCCAGACGAAGTAGAACTGCTCCTCCACCGAGAGCGACCAGTAGTGCTGGACGGCTGAGGCGTCGTTATGCTGTGCCGAGTAATCAACGGAGTCGCCGGCAAGGATCCAGTTCTGGACATACAGGACACTGGCGCCGATTTGACGGGCAGCAACTTCCCAGAGAGTCGAGGGGACCCACAAGAAGACTCCGAGCAGCGACACGAGCAGGACCAGTATCGAAGCGGGGAGCAGCCGACGGATCCTCCGGGCCCAGAACCGAGTGAGTCCTACTTTTGAACCGTCCCGGACTTCGCGATACATGTGCGCAGTGATCAGGAAACCGGAAATAACGAAGAAGACGTCGACGCCGACATAGCCGCCGGTCAACCGCTGTGGCCAGAGGTGGTACAGCACGACAATGACGACGGCGATAGCCCGCAGACCTTGGATTTCAGGTTGAAATTGGCTCGTCGTCAGAGGCCCGCGGACTGCGTGCGGGCGCTTTTCTGGCGTTTCTAGGATCCTGGTTGCTGACACAACGAGCAATTTTATCGCGAAGCAGCTTGACGCCGCGAATGCAGACCTCCGGTTGGCTGTCTGCCTCTCGGCCGGAGCGTAGTTCCTGTTTATCCACAACTTCCCCCATATGACTTCATTCGGGGGTCGCCATCCTTTAGCTTTAACCCAATTGGACTGTCTCCGCTGGGGGCGGAAGTCGTTCGGGGGAACGCATGGATGCTGTACGGATAGTCGAGGACGAAGTCCGGGAGCTGATTCGCAGGCGTGGTCTTGATCCACTGCGGCAGACCGGCGAGGTCAGGCGGCTGGTGGACGCGGCAGTGAGTGATTACGACGAGCGTGCCCTGATGGGACCGCTTCCGCCCCTCGGCCCTTTGGAGCTGGCCCGCAGGTTCGTTTTCGACGCGGTTGCCGGCTTCGGTGCCCTGCAGCCTCTTCTGGATGATCCGAACATCGAGGAAATCTGGCTGAACGCCCCCACCGAAATTTACGTGGCCCGGAACGGCGAGTCCGAGCTGACGTCGCTCAGCCTCACGGACCAGCAGGTTCGGGACCTCGTGGAGCGAATGCTGAAGAGTTCTGGGCGGCGCCTGGACATGTCCTCACCGTTTGTGGATGCAGCGCTGCCGGACGGGTCTCGGCTCCACGTGGTCATCCCGGACGTGACGAGACGCCATTGGGCCATCAATATCCGTAAGTTCGTGGTCAAGGCGAGCCGCCTTGAGCACCTGGTTGAGCTGGGGACCCTGACACCCCAGTCTGCTCGGTTTCTGGGTGCAGCGGTGGCCAGCGGCCTCAACATTCTCGTGTCAGGATCCACCCAGGCGGGTAAAACGACCATGCTGAACTGCCTGGCCGCCAGCATCGGCAGCCGTGAGCGGGTCATCACGGTGGAGGAAATCTTTGAACTCCAGTTTCCGCTGCGCGACGTCGTGGGACTTCAGTGCCGCCAGCCCAACCTCGAGGGCGAGGGCGAAATACCGCTGCGGCGGCTGGTCAAAGAGGCCCTCCGAATGCGGCCGGACCGACTGGTGGTCGGAGAGGTCCGGGAAGCAGAAAGCCTCGATATGCTCATTGCCCTGAATTCGGGGCTTCCTGGCATGTGCACGGTCCACGCGAACTCTGCGCACGACGCGGTGACCAAGATCTGCACGCTTCCGTTGCTGGCGGGCGACAACATATCTAGCGCCTTTGTTGTCCCGACTGTGGCTTCGTGCATTGACCTCGTGGTCCATTGCAGCCGGCAGGCGAACGGTCGCAGGCAGGTGACGGAGATCCTCTCCCTCGGCAGGCGCGTCGAGAACGGCATCATTGAGTCGTCCATGGTTTTCTCCGTGACCGACGGCCAGCTTCAGCCAAAAGCCAGCTCGATGCCCGCAGCCGAAAAGTTCGCGAGGGCAGGTTACGACGTCGCGGCCCTCTTGGAGTCCCGTTGACGGCGCCGCTGCTTGGCGTGCTGACCGGGGCGGGACTGTTCCTGATCTGGTGGTCGGCTTGGGAGCAGCCTGCGGCCGCCAAGCGCGACCCCCGGACCAGCCGCCTGCAGGATTTGCTGCTTGCCGCCGGCATTGAAAGGGTCACGGGGGCAGGTCTCGTCGGCAGTTGCCTGGGGCTCGGATTATTCGTAACCCTGGTGTTCTTCGTCCTGAGTAAATCGTGGCCGATTTCCTTCTGCTTCGGTCTGTTCGGGGCCTGGCTTCCGGTGGTGGTGGTCAGATGGAGGGCCCGACGCCGGACGGCAGTTTTGCGGCGGTTGTGGCCAGACGTGGTGGATCACCTCAGATCCGCCATCAGGGCAGGGCTGTCACTGCCCGAAGCTCTTATTCAGCTGGGGGAGAAAGGGCCGGAGGAACTCCGCCACGTGTTCCGCGACTTCGGCTCCGACTATCGGGCGGGCGGCCAGTTCGATGCCTCGCTGAACAAACTAAAGGAACGCCTGGCTGATCCGGTCGCCGATCGCATCATCGAGGCGCTCAGGCTCACGAGGGAAGTCGGAGGCTCGGATCTCGGCAAGCTGCTCGGGACCCTGGCTGAGTTCCTCCGCGAAAGTGCCAGGACCCGGAGTGAACTGGAAGCCCGGCAGTCCTGGACCGTCAACGCGGCCCGGCTCGCAGTAGCCGCCCCATGGATCGTGATGGTGTTGCTGGCGAGCCGCCCGGAAGCGGTTGCCGCCTACAACACCCCCATGGGGGCCGGGGTCCTGCTCGGCGGGCTGGTGGTCTCCTTGGTCTGCTACTCCATCATGCTGCGGATCGGTGCTCTGCCCGAGGAAGAGAGGGTTCTGCGATGACGACCGTCCCGGCCGCCGCTGTCGTGTGCGGCATAGTTCTTGGCGCCGGACTGTGGCTCCTGCTAGTCCGGCTCCCGTTCATGCGGCCCACCACCTTTGTCGAACGCATCGAACCGCAGCTCAAATCCCAGAACATGGAGTCCCGCCTGCTGAGGGCTGCCGACCACAACCTCACGCCCTTCGGACCGCTCGAACGTATTGTGCGTCCGCTTATCAGGGACGGGATGGCGAAGCTGGCCAGGTTCAACCTTGGAACCTCCGCGCTTGCCCGGAAACTGGCGCAGGCCGGGATCAGCAAATCGCCTGTTCATTTCCGTGCCGAACAACTGCTCTGGGCTGTGTCCGGGTTCGTGGCGGCTGTCGGCATCATCGCCTTGGGCGCCGCGGCCGGCAGATTTAGTCCGGTGCTGGCCGTCGTGGCTTCGGCCGGAAGCGCGCTGGGCGGAATCCTCTTCCGTGACTATTGGCTGGGAGTCCAGATCAAAAAACGGGAAACCAGGATGATGGCTGAATTTCCGAGCCTTGCCGAGCTGATGGCGCTCGCTGTGGGCGCGGGGGAAAGTGCCACCGGTGCTCTGGACCGGGTCTGCAGAAGCGCCCGCGGAGAGCTGTCCAAGGAGTTCGAAAAAGTGCTTGCAGAAACGCGTGCCGGCAAGCCTTTGGTGGAAGCGCTTCAAGAGTTCTCCGCCCGGACGGACCTCGGACCGCTGATCCGCTTTGTCGACGGCATCCTCGTCGCGGTGGAGAGGGGCACACCCCTGGCTGACGTCCTGCGGGCCCAGGCGCAGGACGTCAGGGACACCGCCAAGCGCGAATTGATGGAGTCCGCCGGAAAGAAAGAAATCGCCATGATGGTTCCCCTGGTCTTTGGAGTGTTGCCGCTCACGGTTGTCTTCGCCGTGTTCCCCGGCCTCGCTGCGCTGAGCCTGAGCCTTTGATGCCGCCCCTACCCGACCGCCCTGCAGAAGACCGAATTCCTCTAACCAGCAACCGCTATCGCAAAGAAACGGGAAGTAAATGACATTCATAGCCAAGCACGGAATCGCACTTTTCGGCGCGCTGATGGCTCGCGTCAGGAGATCGACGGCCTCGAGGCTCCCGACTCCCGGCGACCAAACGGTCCACAGCGATCACGCGGAGCGGGGCGACGTTCCAGGCTGGGTCATGATTACCCTCATGTCGGCGGTGCTCGTGGCTGCGCTGCTTGCGCTCGCCGGACCGGCACTTGAAGCAATGTTCAACCAGGCCATGGACACGGTCGGAAAATAGCTCGTGATCCTGGGTGCCGCGGACGGCTCCGAGCGCGAGCGTGGTTCTGCTGTCGTCGACTTCGTCCTGGTGGGCGGGCTGCTCACGATGTTCTTTCTGGCCATCATTCAGCTCGCACTGGTGCTGCATGTCCGTAATACGTTGATCGACGCCGCGGCTTCGGGCGCGCGGTACGGGACCTTGGCGGACCGCAGCGCCATTGATGCACGGCAACGCACGGGCGAACTCATCGGGACTGCGCTTAACGCCGACTTCGCCCAGGACATACAGACAAGTGAAGTCACGTTTCAGGGCCTGCGCACACTGGAAGTAACGGTACGGGCGCCGATGCCGGTGATCGGTCTGATCGGCCCGCGGGACCTGCTGGAGGTCAGGGGCCATGCGGCCATCAACAACTGAGCGGCCATCCGCAGCCGAACGGTCCAGGCGGGAATTGTCGCCGCCGTCCGGGCGCCGGTCACGGCCTGGTACTCTAACTGGCCCCCTAACAAGGCCAATCGTGCGCCGCCTCCGCGAAGCGCTGTGCCTTGACCGCCGGGTCCCGGAACAAAGCGGGAACGGCGCCGACCCGGATCTGCGGGCGCAATCCGTCCTGGATGCAGGGCCTGGCACTGCAACGCGGCAGCCGTCCTGCGGGCCCGACTTGGAGGACCGGGGGAGTGCTGTCGTCGAGTTCACGTTCCTGGGCCTGCTCCTCATGGTGCCGGTGGTGTACTTCATCATCACCGTGGCACAGATCCAGGGCGGCTCATTCGCGGTGGTCGGCGCGGCAGACCAGGCGGCTAAGGTTTTCGTGGCCCAACCCGACGAACCGGCCGGTCGGGCAGCAGCAGAGCAGGCAGCCGTCCTGGCCATCGCGGACTACGGCCATCCCGCCGAAAACGCCCGCGTGGAAGTGAGCTGTGATCGTGGGGACTGCATGGCCGCGGGATCTGCGGTCACCGTGACGGTCCATCTCAGCGTGCCTCTGCCTTTTGTCCCCTTCAGCGAAGCATTCCACCTCAACGCCAGCCAGCTGAACGCCTCGGCGACCCAAGTTGTGGGCAGGTTCCGTTGAGTGTCCCCGTACTGCGCCGACCGTCCGCCGCCGCTGAGGGCAGCGTAGCCGCCGGGCCCGAAGACGGGCAGATGACCGTGCTCATCATTGGATTCGTCATGTTGGCACTCCTGGTCAGCACCGTGGTGATGGCCGCGTCCAGCCTCTACATCGAGCACAAGAAGCTCCTGTCCCTGGCGGACGGTGCGTCCGTTGCCGCCGCGGGCAGCTACACCCTGGGCCAGGTGGAATCGGCCGGGGGCACTCCTTCGGCCGTGCTGAGTGGGGACCGCATCAGGAACGTCGCCTCTGACTACCTCAGCCGGAACGGTGCGTTCGGGCGCTTTGACGGGCTGGCCGTCGCTCCGGCGACCGGCACGCCTGACGGTGCCACCGCCGTCGTGGTTCTCAGCGCGGCCGTGCATCCTCCAGTGGTCAACTTCCTCGTGCCGGACGGCATACGGATTGAAGCGGCCTCCACCGCGCGGTCCAGGCTCACTCGCTGACGTGCGCGCACCTACCGCCCATCCCACCGTCCGGCCGAAGGAGGCGGATAGCGTAGGCTTAAACCACCATGGCTCAAATAGATTTTTCTGCAGAGATCCGCGCCTTGCGCGCCACCTACACCTCCATTGAGAACGTCACCAACGTGGAGGCGCTGAAGGAAGACATCGCAGAACTGAGCGAGCGCGCCGGCGAACCGAATCTGTGGGATGACCCCGCAGCCGCTCAGGTGATCACGTCACGGCTGTCGCACCGCCAGTCAGAACTTGAGCGGCTGAACACGCTGGTCTCCCGCATCGACGACCTTGAGGTCCTCGTGGAGCTGGGCCAGGACGAGGACGACGCCGATTCGATGGGCGAGGCCGCCGCGGAGCTCGAGTCGATCAGGAAGTCCCTCAAGGAGCTTGAGGTCGTCACGCTCCTCGCAGGCGAATACGACGAGCGCGAGGCCGTGGTAACCATTCGCTCGGGTGCCGGCGGCGTCGATGCTGCCGACTTCGCGGAAATGCTCCTCCGGATGTACCTGCGCTGGGCCGAGCGGCATGGATACCCCACCACAGTCATGGACACTTCCTATGCAGAGGAAGCCGGGCTTAAGTCCGCCACCTTCGAGGTCAATGCACCGTACGCTTTCGGCACGCTGAGCGTCGAGGCCGGCACACACCGGCTGGTCCGGATCAGCCCCTTTGACAACCAGGGCCGCCGCCAGACGTCCTTCGCGGCGGTGGAAGTCATTCCGCTCATCGAGCAGACCGACTCCATCGACATCCCGGACAATGAGATCCGGGTGGACGTCTTCAGGTCCTCCGGCCCCGGCGGCCAGTCGGTCAACACGACCGACTCCGCCGTCCGGCTGACACATATCCCCACCGGCACTGTGGTGTCGATGCAGAATGAAAAGTCACAGCTGCAGAACCGCGCCGCTGCATTGCGCGTGCTCCAGTCCCGCCTCCTTTTGCTGAAGAAAGAACAGGAGGACGCCGAGAAGAAGGCGTTCGCCGGTGACGTCAAAGCATCCTGGGGCGACCAGATGCGCTCCTATGTCCTGAACCCGTACCAGATGGTCAAGGACCTCCGGACCGAACACGAAGTGGGCAACACGTCAGCAGTGTTCGACGGCGCAATCGACGACTTCATCGAGGCCGGCATCCGTTGGCGCACCGACAACCGCAACGCCGACAAGTAGGCGAGCCGGCCGGCCGGCAACGCGGGCGTGGCTGCGCGACGGACGGGAGGCCGCCCACCAGCCGCCCGGCCTCCGGTTTCAATACAGCGACTTTCAATACAGCGACCTTCTATACTGCGACCTATACTGCGACACGCCCCTCTGACTCACCCGGGAGTTCCTGCCCCCGTAGGTATAGTCGAGAAGCCGGAGCTCTCCTTCCCCCAAGAGAAAGCCCCCGCACCGGTTGCAGACCAGGCCCACAGGGCCGTGTCCTGCAGGGTACATAGGGTCATGATCCGATTCGAAAATGTCACCAAGGTCTACGACCAGACAACCCGGCCCGCGCTGGACTCTGTCACCCTTGAAATCGACCGTGGTGAATTTGCCTTCCTTGTCGGCGCATCCGGATCCGGCAAGTCGACGTTCCTGCGCCTGGTGCTCAAGGAAGACCGCGCCACGTCCGGCACCGTCTATGTCGCAGGGCAAAACGTCGCCAACATCTCAAGCTGGCGCGTTCCGAGGCTGCGCCGCGGAATCGGCGTCGTGTTCCAGGACTTCCGCCTGCTCCCGCAAAAGAACGTGTTCGCGAACGTCGCCTTCGCCATGCAGGTCATCGGCAAAAGCCGCAGCGTCATCCGGGACACCGTCCCCGAAGTACTCAAGACCGTGGGGCTGGAGGGGAAAGAGAAGCGCATGCCGCACGAGCTCTCCGGCGGAGAGCAGCAGCGCGTGGCAATCGCCCGCGCCGTGGTGAACCGTCCCGGCATCCTGCTGGCCGACGAGCCCACCGGCAACCTCGATCCCACCACGTCCATGGGGATCATGGGCGTTCTGGACAAGATCAACCAGAACGGCACCACCGTGGTCATGGCCACGCACGACGACGACATCGTGAATGAAATGCGCAAGCGCGTCGTGGAGCTGAAGAACGGCGTGGTCATCCGCGACGAAGCCCGCGCGCTGTACACGTCGATGATTCCGATCGTCGGCCAGTCCCGCAGGCTCCGCGATGCCAGTGGCCGGGAGGAGGCCGGCGGGGGATTCCCCGCGTCGGACGACCCACGCAACGTGTCGCCGGAAAGGCATACATCCAACCGTTCAGGGGAGGGCCGGCTGTGAGGCTCCAGTTCATCCTCGGGGAAATCGGCAGCGGCCTGCGCCGGAACATGTCCATGGTGGTTTCGGTCATCCTGGTCACCTTCGTGTCACTCACGTTCGTCGGCGCCGCCGGCATGCTCCAGCTGCAGATCAACCAGATGAAGGGCTACTGGTACGACAAAGTCCAGGTAGCGGTCTTCCTCTGCGGTGAAGGTTCGACGGCGGCCGGTTGCGCTTCGGGTTCGGCGACGCCTGAGCAGCAGGACAACTTGCGGACGCTCCTTGAGTCACCGGCCGTTTCCCAGTACATCAACGACTTCCAGTTCGAGTCCAAGGACGACGCCTACAAGCATTTCAAGGAGCAGTTCTCGAACTCTCCCATCGTGGACTCCGTCACCCCGGACCAGCTTCCTGCGTCCTTCCGGATCAACATGAAGGATCCGGAAAAGTACCAGATCATCAGTGAAACCTTCTCCTCGCAGCCCGGGGTGGAAACGGTCATTGACCAGCGGCAGGTCCTGGAGCGGTTGTTTTCTGTCATGAACGCAGCCTCACTGGTGGCTGTGAGCATCGCCGGCGTCATGACGGTCTGCGCGATCCTGCTCATTGCCACCACCATCAGGCTGTCGGCCTTCAGCCGGCGCCGCGAGACCGGGATCATGAGGCTCGTGGGCGCCTCAAAGACGGTGATCCAGCTGCCGTTCATCCTGGAGGGCGTTATCGCAGCCGTGATCGGTGCAGCGCTGGCGTCAGGCACCCTCTGGGCGGTGGCGCACTTCTTCCTCGGCGAATACATGTCCAAGCAGTACCCGGACACGGCATTTATCTCCCCAGCGCAGACCCTGCTGCTGGCGCCGGCGCTCATCGGCCTGGGCGTAGTTCTGGCCGGTACTTCATCTCTGTTGACCCTCCGCCGATACTTGAGGGTATAGGCCATGCATATCGAAGGAACGCCCATGATTGCAAAGCCCGGCCGGCAGCTGCCGAGCGTCCCTTCGGGACGCCAACGCAGGATCATCAGCGCCGCACTCGCGGTGGTGCTGGCCGCCGGGCTCGGATCGTCAGCCCCCGCATTTGCCGGCGACCTGGAAGACCAGCAGGCCGCGCTCAAGGACGAAGCGGCCCGCGTCCAGCAGTCCCTGGAGTTCGTTGATGCGAAGATCTCCAAAGCCGCGGGAGACCTGGTCATTTTCCGCGGCCAGCTACCCGGCGCCCAGCAGGCGCTGCTCGAGGCCCAAGGCCGGGTGGCGAGTGCGGTGAAAGAGGTGGAAGCCCTTGCTGCCCGCGTGGATCTGGCCCAGCAAAACAAGGCGAAGATCACCCAGCAGCTTGATTCCGACAAACAGAAAATTGCCAGCACCAAGAAGCTGATCGGCCAGATCGCCACCCAGGCGTACAAGTCCGGCGGTGTGCCTTCGAACCTGACGCTTTTCTTCGGCTCGAACAACACCGGCAGCCTCACCGACACCATCGACCTTGCAGACCAGGCCATGCGAAGCCAGAACTCCGCCATGGACAAGCTGAGCCAGCAAAATGCCACCAACGTGAATTCGCAGGCCCGGCTGGAAGCTGTTGAGGCGGAGATCCAGGACCTGAAGGCCAAGGCCGACGCCGCCCTGGAGAAGGAAAAAGCCGCCCGCGACGAGGCAGCTGCCAAGAAGGCCAAGGTGGACAAGCTCATCGCGGACACCGCACGCCTGAACAAGCAGCTCGAAGCTGCCAAACCCGGCATCCAGAGCAAACTTGCCGCAGTCAAAGCGCGCCAGGACAAAGTTGCTGCCGAGATCGTTGAACGGGACCGGAAGCTGCGCGAAGCCTGGCTGGCGGAACAGCGGCGCATCGCCGAGGCCGCCGCAGCGGCGGCGCGCGCCCAGGCCGAAGCTGCTGCCCGCGCCCGCGGTGACGAGGAAGCCGCTGCCCGGGCCCGGATCGTGCAGCCGTACGTGCCGCCGGCGGCGGGTCCGCCGTCGGCCTTCGGTCTCCGCCACCCGTTCGACGCCAGCGTCCCGATCACCTCCGGTTTTGGCTGGCGGGCAACGCCGCCGGGCACGATCGACTTCTACGGCGCCGGCGGCTACATGCACACCGGCATCGACTTCGGTGCCGCCTGCGGCACGCCCGTCTATGCGCCCGCGGCCGGCACCGTGATCTCGGCCGGCTGGGCAGATGACGGCGGCGGCAACAACGTCAAGATCTCCCACGGCGTGGTCCAGGGCAATTCGCTGACAACGATTTTCTACCACAACACGAGCGTCGTGGTTTCGGTGGGACAGCAGGTCAGCCAGGGGCAGCTGATCGCGTACTCAGGTACCACCGGTAACTCCACCGGCTGCCACTCGCACTTTGAGACGTGGCTGAACGGCGAAGCAGTCGACCCCATGCGCCTGCTGTGATGCCCTGACCCCGCCGCAACCGGCCGAACGACTGCCGTACACTGGAATGACTTTGCTCCGCGACAGCCGAAGCACCCAACTTTCAAAGATCTGAGGAGTTCTACCGTGCCGAAAGAAAGTGGCCGTAAGGTAGTGGCCACCAACCGGAAGGCCCGGCATGACTACCATGTCCTGGACACCTACGAGGCCGGCATCGCCCTGATGGGCACCGAGGTAAAGTCCCTCCGGGAAGGCCACGCCTCCATGGTTGACGGCTTCTGCACTTTCTACAACGACGAGCTGTGGATGGAGGGTATCCATATCCCCGAGTACAACCAGGGGAGCTGGACCAACCACGCCGCCCGCCGGCGCCGCAAACTGCTGCTGCACCGCGAGGAGCTGATCAAGATCTCGCACAAGGTCAGGGAGTCCGGCTTTACGATCGTGCCGCTCCAGCTGTACTTCCTGGACGGCCGTGCCAAAGTGGAGATCGGGATCGCCCGAGGCAAGAAGGAATATGACAAGCGCCAGACCCTGAGGGAACAGCAGGACAAGCGCGAGGCGCTCCGCGTGATGCGGGAACGCAACCGCGGCTAGGAATTTTTCGCCGGACGGATGCGTTATGATGAATAGTCCGGCAGGAACTTATGGTTCCCGCCGGTTTGGTAACAAAATACGGGGATGATCGGTTTCGACGATGTTAGTCGCGACAGGTGAAGCGGGCCGAGGATGCAGAATTATCTCGTAAACGCTGTCTGCAAACCAATAAGTGCCGAATCTAAGCGCACTGACTTCGCTCTTGCTGCCTAAGCAGTAAGACAGTCCGTCAGCCCGAGGCTGCTATCGCCCCGGATCCTGGCGTCATTTAGATAGCCACTGCTGTTTGCCCCCGTCATCGGGGTAAACGGGACTCTTAGATGACTGGGCCCGGATCAGCCGCCTGTTTGCAGGACGGCTGGGGCCGAGAAAATCCGACGCAAACTGCGCCCGGAGAAGCCCTGACAACACGACATCGGACGGGGGTTCAATTCCCCCCATCTCCACGGTATAAAAGCCGAACACGTACAGCCCGGACCCGCGTCCGGGCTGTACGTGTTTAAGCTCTGTCTTCGGGCGGCGATGTGACCTACGCCGGTGTTCACCGACGGCGTAGCCCGCCGGGGACTAGCCGGGCCGCAGCAGGGGTTGTTCCAGATACCAATCAATTTTCGCCAAGCACGAAACGGCCAAGGGAGGCGCGCCATGTCCACGGCGCCTGCAACTTCACCGGGTCCTGACAGAGACGACGGGCCCCTCGATTCCTACTCCGAGACGGTGATCCGGGTGGCCAGTACGGTCACGCCGCACGTCGCCGCGATCGAAATGACAGGCAACGGGCGCAACGGACGGTTCCGGGTGGGAGCCGGCTCCGCCGTGCTGTTTACGGAAGACGGTTACCTGTTGACCAACGCCCATGTGGTCGCCGGAACGCAGAAGGGCCGCGCTGTGTTCGCAGACGGCTCCGCGACTGACCTTGAAATGGTGGGGGCGGATCCCCTTTCAGACCTCGCCGTGGTCCGCGGCCGGGCGCCGCACGTGGCGCCCGCGGAATTCGGCGATGCCGAATCCCTCCGTGTGGGTCAGCTAGTCATCGCGGTCGGCAACCCGCTCGGCCTCGCAGGTTCTGTGACTGCGGGCGTGGTCAGCGGCTTGGGTCGGGCCATCCCCGTCTGGGCCGGGCGCAACCGCAGGGTCATCGAGGATGTCATCCAGACGGACGCCGCCCTGAACGCCGGCAGTTCAGGCGGTGCCCTGGCGGATGCCCGCAGCAGGATCGTGGGGATCAACACCGCCGTGGCCGGCGCGGGGCTGGGCCTGGCGGTGCCGATCAATAAAACCACCCGACGGATCATCGCCGCGCTTTTGGCTGACGGGCGGGTACGCCGCGCTTACCTGGGCGTGATCAGCACACCCATCAGGCTCGGCCCCAGCGCGGTGATCCGCACCGGCCAGCGCGACGGCCTGCGCGTGGTTGAAGTGCTCTCGGGTTCCCCTGCCGAGCACGCGGGCCTGAAGGTGGGCGACGTGCTGCTGAGGGCGGCATCGCGACCGGTGAGCAACGCCGAAAGCCTGCAAAAGCTGCTCTTCGCCGACGCCATCGGCGAACCCATGGTCATCGTGGTCCTGCGGGACGGGCACGAGCTGGAGATTGTGGCCGTCCCGGCGGAAATGGCGGAGCCCGGCTAGGACGGCACCAGGACCGCTCAAGGGAGCGGGACCGCCAAACATGAAGAGCGGGGCCGGAACCGGCCCCGCTCTTCATTGCATTTACGTGCGGCTATGAACGTTTCTTCAGATGCGCGACGGGATCCGGGGCTCCCTCAAGGGGCCCCTTCGCTTTCTTGTCCGCGCGTTTTTGTTTGATGGTCTTGCCCGCTTTTTTCAGCTGATGCGTGTGCGGTGACTTGTCCGGCATGGCGTGCTCCCTCGTCCGAGGAGCAGGAGAGTGCCCCTCCCTACGTAAATTACGCCTGTTTCGCGCCGAATGTAACTGCCCGGCGAAGGCACCTGCGGCTCAGACGGAAACGTCCGAGATGCCCACGAAGCGGCTGCCCACGCCGTCGAATTCGCTTCTGACGAACCCCGCAGCCGGTGCCGGAATGTCAGCCGGGCTGTGGTGGCTGCAGCTGACGTAGGTAAACTCCGGCCACCATTTTTTGGGCCTCGCGGCCTCCTCGTAGCCACAGACGTCGCAGCGCAGATGAACCCACACCGGGCGCTTTCCCGTGCGGTTGGCCCGCGACTGGAGTAGCCACTGTGGGGGATTGTCCAGGATTTCACCCAGCTCGGCTTCGGTCAGCCGGCTGGGAATGCCGTGGCGCTGGGCCATTTCCATAGGTACATCAAGGGCAATTGCCGCATCGCGTCTGCTAATCATCACAGTCCACGATACGGTAAAGCATGACCGATGCAGCCTCCCGCGCTGTTCCTACAGGACTGCAGCGCCAGGTCCTCATGGTGGCCATCGTGGCGTCGTTCATGGCCATCCTGGACAGCTTTGTGGTCAGCATTGCACTCCCCGCAATAGGCCGGGAACTCGGCGGCGGGCTGCCCATCCAGCAGTGGGTAGTGGACGCGTACCTCCTGACGCTGGGTGCCCTGATCCTCGCCGCCGGCTCACTCTCGGATCACTTCGGCCGCGCCAGGGTGCTGCAATGGGGTCTGGCCGGGTTCGCCGCAACGTCAGTTCTCTGCGGTGCGGCGTGGACCGCGGAGGTCCTGGTGATAAGCCGCGGCCTGCAGGGAGTCGCCGGTGCGCTGCTGGTTCCCAGCTCCCTGGCCCTGATCGTCAACCACTTTTCCGACAGCGCCCAGGGTGCGGCGATCGGCAAGTGGTCTGCCTGGACCAGCGCCGCCGCCATTGTCGCCCCGCTGATCGGGGGAGTGTCCGTGGATCTCCTCTCGTGGCGCGTCATCTTTTTCATCAACGTCCTCCCTGCTGCCGCCATCTGGCCGGTGCTGGCGAAGCTGCGGAGCTCGGACGCTGCGCCCGATCCGGCGAGCAGCATCGACGTTACGGGAGCGCTGCTGGCAGTCGGGGCACTGGGCGGGCCGGTCTATGCCCTGATCGAGCAGGGGACGGCGGGCTGGGCCAGCCCGCAGGTCTGGCTTCCCCTCGCCGCGGGCATCGTGTGCCTGATTCTGTTTCTTGTTCACGAATCCCGGACGGCCTCACCAATCCTGCCGCTGGGAATGTTCACCGTCCGGAACTTCGGCTGGGGCAACGTTGCCACTGCAGCCATCTACGGCGGATTCTCCCTCGGCTTCTTTGCGTTGGGCATCTACATCCAGCAGATCGGCGGCATGAAGGCGACCACGGCGGGCTTTGCGCTCTTGCCGTCCACCGTGATCCTCATGGTATCGGCGTCATTTTTTGGCCGCTTGGCAGGCAAACACGGTCCCCGCTGGTTCATGGCATGCGGGCCGGCACTGTGTGCAGTGGGCTTCCTGCTCACCCTGACGGTGGGCACGCCACTGAGCTACTGGACCCAGGTGCTGCCCGGGCAGCTGGTTTTCGGTCTGGGCCTGGCAATGACCGTTGCGCCTCTCACCACGGCGATCCTCGGTGCCGTTCCGCAGGACCAAGCCGGCGTCGGTTCGGCCGTCAACAACGCCGTCTCGAGGATTGCCGGTCTCGTGTGCATCGCCTTTGCCGGGTTCATCATCGGCCCGGTCCTGACGACAGAGGGCCTGCACCGGGCCCTGATTGCCACGGCGGCGCTGCTGTTGCTCGGGGCGGCCGCCTCGGCCGTCGGAATCCGCAACCCTGTCCGGCAGCAGCAAGCCTGAAAGCGGAGCACGACGGCGGTGCTGGCGCCGCCTGGGCGGCCGGCCCGCCTCCGGGGGGACTACCCGCCGCTGAATGCGATGCCTGCCGCCGCGGCCGCCAGCCCGGCCACGAGGTTGATTCCGACATTGAGCGCTGCGGCAGGGTACCGATCCTCGCTGACCAGCCGGACAGTGGCCGTGGTCCAGGAGCTGAAGGTGGTCAGGCCGCCGGCCAGTCCGGTGGCCAGCGCTGCATGCCATTCCGGTCCGACGCGGCTGCTGAGACCGATCGACAGTCCGATGACAAGGGACCCCGCGACATTGACCAGCAACGTGGCCCAGGGCCAGTGGCGGCGGGGCGTTGGCTTGCCGGCCAGCCAGGTGTCCGCGGCAAACCTGATGAGGGCGCCGGCAATGCCGAACAGTCCCACCAGCAGCGGCGTAGCCAGGACCCCGGCCGTCATGGACTGCCCCAGTTTCCTGCACCGAACGCTTTCCCGGCTTTCCAGCCTACTGCCGCGGCGCCAAGGCCCAGCAGGACGGACAGGGACAGGTAGAGAACCCATACTGCGTGGAGCCCACCGCGAGCCAGCTGGTCCACTGAAGCAACCACCGCTGAGAAGGTGGTGAAGGATCCGAGCAGACCTGGCCCGATGGCGGCACGGAGCCAGAAGGCAGTGTGCGGCCGCGCGATCCAGATGGTGGTCAGCATGCCAAGGACGAAGCTTCCGGCGACGTTGATGGCCAGTGTGGTCCACGGCACGGCGCCGGCGGACTCCGGAAACAGCACGCCGAGACCGTACCGCAGCTCTGTGCCCGCCAGCCCTCCCGCGGCGACGGCGGCCCAGGTCCGCCAGCCGTGGCTGCCGGCCGCTGTCACTGCGGTTCCTTTATCAGCCGACGCAGCCTTCATGCTGCCGCAGTCATGGGGCGCCCGGCGATGGCGTGGCCGTTCATCCGGAGCCGGCCATCCGGCAGCCCGGGTGCACTTCTTCGCTCTGCACCCACAGTGCCGAGGTGACCTCGTCGGCGAGATCAAAGTCGCGGCTTCTGCCCGCCGAAGCGATACGCACCACGAGGGCGCCGCCGAACGGTTTGCGCCTCATGACCTCGACGTCGGAGTCCAGGTCGATCTCTTCGGCGGCCAAGTAGCGCAGCAGCTCCGGATTTTCGTCGCTGATCCGGGTGATCCTGCCAGTATGGCCCTCGTCGAGTTCGCTCATCCGGTGGGCCGGCGGCATCTGTACCGTGCCGTCAGCGGAGGGGATGGGGTCACCGTGGGGATCCCGGGTCGGGTTGCCGAGCCTGGCCGCCATCCGTTCGATGAATGTGTCGGAGACGGCATGCTCGAGCAGCTCGGCTTCGTCGTGCACCTCATCCCAGCTGTACCCCAGGTCCTGCACCAGGTACGTCTCGATGAGCCGGTGCCGCCGGACCATGGAAAGGGCCAGGCGCACGCCCTCCTGGGTCAGGGTGATGGCGCTGTAGGGCTTGTGAAGGACCAGGCCCTGGTCCTTGAGTTTGCGGACCATCTCGGACACCGAGGAATTGGCTACGCCAAGGCGCTGGGCCAGCTGCGTCGACGTAATGGGTTTGTCCTGCCACTCCGTGAAAGAGTAGATGACCTTGACGTAGTCCTCGATCGAGGAGGATGGCGTGCTGGTCTTCACAGATCCAAGCCTACCCGTTGCGGGTGCGGCATCACGCCCTGACGGCCCGCCATGTCTGGGTGAGGTAGGGGAGGCTCAACAGTTCGCCGCGGGCGTGACCCAGATGGTCGTGGAGGTACCAGTCGAGGTTTCCGGTGACCTTGGCGCGGGTGGCCCCGTTGGCGGCGAGGTAGTAGCTGCGCGACTTGGTCAGCTCGAGGATGTCGGCCGTGGTGACCGGGTCGTCCCACCGGGTCAGGTGGCTTTCCAGGCCCGTGAATTCGGGGCCTATGGGCGGACGGAAGTCCGGCTTGTGGACATCGCCGGCGTGCATGATGCGCGAGAGTCTGTGGACCCATGGCACTGACGTATCCAGCTGGTTCCAGATCAGGCCGAGCACTCCGTCGGGTCTCAGTACCCGGGCGATTTCGGTGCTGGCCCGCAGCGGCTCGCACCAGTGCCATGCCTGTGCCACCGTCACGACGTCGAAGGCCGAGCCGGGCAGCCCCGTGTCCTCAGCGGTGCCCTCACGCGCCGCCACTGCCGGATAGGCGACGCGGAGCTGATCAAGCATGTCCGGCGAGGGATCCACGGCGCTGACCGCCAGGCCGCGTTCCACGAGCAAGGCGGTGAACTTGCCGGTACCGGCGCCTATGTCAGCAGCTGTCCGGGCGCCGGCAGGAATGATCCAGTCCGCGGACTCGGCAGGGTAGCCGGGACGGACGCGGTGGTAGTGTTCGCCACCGTCCTGGAAACTCTGCCCGAGTTCCTGACGCCGCCACTGGTCGAGTTTGGGGCCACCGCGTGCCACGCGCCGTCTCCTTAGGGCAGGCTGAAAATTTACCCTTCGAATTTACCGCATGGAGCACCCTGGCGGAGTGCCGGGATCAGTCCAGCGCGCAGGGGGCCGCGCCGGCGGTGCCGGGGGTGTTGGGTGCCCAGTCCGGGTAGCTGCGGGTGTCGTTGGCCGGAACCCAGCGTCCCGAGTCCACCACATAGTCCCAGCCGAGGCCGGTGCG
This sequence comes from Arthrobacter sp. 05T444, assembly GCF_056395905.1. Lineage (NCBI taxonomy): Bacteria > Bacillati > Actinomycetota > Actinomycetes > Micrococcales > Micrococcaceae > Arthrobacter > Arthrobacter sp. 05T444. The sequence goes on from NZ_JBFTKK010000001.1 coordinate 275,912, forward strand.
GCGCAGTTCTTCGATGCCCGCGAGGAGCCGCTGGGCGTCCTCGAGCCGCGAACCTACGCCAAAGCTGGCGCGCAGGGAGCCGGACGGAAGTCCCAGGCGCTTGAGCAGCGGGTGGGCGCAGAAGCGGCCGTCGCGGAGTCCGACGCCGTGTTCGGCGGAAAGGTAGGCCGCCACCAGGCCGGCGTCGTAGCCTTCCACTGAGAAGTTCACTACGCCGATCGTGTCGTTGTCCGCGTCGGTGTCCGAGAAGATCTGGTGCACGGTGACGCCTTCGATCCTCCGCAGCCCCTCGACGAGGAAGGACCGGATGGCCGCCTCGTGGGCGTGCCAGCGCTCCTGGTCCAGGGCAGCGACCACCTGCGTTGCGCGGGCCAGGGTGGCAGCGCCCAGGACGTTGGGCGAACCGCCTTCATGCCGGGCGGGGCCGGTGGTCCAGCTGACGCCGTCGAGCCGGGCCTCACTGACAGCGCCGCCGCCCGCAAGGTGCGGGGTGCCGGCGTCGAGCCAGTCAGGGCGTCCCACCAGGACGCCGGAACCGAACGGCGCGTAGAGCTTGTGGCCGGAAAAGGCGAGATAATCGACGTCGTCCGCGGCGATGTTGATGCGGCGGTGCGGAGCGAGCTGTGCCGCGTCCACCACGATCCGGGCGCCGAACTCGTGTGCCAGCGCGGCAAGGCGGCGGATTGGCAGTATTTCGCCGGTGACGTTGGAGGCGCCGGTCACGGCGAGGAGGCTGACGTCGCCATGCTCCAGTTCAGCCCGGAGGCTGGCGATGGTGGCCTCGAGGGTGGCGGATGCCACCACGCTGCGGTGCGGCACGCCCTGCCAGGGCAACAGGTTGGCGTGGTGCTCGATGTCGAGGTACAGGACTTCCCCCGTGTGGTGGTGGTCCTCCACCGGGAGGCAGCCTGCCAGCAGGTTGAGGGAGTCCGTGGTGTTGCGCGTGAAGATTACGGAGTCATCCGGGCGGCCGCCGACAAAGTCGCGGACGATGTTCCGGGCGTTCTCATAGACCGACGTGCTGATCTGCGATGCGTAACCCGCGCCGCGGTGCACGCTGGCGTAGAACGGCAGGATCTCGTTGAGGTAAGCCGACACCACGGACAGCGCAGGTGCCGACGCGCCGTAATCGAGGTTGGCGTAACGCACGTGGCCGCCCTGGATCAGCGGAGCCTGGATCTCGGCGCCGGTAACTGCGGCCAGCGGCCGTCCGGCAGCGGCAATGCGATCGTCGAGCAGGCCGGCGCCGGTGTTGGAGGAGAACGTTGCAGTAGTCATGGGACCTCGCTGTGAAAGGACCCCTTTGTGACGGGGATCCGCGCTTGCCGGGTCCGTTCCGGACCGGCCTGGTCGTCACCCGGGGCACCCCACCGCGAATGGAGGGTTGCCGGCCAGCAAACCGGGGTTTCGCGCTGGCACTCGTGACCTGTAAAGAGCGTAGGACATCCCGGCGGGCGATGGAAAAGGCCAACGTGAATGTTAAGCGGTTTGTTACAGCCCCGCTTCATCTGGCCGGAATGCCGAACATACGCCGGCGGACGCCCTCCTGAGGGGGCGCCCGCCGTCGATAATTCTTCGGAAAGTTTGTTGGACCGAACTACAGCAGGTCGTCCAGCTGTGGGTTGAGCCGCTTGAGGACCTCCGAATGAAGGATGGAGTTGGTGGCCAATGCGTTGCCGCCGAAGGGACCGTCGGTTCCTTCGAGTGAGGTGAAGCGGCCGCCGGCTTCCGTGACGATGGGCACCAGCGCAGCCATGTCATACAGGTTCAGTTCCGGCTCGCAGGCGATGTCCACGGACCCTTCCGCCACCATGCAGTAGGACCAGAAATCCCCGAAGGCGCGGGTGCGCCAGACGTCTTCGGTGAGGGCGAGGAACTCGTCGAGGTTCCCGCGTTCTTTCCAGCCGCCGAGGCTCGAGTAGGACAGCGAAGCGTCCGAAAGATTCGAGACATTCGAGACTTTCAGCCGGGTGGCTGCGGCAAGGGAGCGCCCCATGTAGGCGCCCGCGCCCTTGGCTGCCCACCAGCGTTTGCCGAGGGCCGGGGCGCTGACGACACCCACCACGGGCTCGCCTTCATCGACGAGCGCAATCAGCGTGGCCCACACCGGCACCCCGCGGACGAAGTTCTTGGTGCCGTCGATGGGGTCAATGATCCAGCGCCGGGAACCGTGGCCCGAACTGCCGAACTCCTCGCCGAGGACGGCATCGCGGGGGCGGGAGCGGGAGAGCTGGCCCCGGATGGACTCCTCGGCGGCTTTGTCGGCATCCGTGACCGGCGTCAGGTCGGGCTTGGTTTCGATCTTAAGGTCCAGCGCCTTGAACCGGCTCATGGTCTGGTCATCCACGGAATCCGCCAGTACATGGGCCAGTCGCAGGTCATCGTTGTAGCTCGAAGCGGGTTGGGTCATGGTTCCAAACTACCGTCAAAGGACCGGCGGGGCGGGGATGTCCGCATGCCGGAGCCGCCGGGGAGACTAGCTGACGCTTCCCAGTTCCTTGGCTTCCTGGGCCTCCATGCGCGGATCGGTGCCCAGCAGGCGGCGCAGGGACGCTAGCCTCGCAGGCCCGGAAGGGCCTGCGTGGCCGGCTTCCACCCAGGCATCCACGCCGCAGTTGACGGCGGTTGCATCGTGCTTGCAGCCGCGTTCGCAGGCTTCGGTGCCGGGCTCCAGGTCAGGGAAGGAATGCAGGATTCGGTCCGGGTCCACATGCGCGAGGCCAAACGAGCGGATCCCCGGGGTGTCGATGATCCAGCTCCCGGTGGGCGCGTCCGCGAGCTTGAGCGCGAGGGCCGACGACGACGTGTGCCGGCCGCGTCCCGTGACGGCGTTAACGCCGCCGGTTGCCCGCTCCGCGCCGGTCAATGCATTCACCATGGTGGACTTGCCGACGCCGGAGTGGCCCAGCATGACAGTCACCTTGCCGTCCAGGTGGGCGCGCAGCTGGGAGACGGCGTCAAGGTCGAGGCGTGCGGACAAGCCATCATCGGAGCGGGCGTCGATGCCCGACGCCGCAGAGTCCGCTGTGCGGCTAATGATGACGGGGAAGTCGAGATGGCGGTAGTTGTCCAGCAGCTCGGTGGGGTCCTTGACGTCTGCCTTCGTCACGAGCAGCAGCGGCTCGATGCCGGCGTCGTAGGCGGCCACCAGCGCGCGGTCGATGAAACCGGTGCGGGGCTCCGGATTGGCGGCAGCCACCACGACGACCAGCTGGTCCGCGTTGGCCACCACGGCGCGTTCAATCGGGTCAGTGTCGTCCGCGCTCCGGCGCAGGAGCGTTTTCCGGGCCTGGATCTTTACGAGCCGGGCGAGCGTGTCCGGAGCACCTGACACGTCACCCACGAGGGATACGAAGTCGCCGGCCACCACGGGGGAGCGGCGGAGCTCGCGGGCCCGGGCAGCGATGATCGTCCGCTCGTCGCCGGAGTCCTCACCCACCACTGCCGTATACCGGCCACGGTCAACGGTGATGATGCGTCCGGTGACGGCATCGTCATGGCTGGGACGGTCTTTGGTGCGCGGACGGGAGCCCTTCTTGTTCGGGCGGATCCGGACGTCGGATTCGTCCCAGGACTCAGTGCTGCGTGCCACCGCTGGTCCCTGCGTTGTTCCTCTGGGTGCGGCCGGTCCGCTGTGTGAGCATGTCCGCCCACAGCTGCGGGAAGTCCGGCATGGTCTTGGCCGTTGTGCTGATGTCCTGGACTTCGACGCCCTTCACGGCCAGTCCGAGGATGGCGCCTGCAGTGGCCATCCGGTGGTCAGCGTAGCTGCGGACCACACCGCCATGGAGCTTTGCGGGCCGGATGATCAGCCCGTCGCCCGTCTCTTCGGCGTCTCCGCCCAGCCGGTTGATTTCCGTGACGAGTGCGGCGAGGCGGTCTGTCTCGTGCCCGCGGAGGTGTGCGATGCCGCTAAGCCGTGACGGGCCGGTGGCGAGGGCGCAGAGCGCCGCGACAGTGGGGGCCAGTTCGCTCGTTTCCGCGAAGTCGGCGCCCGTGATCTCGCTGCCTCCGGTGACGGTCAGCGTTCCGTCCTGCAGTGTCACGGCCGCGCCCATATCCGTCAGGATGCTCCGCCAAAGATCGCCCACCTGAGTGGTGTGTTCGGGCCAGTCCGGGATCCGCACAGTGCCGCCCGAGGCGAGGGCCGCGGCCAGGAACGGCCCGGCGTTGGACAGGTCCTGTTCGATTTTCTCATCAAAGGCACGGATCGGCCCGGGGCTGACGATCCAGTGGTTCGGAGTGGAGTTGTCCACTTCCACACCCACGCCGCGCAGCACGGCCACGGTCATGTTGATGTGGTCAAGGCTTGGGACAGCGTCTCCGGAGTGTTCGAGGTGCAGGCCTTCGGTGAAGCGTGCGCCGACGAGCAGCAGCGCGGAGACAAACTGGGATGACGCGCTCGCGTCGATGACGAGATGGCCGCCGCGGACCTCTCCCGTCCCGTCAACGCGGAAAGGCAGGGAAGAGGGTGTCCCGCCGGCGTCGCCGCGAACGGTGACGCCGAGGGCCGCCAGCGCCTCGATGATGGTTCCCATCGGCCGCTCCCGGGCGTGCGGGTCGCCGTCGAACACAGCGACACCGTGGCGCAGGGCTGCCAGAGGCGGAACGAAACGCATGACAGTGCCGGCCAGGCCGCAGTCGATGGCGACGTCCATGGCGCCGGAACCGGACGGGATGGGCGTCACCTCGAGGTCGGGGCCGAAGGTACTGTCGCCCGGCACCTCGCGGACGTCGGCGCCGAGTTGCCGGAGCGCACCGATCATCAGCGCGGAATCCCGGGAGTGCAGCGGGGCACGCAGGCGGGAGGGCCCGTCGGCCAGCGCCGCAAGCACGAGATACCTGTTGGTCAGTGACTTCGAACCGGGGACGCGCACGGTGGCGTCCACCGGCTGCTCCGCAAACGGCGCGGGCCAGTGCGGAGCGGCGCCGGTGTGGTCAGCGGGCGCGTCCGTGATGGATCCTGTCATTCGTGCCTATGCCCCTACCGCGTGGTCTACGGCCTTGCGGACTGCCTTGTCGGCCTTGTGCAGCTTCTTTCCGGTGGTCTTGCGGGCGTCCGCGGCGAGGTGGCTTGCCGTTTTCCGGGCGTCAGCTGCGAGGTGCTCCGCGCGCCAGGCAAGGCTAGGCTTGCCCGCGGTATCAACGGAGGCCAGCAGCACGCCACCGGTAAGGGTGACGTTCTTGAGCAGCTGGTTGCGGCGGGCGTCCCGGCCTTCCTTGCTGCTGATGTCCGCACTGCGCCATTCAACGAACGCGTTCAGCGCTGAGATGATGGCCAGGAGGGTAGCGGACAACCGCGCGAACTTGCCGACGGCGAACAGGACGCCGGCGCCCACCTGGGTTCCGCCGATCACCCGGGCCAGGACCTTCTCGTTGGTCTGGAACGGAAGTGTTTCCGCGGCGCGGCGCAGGAGGGGGGACAACTGTTCCACAGTGTCGTCCGCATTCCTGAGCTTGTCCACGCCGGCGAGGACGAAACTTGAAGCCAGCATCGGCCGGGCGAGAAAACGGACAAAGGACATGAATTTCCTCCTGGATGGACGAGCCGCGGTGACTGCGGCGGAGTCGGTTCTAGTCTTGCACTTTTGCGGAATATTTGCCCGCTTGGCGTCGTTGTGCACTGCAGATCCGGAACACCCCGGGACAGCAGTCCTGGACCGTTGCCGGCATCGAAACATGGTTGGGCGGCGTCCCGGACGGCCTTTTGCCGCAGAAGCCTGCGCAAGGGACCGGTCCGCGGGAGACGTGCCGCCGGACAGGGCTTTGGCGGCCTGGGGCGCACGGAGCACCCGGGGTGTCGAGTGCCCGACATGCGGGAAAGTGGAGTGGAGATGGAGCTTTGACTTTGGTGAAAGACGCTGTAGAGCTGCGGGGACCTATTGACGTGTCGGCATTTGACGTGCCGCTGGAGGAGTCCGCCGAACTTCCCTATGGCGCCAACCCTGGCCCAAGGGCAGTTCCGCGGGTGACAGTAGACTTGAAGGCAATGAGCACCGTGGATCCGGCCCTAGAGGCCACGCAAGAGGACGCAGGGAACGCCGCCGACGACATCAGCGCGCCGGAGATCAGCGCGCCGCAGGCCGCGGAGCTGGCGGAGGAAATCGACGTCGCCACTGAAAGTCCGGAGGCGCGGCGGGCCCGGTTTGAGCGCGACGCCATGCAGTACGTGGACCAGTTGTACTCGGCCGCAATGCGCATGGCCCGGAACCCGTCGGACGCGGAGGATCTCGTCCAGGAGGCCTACACCAAGGCGTTTTCGGCATTCCATCAGTACAAGCCAGGGACCAACCTGAAGGCCTGGCTGTACCGGATCCTGACGAACACCTACATCAATCTCTATCGGAAGCGGCAGCGTGAGCCGCTGCAGTCCAACTCGGACACCATCGAGGACTGGCAGCTCGCCAGGGCTGAGTCGCATACGTCCAGCGGGCTCCGTTCGGCGGAGGCAGAGGCCCTCGACCACCTGCCGGATTCGGACGTCAAGCGCGCGCTGCAGGCGATTCCGGAGGAATTCCGGCTGGCTGTCTACTTCGCCGACGTCGAAGGCTTCGCATACAAAGAAATTTCAGACATCATGAACACCCCCATCGGCACCGTCATGTCCCGGCTTCACCGCGGCCGAAAGATGCTGCGGGACATGCTCGCGGATTACGCCGCTGAACGGGGATTCAAGGCTGCTGAACCCAACGCAGCAGCGGAAAGCAACAAACAGGAGAACAGGAAATGAGCGACTGCCAGGGATTGGGCGATTGCGACGACGCCCGGATGCAACGTATCTACGAGTATCTGGATGGTGCCCTGACCCGCAGTGATATTGCGGAGATCAAACATCACCTGGACGAGTGCCCGGAATGCACGCAGCAGTATGACCTCGAGTGCGTCATCCGCAACATGGTCAAGCGGTCCTGCACGGAAGCCGCTCCGGAAAACCTCAAGAACGCAATCCTGGACAGAATCCACAGCATCCGGCCAGTGGACGCCTGACGCCGGCCACCAAAGCGAAGTGCCCCGGAACCGACAGGTTCCGGGGCACTTCGTTTAAGCTTCGGTTCAAGCCGTGGCTTAGGTGTTGGGGCGCTTCCCGTGGTTAGCGCCGCCACGCTTACGGTCACGACGTTTACGTGCACGTTTGCTCATAGCTGGCCTCCTTAATATCGGTACTCAAAAGAGCTGCCCTCAAGTCTCCCACATCACGGGACAGGCCGCGAACCGGCGCCATTGGCGGCACATTGGGGAGTCTTCACGGCTTAGGCCTTTAGTGAATTCCTGATCGAAATGCGCGCCTGCTCAAGGACTGTCCTTACAGTCTCCACTGTGACGGGGGTGATGGGATGTGCGCCCGCCCGGGTGCGGAGCTCCACCCGCAGATCGTCCCGGAAAGCCTGGAGCAGCATCTCGGCTTCCTTGAGCATGCGTTGCGCGTCAGGGGAGGACCGGGACGAGGAGCCGCGATAGTCGCCTGACGTGGCAGCAAACCGTGCGGCTTCCGCCGTGGCCGCGAGGTCGGCCCGGAGTCCCCGCATGTTGCTCCGGATGTCCGCGCGGAGGTCGTCAGCCAGCCGGCGCACGGAAGCCGAAATGTCGTTCTCCACGCCGGCGAGCTCATCCCTGCGGCCGTTCAGCTCGGCCAGGCCGGCGTCGGTGATGCGGTAATTGGTGCGCCGGCCCTCCGATTCGGTGGCCACCAGACCCTCTTCTTCCAGTTTGCCAAGCCGCGGATAGATGGTGCCGGCGCTGGGGGAGTACGTGCCGCCGAACCGTTCGCTCAACGCCTTGATCAGTTCGTAGCCGTGTTTGGGGCCAGACTCGAGGAGCGCCAGCAGGTAGAGGCGGAGCGCGCCGTGGGCGAAGACCGGAGGCATCAGAGGCCCGTTCCGACGTCCGCGGGGGCCTGGCTGTGGAAGATGGACGTCTTGCCCGACAGTGAATTGGTCCGGACCAGCATCAGCTTGGCGTCCGGGCCTGCAATGGTTTGCACCCTGCCGCCGGGCTGGGCGTATCTCTGGTCATCGATCACCACAGCGCCGCTGGCAGTATTGGCTACTATGTCCGCGCCCACGTCGTGGGGGAGCCTGATGGTCACGTCGCCGGAAACCGAGTTGGCTCCGAAGTCGTGGGTGAAGCCCTGAAGGTCAAAGCTCAGGTCGCCGCTGACGGTGTTGGCGCGGATGTTGCTGAATTTGCCCGACGCCGTGACCTCGCCAGAGACACTTTTTGCCGTCAGTACGCCACTGTGGTTCCTGGCGATGACCTCGCCGCTGACGGTATTTACATGGAGATCACCCGACGTCCTGTCCGACATGACGGAGCCGGATACGGTGTTGAGCCTGGTGTGCCCGGTGATTCCTGAGACGAGTCCGTCGCCGCTGACGGTTCCCGCTTCAACGTCGACGCCGGCCGGTACGGCAATGCTGATCACCGCCGAGTTGTTGCTGCTGTTGTTGACCGAACCCATGAGGTTCTTGAACCAGCCCTGGGGGCCGTGCAGCTGGTGCCTGACCTCCAGCCGTCCGCCTACCACCGTGACAGCCAGCGGGTCGCCGTGGACCTCCGAGACCTCGATCCTGGCCACGTCCTCGTCGTGGGTCACGATGTCGAACCGACCGCGGACAATGCCGAGCCTTAGCGATGAGACGCCGTCGACGTCGATGGTCTGCGGACCGGTGACGGTCCACGATTTCTCTGTCATGATTCCTCCGGTTGCGATATATCGTGACTGTAAAATCACGATATATCGCAACTGCCGGAAGATCAAGATATATCGCGAGTGGTTTCGGTTACTCGGGAGCGTCCATTCCCAGCCACTGGAACCAGCCGCGGTGGAGAACTAGCCAGGCCATCAGTCCGTAGCCGGCCTGGCCCGGAGTGCCCCCATTGGCTGCGAGGTCCTGGCGCCACTGCTCGTGGTTGAGCAAGGGTGAAAACGTGTCCACATAGAGGTGCTTGCGACGCGTGGTGACATCGGCAAACGCGGTGTTCAGCTCACCGAGACGGCCGTTCTGCGCCGGGTCGAGCGTGGGGGGCGGTCCCACGACAAATACCTCAAGCCTCTTCTGAGTGGCTGAGTCAAGAATGTTGGCGAGGTTGAGCCTGCTCCGGGCGGTCGACAGCCCGAATTCAACGTCACGACCCGAGAGGCCGATCACGAGCCGGTTATCGTGCCCGTCACTGAACCGACGGCCGGCTTCCTCGAGCCAGCGGGCGGCAAGGCCTTCGGTGCCCTCCTGGGGGCAGGGAAGGGCGTAGCTTTCAAGCGTCATGCCGTCCTGCGGAGTGCGGGCCAGGACACGGCCCAGCCAGCCCAGCGCCCGAGGGTCTCCGAGCCCGGCCAGCAGTTCATCTCCAACCGCCGCAATACGCAGCTTCCTGTCTTCCACTACTACCTCTTCACTTATTTTGAGGGCGTGCCCTGAGTGCTGGACTGTACTGCACGGCGGCCCAATCCGGAGACTGTGCCGGCGTTACTGGCTGTGTCCATTAACTCACGCCGATTAAACAGAACTGCCCGGCTGGAATCGGTATGTCACCGTCCGGCCGGGCAGCTGCTCTGCTACTTACGGGCGAATGCCTGCTTGAGGAGGGAATCCTGCTCTGCGGCGTGGCGCTTCATGGAACCCGCCGCCGTGGACGCCGAGGCCGGCCGCGAGATCAGGCGAACCTGGCGGTCCAGTGCCTGCGGCAGGTTCAGGCCCATGAACGGCCAAGGGCCCTGGTTCGCGGGTTCGTCCTGCGCCCAGACCACTTCGGCGTTGGGGTACTTGGCCAGTTCAGCTTCGATTTCCGCCTGCGGCAGCGGGTAGAGCTGCTCCACACGGACGATCGCCGTCGAGGTGTCGCCCGTCTTCTGCCGGGTGGACAGCAGATCGTAGTAGAGGCGGCCGGAGACGAGGAGAACGCGTTCGACGGCGTCCGCCTGCAGCTGCTCATGCTCACCAATGACCGGCCGGAAGCCGCCTGTGGTGAAGTCTTCCACGGCAGAAGCCGCAGCCTTGAGGCGCAGCAGCTGCTTCGGCGTGAAGATGATGAGCGGCTTGCGCGGGCGGCTGTACGCCTGGCGGCGCAGCAGGTGGAAGTGCGAGGCCGCCGTCGTGGGATTGGCCACGATCATGTTTTCCTCGGCACACATCAGCAGGAACCGCTCGATGCGGGCGGAGGAGTGGTCCGGGCCCTGGCCCTCGTAGCCGTGCGGAAGCATCAGCACGAGCGACGAGCGCTGGCCCCACTTCTGTTCGGCGGAGGAGATGAATTCATCGATGATGGTCTGCGCACCGTTGACGAAGTCGCCGAACTGCGCTTCCCAGAGCACCAGGGCATCCGGACGCTCCACCGAGTAGCCGTATTCGAAGCCCATGGCCGCGTATTCGGACAGCAGGGAGTCGTAGATCCACAGCTTGGCCTGGTTGTCCGAGAGATTGCCCAGGGGCAGCCACTCGTTGCCGTTGGCGCGGTCGTGGAAAACTGCGTGGCGCTGCACGAACGTGCCGCGGCGGGAGTCCTGGCCGGCGAGGCGCACGGGTACGCCCTCCATGATGAGCGAACCGAAGGCCGCGATCTCGCCGAAGCCCCAGTCGATGCCGCCTTCGCGGGACATCTGCTCACGCTTCTCAAGCAGCTGCTTGAGCTTCGCATGGACGGTGAAGCCCTCGGGAATCTCCACGTGGGCCTTGCCGATCCGGGCCAGCGTATCTGCCGAGACTGCGGTGGATGCCGGGGCGTTGGTACCGAAGTCCGACTGCTGAGCCTGGGGCCGCTCGATGTCCGAGACCGCCGCGGAGTCCGCAGTGATGATCGGGATCGGCGAGGTCTGCGCCGCGTGGGTTTCGGCGAACACGCGCTCAAGGCGTTCCTGGTAGTCGCGCAGCAGCTGCTCGGCTTCGTCCTCGGTGATGTCGCCGCGGCCGATCAGTGATTCGGTGTAGAGCTTGCGGACCGAGCGCTTGGCCTCGATGAGGTTGTACATGAGCGGCTGGGTCATCGAGGGGTCGTCGCCCTCGTTGTGGCCGCGGCGCCGGTAGCAGACCATGTCGATGACAACGTCCTTGTGGAACTTCTGGCGGAATTCGTAGGCGAGCTGGCCGATGCGGACCACTGCCTCCGGATCGTCGCCGTTCACGTGGAACACCGGTGCCTGGATCATCTTGGCGACATCCGTGGAGTAGGTGGAGGAACGCGAAGAGGACGGTGCGGTGGTGAAGCCGACCTGGTTGTTGACCACGACGTGGATGGTGCCTCCGGTGCGGTAGCCGCGCAGCTGGGAGAGGTTGAGGGTCTCAGCAACCACACCCTGGCCGGCGAAGGCTGCGTCACCGTGGACCATGATGGGCAGCACGGGGAAGGCCTCGCCCTGGTCCAGGCGGTCCTGCTTGGCGCGGACGATGCCCTCAAGCACGGAGTCAACAGCCTCGAGGTGCGAGGGGTTGGCGGCCAGGTAGACCTTGGTCTCGTTGCCGCTGTCCGATGTGAACGTGCCCTCGGTGCCCAGGTGGTACTTGACGTCGCCGGAGCCCTGCACGGAGCGGGGATCCTGGGTGCCCTCGAACTCGCGGAAAACCTGGGCGTAGGTCTTGCCGGCGATGTTGGTGAGCACATTGAGCCGTCCGCGGTGGGCCATGCCAATGGCCACTTCGTCCAGTCCGTCGTCGGCGGCATCGGAGATGATGGCGTCAAGCAGCGGAATCAGGGACTCGCCACCCTCAAGGGAGAAGCGCTTCTGGCCGACGAACTTGGTCTGCAGGAAGGTCTCGAAGGCCTCTGCGGCGTTGAGCTTGGAGACGATACGCAGCTGCTCTTCGCGGCTCGGCTTGGAATACGGGTGTTCCAGCTGGTCCTGGAACCACTTGCGCTCGGCGGGCTCCTGGATGTGCATGTACTCGATGCCGGTGGTGCGGCAGTACGCGTCACGAAGCACGCCGAGGATGTCGCGGAAGGCCAGCATGGGTTTGCCGCCGAAGCCGCCAGTCGGCCATTCACGGTCCAGGTCCCACAGCGTCAGGCCGTAGGTAAGGACGTCGAGGTCGGGGTGCTTGCGCTGGACGTACTCCAGCGGATCGGTGTCCGCCATGAGGTGTCCGCGGACACGGTAGGAGTGGATCAGCTGCTGGATCCTGGCGACCTTGTTGATCTGGTCGGAGGGATCCACCTGAAGGTCCGGGCTCCAGCGCACCGGCTCGTAGGGGATGCGCAGGGATTCGAAGATTTCGTCGTAGAAGTCCTGGGCGCCGAGCAGGAGCTGGTGAACGAGCTTGAGGAACTCGCCGCTGCCTGCACCCTGGATGACGCGGTGATCATAGGTGGACGTCAGCGTGAGGACCTTGCTGATGGCGTTGTGCGCAATGATCTTCTCGCTGGCACCCTGGAATTCAGCAGGGTAATCCAGGGCGCCGACGCCGATGATGGCAGCCTGGCCCTTGGAGAGGCGGGGCACGGAGTGGACGGTGCCGATGCCGCCGGGGTTGGTCAGCGACACCGTGGTGCCGGCGTGGTCGTCGGCCGTCAGCTTGCCGGAACGGGCCCTCTTGATGAGGTCCTCGTACGTGTGCCAGAACTCCGAGAAGTTGAGGGTCTCAGCCTTCTTGATGTTCGGAACCATGAGCAGGCGTGTGCCGTCAGGCTTCGGCATGTCGATGGCGATGCCGAAGTTCACGTGGGCCGGCTGGACGGCGACGGGCTTGCCGTCGACTTCGTCGTAGTACACGTTCATGGAGGGGAACTGCGAGAGCGCCCGGATGACCGCGTAGCCGATCAGGTGGGTGAAGGAGACTTTGCCGCCGCGTGCTCGGGCAAGGTTGGAGTTGATGACAACGCGGTTGTCGATCAGAAGCTTGGCCGGAATTGCCCGGACGGAGGTGGCCGTGGGCACTTCGAGGCTTGTGACCATGTTGGAGGCGATGGCCTTGGCAGGACCGCGAAGAACGGAGACGACGTCTTCCTCGGGCGCGGTGGGTGCCTTCACGTTTTTGGGGAGCTGGGCCGGAATGGGCTGGGCGCCGGTGCCCGCCTCAGTCTTCTTTGCGCCGTCGCGGGCGACTGTTGCCGGAGCCTTCTTTACGGGTGCGGCCTGTGCCGGCGACGATGCCGGCGGGGCTGCGGGGGGCTGTGGCGCGGGAGCCGCGGCGGCGGGGGCCTTGGCCGGAGCCGGAGGCGCTACCACGGGCATTTCGCGGGTAGCCGGATGGGCCGGCGCGGACGCCGCGCCCGGGGCGCCGTTGGAAGATGGGCCGTTGCCGCTATCAAAAGATTCGAACAAGGGCCACCATTTAGCGTCGACCGTATTCTTGTCCTGCTGATAACGCTCGTACAGTTCGTCAACGAGCCACTCGTTTCCGCCAAATTCCTCTGGTAGACGGTGGCTAGGCTGCTCTGGCACTTGAAATACGCCTCTTCCATGAGTTTGAATTCCTCTGGTCGCCACGGTGCCACGGCACAACAATCGAACCAGTTTCTGTGTCCTATGAACCCAGACCTCTGCCAGTCTAGTTACGATCCCGGCTTAACTGCCAATAAGGGTGACTCAAATCATGTCGCCGCCGAATTGTGGCGCGGGCCTGGCTGAAAACCGGGTGGAAGCGTGCTTCGGCCGCACGCCTGAGCCCCCTCCGGGAGAGTTCGAGCTGCGGCGCACGCACCGTCTGTCCCGTCCCCGCTCCTGTAGACTGCAACTCTTATGGACAGTAAATCTAGGTGCCGGCCTGGGGGCTGTCAGCGGAGCAGAATCAGCACCGCCGCGCAGCCCACCCGCAGAGCCGGCAAACCCCGTTCACGATCCCGTCAACGTCCGTCGCTCCACTTTGCTGGAATCTCCCAGGAAGCAGCGCAGGCCTCGGCCGACCATCCTCCGCCTGGCCCTTCTCCATTGCTTGGTAGCTGCCCCGCTTGCAGGGACAGCTTCGCTCTGCGTATCCAGGCAGGCTGCTAGATGGAGTGGCTTCTCCTCGCAGCCGGGTTTCTGCTTATTCTCGGCACCGGCTTCTTCGTCGCCGTCGAATTTGCCCTCATAGCGCTTGACCAGCCCACCGTGCAGCGCGCGGTGGACAACGGCGACACGGCGGCAATTCCGCTGCTTAGATGCCTTAAGTCGCTGTCCACACAGCTGTCCAGTTGCCAGCTGGGCATCACCATGACGACCCTGCTCACCGGCTACGTCATGGAACCATCGGTCGGGGCGCTGGTCGAGGGGCCGCTTACCGCCTTCGGAACCCCCGAAGCAGTTGCCGGATCCGTCTCCCTTGTGATCGCCATGGCGGTGGCTACCCTTCTCTCGATGCTGCTGGGCGAACTGGTCCCAAAGAACATGGCGATTGCGCTGTCCTTCCGCATCGGACGGGCGGTGGCGCGGCCCCAGCTGATGTTCACGGCAATCTTCAAGCCCGCCATCGTTCTGCTTAACGGCTTCTCGAACAAGGTCCTCAATGCTTTCGGGCTGGAAGCGAAAGAGGAGATCTCCGGGGCGCGTACGCCTGCGGAACTGGCGTCCCTGGTGCGCAGGTCTGCCGCCATGGGGACCCTTGACGCGGGCACCGCGAACTTCATCGCTCGGACCCTGAATTTCTCGGGCCGTACCGCCGCAGACGTCATGACGCCACGCATCCGCGTGGAAACCATCGACGCCGACCAGCCGGTCTCCGACATTCTTGACGCCGCCCGCCGCACCGGATATTCGCGCTTTCCCGTGATCGGCGATTCCGCTGACGATATCCGCGGGCTGGTCCACGTCAAGAAGGCGATTGCGGTTCCGGCGGACAGGAGGCCCAACCTGGAAGCAGGAGCAATCATGACGGAGGTTCTCCGGGTACCGGAGACCATCCACCTCGATGCCCTGCTGGCGGAACTCCGGGAAGGCAACCTGCAGCTAGCTGTGGTGCTGGACGAGTACGGCGGAACCGCAGGCATCGCCACGCTGGAGGACCTCGTTGAGGAAATCGTGGGCGAAGTAGCCGATGAACACGACAAGGTGCGGCCGGGCCTGCTGCAAAGCGCCTCGGGTGACTGGTATTTCCCCGGCCTGCTGCGGCCGGATGAACTGTCCGAACAGATTCCCGGGCTCAGCGTTCCAGACGAAGCTGCCTATGAAACGGTAGGCGGCTACGTCATGAGCGAACTTGGGCGCATAGCCCTGGTGGGGGACACCGTAAAGGTCGGCGGCGGAACACTGAGCGTCACCCGGATGGACGGTCGCCGCATAGACCGGATCTGTTTCAAGCCCGACCACGAGCATCACGACGAGAACTCGGGGAACACAACGTCGCAGAATGCGAAGTCAGAGAACGCGAAGTCAGAGAACGTGAATTCACAGAACGCCACGTCCGGAAACGGCGGTGCGGCATGAGTGACTGGGCCGGAATTCTCTGGCTGGTAGTGCTCCTCATCGGCAACGCGTTCTTTGTGGCGGCCGAGTTCGCGGTCATGTCGGCGCGCCGCAGCCAGATCGAGCCGCTGGCGGACGCAGGTTCCATGCGCGCCCAGACCACACTGCGCGCCATGGAGAACGTCTCCCTGATGCTCGCCTGCGCGCAGCTGGGCATCACCGTCTGCTCCTTGCTCATCTTGCAGGTCGCGGAACCGGCAATCCACCACCTGCTGGCTGTGCCGCTGGAAGCATTCGGCGTGCCGGTGGAAATTGCCGACGTCGCGGCCTTCGGCGTGGCACTGATGGTGGTGACATTCCTGCACGTGACGTTCGGCGAGATGGTGCCGAAGAACATCTCCGTCTCCGTTGCGGACAAGGCGGCCCTGCTGCTGGCTCCGCCGCTCATGTTCATCGCACGGATCGTTAACCCTGCCATCGTCGCGCTGAACTGGTCCGCGAACCACATTTTGAGGCTGATGCGGATCGAGCCCAAGGACGAGGTCAACTCGTCGTTTACGCTGGAGGAAGTCCAGTCCATCGTGCAGGAATCCACCCGGCACGGCCTCGTGGACGACGACGCCGGGCTCATCACGGGCGCCCTCGAATTCTCCGAACATGCGGCAGCCCACGTCATGGTTCCGCTGGACAAGCTGGTCATGATGAAGGCCGCCACCACGCCCTTGGAATTCGAAAAAGCCGTCAGCCGCACCGGGTTCTCACGCTTCCCGATGCTCGACGACGACGGCATGCTGTCCGGTTATCTCCACATCAAGGATGTGCTCTCCATCCCCGAATCCGGGTACCAGCACCCTATTGCCGAAAGCCGCATCAGATCGCTGGCGAACCTCTCACGGGACGACGAGATTGAAAACGCGATGTCCGTCATGCAGCGCACTGGCTCGCACCTGGCACGCGTGATCGGGCCGGACGGCCGAACGGAGGGGGTGCTGTTCCTGGAGGACGTGATCGAGCAGCTCGTGGGCGAAATCCGCGATGCGACCCAGGCGAAGGGGATCCGCCGGCTGGGCCAGCCGGACGGGGAATAACAGAACTGCATGTGGAGCAAGGGCCGCGGGAAACGAACCCCGCGGCCCTTGCCAATCCCGGCCCGATCAGTCCTAAATAGGAATCATTCCCATTTAGGACTACACTTTGTAGGGTTGCAGATCCCGCAAAATGCCGCTTCCAGAACCGAGGTCTTTCCGTGCGCAGAATCGTCCGATCGTCCCTGACCGCCGCCGTGGCGGGCCTCGGGCTGCTGCTCACGGCGTGCGGTCCGACGGCGGGTGTCCCCGCCAAGGCGGACGGCAACGGCATCGCCGTGGTCGCCTCGACCAATGTGTACGGGGATATCGTCCGGGCGATCGGCGGGGACAAAGTCAAAGTCACGGCCATCATTTCCCGTCCCAGCCAGGACCCGCACTCCTACGAGGCCAGCGCCCAGGACCGGCTGGCGATTTCCAAGGCGAAGCTGGTGCTGGAAAACGGCGGCGGCTACGACGACTTCATCCACACCATGGCCGACGACAGCGGCATCCCTCACGAGAACATCATCAACGCCGTGGCAGTATCGGGGCTGGCCCCTGCAGCGGAGAGCACGGCATCGGCGCACGCCGAGAGCGGCCACGCCCATAGCCACGGTGAATTCAACGAACACGTCTGGTACAGCCTCCGGGCCATGTCCCGCCTCGCGGACTCAGTGGCAGCCAAACTGGAATCGATCGACTCCGGGTCCGCAGCAGAGTTCAGTGCAAACGCCGCTTCCTTCAAGGCAGGGCTCACCAAAATCGAAACCAGGCTTGCCACGGTCAAGGCCGCCCACGGCGGGTCGCAGGTGGCCGTGACCGAACCCGTACCCCTCTACCTCCTGGAATCGGCAGGGCTCGTCAACCGCACCCCTGCTGAGTACACGGCCGCGATTGAAGAAGGCACGGACGTGCCTCCCGCCGTCCTGAGGGCCGCCACCGCACTCGCTGCCTCGTCCGACATCCGTTTCCTCGCCTACAACGAGCAGACGGAGGGTCCCCAGACCGAGGCGCTGAAGAACGCGGCCAACGCGGCCGGTAAGCCGGTGCTGAACTTCAGCGAGACACTGCCCGAGGGCAAGACCTACCTGCAGTGGATGGCGGACAATGTGGGGAACATCAGCAACTCCCTGGAGCGAAAAAGTTGAACCCCGTCATTAGCCTGCGCAAGGCATCCCTGAAGTTTGGCAAGCGGGCGCTCTGGGAAGACCTTGACCTCGATATCAAACCAGGGGAGTTCTTTGCGGTCCTCGGCCCCAACGGCAGCGGAAAGACCAGCTTCCTTAAGGTGCTGCTGGGGTTGCAGGAACTGCATTCGGGCAAGGCCAGTCTTGGCGGCCATCCTGTTGAACGCGGGAGCCGGCTGATCGGATACATCCCGCAGCAAAAGCCGTTCCCTCCGGACACGCCCATGCGGGCCCGTGATCTCGTGGGGCTCGGCGTTGACGGCCACCGCTGGGGCATCCGGCTGGGAAACGCCAAGGCCAACCGCAGGATTGACGAACTGCTGGATCTGGTGGGGGCCAGCGACTACGCCAAGGTACCGGTGGGGCAGCTCTCGGGCGGCGAACAGCAAAGGCTGCGCGTGGCTCAGGCGCTCGCCTCCGACCCCAAGGTGCTGCTCTGCGACGAGCCGCTGCTGTCACTCGACCTGCACCACCAGCAGGCAGTCAGCGCACTCATCAACAAGCAATGCCATGAGCAGGAAAGCGCAGTGGTCTTTGTGACCCACGAAATCAATCCGATCATCGACTATGTCGACCGGATCCTGTACCTAGCCGGCGGGCGCTTCAGTGTGGGGACGCCGCACGAGGTCATGACCACGGACGTCCTCTCGGAGCTGTACGACAGCCACGTGGAAGTGATCCACGCGAACGGAAGAATCGTCGTCGTCGGACTCCCGGACGCCACCACCCACCATCACGACGATGCGCACGCAACTGCGGGGGAGGGTGCCTGATGGATCCGGAAGGCATCCTGCAGTCGATTTTCAACTTCGAAAATTACGGTGAGCTGCTGGTCCTGGTGCAGAACTCCCTCTGGGCCGGAGCCGTCCTCGGCCTCCTGGGCGGCCTCGTGGGCACCTTCGTCATGAAGCGCGATCTGGCCTTCGCCGTGCACGGCATCTCCGAACTCTCGTTCGCCGGCGCAGCCTTTGCGCTGCTCATAGGCGCGGACGTTGTGTTAGGGTCACTGATCGGCTCGGTGACGGCCGCCCTCCTGCTGGGACTCATGGGAGTGCGGGCACGGGACAAGAACTCCATTATCGGCGTCATCATGCCGTTCGGCCTCGGGCTGGGCATCCTGTTCCTGTCGCTCTATGAAGGGCGGGCGGCCAACAAGTTCGGGCTCCTGACCGGACAGATCGTCTCTGTGGACACCGTGCAGCTGCAGGTACTGGCCGGAACCGCGGTGGTGGTCATGGCTGCACTGTGCGCCATTTGGCGTCCGTTGAGCTTCGCGAGCGTCGATCCCGAACTCGCCGAAGCCCGCGGTGTTCCCGTGCGTACGCTGGCACTGGCCTTCATGGTGCTGCTGGGCGTGAGCGTGGCCCTGTCCATCCAGATCGTGGGTGCGCTGCTGGTGCTCGCCCTGCTGATCACCCCGGCCGCGGCCGCGCTGAGGATCACGTCGTCTCCGCGCCTGGTGGTGCTCCTGAGCGTGCTGTTTGCCGTCGCCGCGACGGTGGGCGGCATCCTCCTGGCCCTCGGCGGCCGCATCCCGATCAGCCCCTACGTGACCACACTGTCGTTCCTGATCTACGTGGTCTGCAGGGTGATCGGAAGCGTCCGGGCCAAGCGCGGCCTCAACGGACGCGTCATGCGGACGGTGCAGCGCCGGCCTGCGTAGCGCCGGTGGCAGGGTTCGGACGGCATAATGCCGTCTGGGCGGCGCCGCCAGTGCAGGCTATTTAGCGCCGGCCTTTCGGGCGGTGCAGTCGGGGCAGAGCCCAAAGATCTCCACCGTATGTGCCACCTCTGAGTACCCGTGCTCCTGGGCCGTCCGGGCGGCCCAGGTTTCCACCGCGGGGGCTTCGACTTCCACGGCCTTGCCGCAGCTCCGGCACAGGAGGTGGTGATGGTGCCCGGTCACTGCACACCGGCGGTAGACAGCCTCGCCGTCGGCGTTCCGCAGCACGTCCACGAGTCCGTCGTCCGCAAGGGACTGCAAAATTCGGTAGGCCGTGGCCAGCGAGACCGAGACCCCCTGGTTCTGGAGGATACGGTACAGCTCCTGTGTGCTCACGAAGTCATCAAGCTCGTCCAGCGCGGCACTTACGGCCAGCCGTTGCTTGGTGACGCGCTGCTCTTTTCCGCCGGCTGCCGCCAAAGGGGTCAGCGGACTGCCGTCAGCGCTGGCGCCGTGTGGCATGAATGGACTCGCTTCGCTAAGGGATACTGGCAAGGTCCTAGATTACCAGCCGGACGTCCGTGGACACTGACGGGGCCGGTTCCCTAGGCTGGCCAGATGAAGCTGACAAAGTACACCCACGCGTGCGTGCGCCTCGAAAAAGACGGGCAGGTGCTGGTGCTCGATCCGGGGACCTTCTCCGAGGCCGCCAAAGCGCTGGACGGCGCGCACGCCGTCCTCATCACGCACGAACACAAGGACCACATTGATGTGGCAGCCGTGAAATCTGCCCTCACGGCCAATGGGGACCTGCAGCTCTTCGCACCGGCAGGGGTGGCGGAAGACCTCCGCAGCGAAGCACCTGGCGCGGCGTCCCGCGTCCATGCCGTGGACCCCGGAACAAGTTTTGACGCTGCCGGATTCGGGATTCGGAGCTTCGGAGGGCAGCATGCGCTGATCCACCCGCACGTTCCCATGGTGGCCAACATCGGCTATCTCGTGGATGAAAACGTCTACCACCCCGGCGACTCGTTCATCATTCCGGATGGCATCAGCGTGCAGACGCTCCTGGTGCCGGTTCACGCGCCGTGGAACAAGGTCAGCGAGGTGGTGGATTTCGTGATTGGCGTGCGCGCGCCGCGGGCGTTTCCCATCCATGACGCACTCCTCAACGGCACCGGAATGGAGCTGGTGGAGGGCCACGTTAAGAGGCTGTGCGCCAGGTACGGCACGGAGTACACCCACCTGTCCAGCGGCGAATCCGTCGACGTCTGACTTCGTTGCCGTTTGGGTCCGTCGAAGGGCCGCCGGGCCGCCGGGCGGCTACGGCTTCCAGACGCCGGAATCGAAAAATGCCCTCAGGGTGCCTTCATGGGGCTCGGGCTCGAGCCCCTGTGCTGCCAGCCACGCAGTGTTGTAGTAGTTGCCCGCATAGCGGTCACCGCCGTCGCACATCAGCGAAACGATGCTGCCCCGCTGCCCCTCGGCGACCATCTCCGCCACGAGCTGCCACACGCCCCAAAGGTTGGTGCCGGTGGAGGGCCCGGCGTGCAGTCCCGCCAGGGTATGGAGGTGCCGCATGGCGGCGACCGAGGCGGCATCCGGAACCTGGATCATGCGGTCGATGACGGCAGGGACGAAGCTTGGCTCCATCCGGGGCCGGCCGATGCCCTCGATCCGTGAGGGAAGGCCCGTGCTGAAGTCAGCGGCACCGCTGCGCCAGCCCGGATAAAAGGCCGAATTTTCCGGATCAACCACAGCCAGTTCCGTCTCATGCCGGTGATAGCGGAGGTACCGGCCGATCGTGGCGCTTGTCCCGCCCGTGCCCGCACCCACTACGATCCACCGGGGGACAGAGTGCTCCTCCAGGGCGAGCTGCTGGAAGATGGACTCTGCGATGTTGTTGTTGCCGCGCCAGTCTGTGGCGCGTTCCGCATAGGTGAACTGGTCCATGTAATGGCCGTTGCTGGTGTCCGCCACCTCGGCGGCTGCCGCGTAGACCTCCGAAGCGTGGTCCACGAGCAGGCAGGCGCCGCCGAACTGCTCGATCAGGGCGATCTTCTCAGGACTCGTAGTGCGGGTCATGACGGCAATGAACGGCAGCCCCAACAGCTGCGCAAAGTACGCTTCGGAGACCGCCGTGCTGCCGCTGGACGCCTCTACTATGGTGGTGCCCTCCTTAATCCAGCCGTTCACCAAACCGAACAGGAACAGGGAGCGGGCCAGCCGGTGCTTCAAGCTTCCGGAGCGGTGCGTGGACTCGTCCTTGAGGTAGAGCTGTACGCCCCAGTGCTCGGGCAGCGGCACGGAATACAGGTGTGTGTCCGCCGACCTGTTGTTTTCCGCGTTGATCTTGCGGATGGCCTCGTCTGCCCATGCCCGGTCCGCGCTGCGTGCTCTGCTCACCGATTCAGCCTACCGGTGAAGCGGGCGGGCACCGCTAGAGTTGTGCTGCCGGCCCCGGTGCCGCCAGCCACTGTTCGTCCGGGTGCAGTTCATCCAAGCCAAATTCATCCAAGCCACAGGAGATTCGATGGATACCCTGATAGACGTGTCCGCGCTGAACAGCAGGATGACCTCCGGGCAGCGCACCGTGCTGCTGGATATCCGCTGGGCGCTGGGTGATCCCCACGGCCACGGGCACTACCTCAAGGAGCACATCCCCGGTGCCGTCTACGTGGACCTTCCCACCGAATTGGCGGAGCCTGCGGAGCCTGCCCGTGGGCGCCATCCGCTGCCGCCGCTGCACAAGCTCCAGGACGCCGCCCGGCGCTGGGGGATCAGCACGGGCGATGTGGTGGTCGCCTACGACGATGCCGGCAACACCTCGGCGGCCCGCCTCTGGTGGATGCTCCGCAACGCCGGCTTCGGCAGCGTCTACCTGCTCGACGGCGGCCTGGCCGCCTGGCGCCGGGCAGGGTTGCCGCTTCGTGGCGGGCCGGAGGAGACCGCTTCCGGCGACGTGACGCTTACCGACGGCGGCATGCGCGTTATCGACGCTGCTCAGGCGGCGGAATGGGCAACGCGCGGCGTGCTGCTTGATGCCCGTGCCGGGGAGCGGTACCGCGGCGAGATCGAACCCGTGGACCCGCGCGCCGGCCACATTCCCGGGGCTGTCAGCGCGCCTACCACCGGGAACCTGCGCGACGACGGCCGCTTCCTGCCGGCGCAGGACCTCCGGCTCCGCTTCTCGCGGCTGGGAGTGGACGAAGCAACGCAGACTGCGGTCTACTGCGGCTCGGGCGTCACCGCCGCCCATGAGATCGCGGCACTTGAGATCGCCGGCATTCCCGCGGCGCTTTTCCCCGGCTCCTTCTCCCAATGGTCCAACGATGCCTCACGGCCCGTGGCAACCGGTGCAGAGCCCGGAGATGCCAGGCAAGGCTGAGGAGTTTGCGTGCCCGGCCTGGCGACCGGAACGATCCGACCGGAACGATCCGGCGGCACGTTCCGTCCGGCACAGTCCGGTGGGCGTGCGTCGGCTGGCATTGTTCTGGCCGCGGAGGGTAGCGTCGCAGTATGACTCCTGGACGCCCCGTACCACCGCCGCTTGCCCTGCAGATCCCGCTCGCCGAAGACGCTGGAACGGCATCGCCCCTTGAGGGGCGCCTTGCTGCCGCACGCGGCGCCGTGTCCAGCACCGGTGGACTGGTTCCGTTGACCGTCGCCCGGCGGGCTCCGAAGGCCGACGACGTCGAAATCGCCATTGAGTTTTGCGGGCTGTGCCACTCGGATGTGCATGCCACGCGCGGCGAATGGGGCACGCAGAACTATCCGCTGGTGCCCGGGCACGAGATTGTGGGCCGGGTCAGCCGCGTGGGTTCGGACGTGGACGATTTCGCCCCAGGGGACCTCGTGGGCGTGGGCTGCATTGTGGATTCCTGCCGCGAATGTGAAAGCTGCCGTGAGGGACTGGAGCAGTACTGCGAACGGGGCATGACCGGAACCTACGGTGCCAAGGACGCCCGGAACGGCGATTCCATCACCCAGGGCGGCTACGCGTCGTCCGTGGTGGTCGACCGCCGCTACGTCTTGCGTGTACCGGAAAACCTGGACCCCGCCGCCGTGGCGCCGCTCCTGTGCGCAGGCATCACCACGTTCTCGCCGCTGAGCCACTTCGGCGTCGAGGAAGGCGACGTTGTGGGCGTCGTGGGCCTCGGCGGCCTGGGACACATGGCGGTCAAGCTGGCCAAGGCCATGGGTGCAGAGGTTAGGGTCTTCACCACGTCCGAATCGAAGGTCTCGGCGGCCCTGGAACTCGGCGCCGACGCCGTCATCCTCTCCCGCGACGAGGACGCGATGGCCGCCGCGAACCGGAGCATCGACCTCATCATTGACACTGTGGCAGCACCGCACGACCTGAACCCGTTCTTCCGCACACTGCACCGGGACGGGGCCCTGTTCCAGCTGGGGCTTCCTTCCGACGCCATGCCGCCCGTGAACCCGGGCGCACTGATCAGGCGCCGGATCGCCTACGCCGGATCCCTGATCGGGGGCATCGCGGAAACCCAGGAGATGCTGGACTTCTGCGCCGAACACGGCGTGGTTTCCGACGTTGAGATCGTCGGGGCGGACCAGCTGAACGACGCCTACGACCGGATGGTGGCGGGCGACGTCAAGTACCGTTTCGTTCTGGACACAACCACCCTGCAGGCACCGGCGGAAAGGGCAGACGCATGAGCACGCTGTTCACCAAAATTCTCAACGGGGAGATCCCGGGCCGGTTTGTCTGGCGCGAACCGGACGTCGCCGCGTTCCTGACCATGGGCCCGCTGGCGGACGGCCACACACTGGTGGTTCCCACCGAGGAAGTGGACCGCTGGACGGACGCTTCGCCTGAGACGCTGGCCAGGGTCATGGAGGTGGCCCGCCGCATCGGCGCGGTCCAGGTCGAGACCTTCGGTGCAGCCCGCGCAGGCCTCATCGTGGCCGGCTACGAGATCAACCACCTGCACGTCCATGTCTGGCCGTCCAACAGCATGGCCGACTTCGATTTCGCCTCCGCGGACCATAACCCGGACCCTGCCACGCTGGACGCCAACGCGGAAAAGCTCCGCGCCGGGCTCCGCGACGCCGGCCATGGGGAGTTCGTTCCCGACGCCTGAGAACTAGGCCGCCAGGGCCTTGTTGAGCACTGCCCGTATCCGCTTCTCCGAGACGGAGTAGGCGGTTCCAAGTTCGACGGCGAACAGGCTCACCCTCAGCTCCTCGATCATCCAGCGCACCTGCGTCAGCTCGGCTCCCGCCCGGCGGCCGGGCAACAGGGCTGACACGGCGTCGTCATACTCATCCTCCAGCCGCTGCACAGCGGCCATATTAAGCGCATCGCGCTGCACGTTACCCGGTAGCTTTTCGACGCGCTTTTCGATGGCAGCGAGGTAGCGCGGCAGCTGGCTCAGCTGGGCGTAGCCCGTCCGGGCGACGAACCCGGGGAAAACCAGCTGCTCCAGCTGGCTCTTGATGTCGTTGAGCGCGCTGATGAGCGCCAGGCTGGTGGTGCCTTTGAGCTGTTTTTCGATCCGCCGGGTGCTGGCAAGAATGCGCTCCACAACGGCAGTCACGCTAAAGACGGTGTCGATCAATTCCGCGCGGACCTGTTCGAACAGGACGTCGAATGAGGCCCTGTCCCAAGGCAGCCCCGCCGGAGTGAGCTTGTCTATGGCCGCGAGGGCACAATCGGCAATCAGGGCCGCGACAGACCCGTGCGGATTCTGGCTGAAGGTCAGTTTCTCCGTGTTGTTCAGGTGCTCCAGGACATAACGGTCGGGCGCGGGAACCCGCAACGCCAGGAGCCGGATCACTCCGCCGCGCATGGCCTCCTGCTGCTCCGAGGCCGACTGGAAGACGCGCAGCGCCACGGACTTCCCTTCATCCACGAGCCCCGGGTAGCCAGTCACAGTATGACCCTTGACGGTAACGCTGATTTCGCGCTGAATTGTGCCGAAGGACCACTCGGTCAGGCCGGCCTGTTCCGTGAAGCCCTGGCCAGCCGAATTTTGGTCAGCGAATCCCCGGTGTACCTGCTGCCGGTCTCCATGTGTCGGCACGGCGGCAGTGGGTGCTCCCTTCTTGGCGGCGCGCGGCGCGGCAGTGGCCGGTGTGGCGCCCAGCGATTCCGCGATGGCCCGCCGGGTGGCAGGCGCAAGCCGCTCCTGCAGTGCTTCAAGATCCTTGCCTTCATCCAGCACCTTGCCGCGGCTGTCCACCACCTTGAAGCTCACGCGAAGGTGCTGGGGAACGGCGTCCCAGTTCCAGGACCCGGGCGGAATGATGTGCCCGCGGATCCGCCGCAGCACCAGCTCCAGCGATGACTCGAGTTCGTCCCCGGCGGGATCAAATTCGGCCTCCAGCGCAGCAACTGCCTGCCTGGCAACGTCCGGAGCCGGAACGAAGTTTTTGCGGATCTGCTTGGGCAGCGATTTGATGAGTGCAGTGACCAGTTCCACGCGCTGGCCCGGGATCAGCCAGCGGAAGGCGGCGTCGTCGAGCTGGTTCAGGAAAAGGACCGGAACTTCCGCGGTAACGCCGTCGGAGGGATTGGGCGGCGATCCTGGCGCCACCGGGTGGAACTCGTAGCTCAGGGGCAGCTCGAATCCCTTGTGCAGCAATGTCTTGGGGTAGGCAGAGTCATCCAGTGCCTCGGCATCCTCGCTGAGGAGCAGCGACTGGTCAAAGTCCAGGAGCGCCGCGTCCTGCTGCCGGGCCTCCTTCCACCATTTGTCGAAGTGCCGCTCCGAGACAACGTCCTTGCCCACCCTGGCGTCGTAGAACTCGAAGAGTGTTTCGTCGTCCACCAGCAGATCGCGGCGGCGCATCCTCGCTTCGAGTTCCTCCACTTCCTGAAGGAGCGCGCGGTTGCGGTGGAAGAACTTGTGGTGCGTCTTCCAGTCACCCTCGACCAGCGCGTGCCGGATGAACAGCTCGCGGGCGAGGACGGGATCGACCTTGCCGTAGTTGATACGCCGCTGGGCGATGATGGGCACGCCATAAAGGGTGACCTTCTCGTAGGCCATGACGGCGCCCATTTTCGTGGACCAGTGCGGTTCACTGTAGGTGCGCTTGACGAGGTCCGGAGCCACCTGCTCGGCCCACGACGGCTCAAACTTGGCGGCCACCCTGGCCCAGAGCCTGCTGGTTTCCACGAGCTCCGCGGCCATGACAAAGGTGGGGGACTTTTTGAACAGGGCGGAGCCGGGGAAGATCGCGAAGCGGCTGCCGCGTGCACCGGCATACTCCCGCTTGCGCTCGTCCAGGATGCCTATGTGGCTGAGCAGGCCGGAGAGGAGACTGATGTGGATGCCCTCGTTGTTTCCCACCGGATCTGCCAGCCGCTTGTTATCCAGGCTGATGCCCAGGGGGCGGGCAAGCTGCCGGAGCTGGGCGAACAGATCCTGCCACTCACGGACCCGGAGGTAGTTGATGAACTCGTTCCGGCACAGGCGGCGGAACTGAGTGGAGGACAGTTCCTGCTGCTTTTCCTGGATGTAGTTCCATAGGTTCAGGAAGCCGGTGAAGTCGGAATTCTCATCACGGAAGCGGGCGTGCTTTTCCGCGGCGAGCTGCTGCTTGCCTGAGCCGTCCCCCTGGGGGCGCTCGCGCGGGTCCTGGATGGTCAGCGCGGCCGCCAGGACCATGACTTCGCGGACGCAGCCGCGTTTTCCTGCTTCGACGATCATGCGGCCCAGGCGCGGATCCACCGGCAGCTGCGCAAGCTGCTGACCGACGGCGGTAAGCCCGCCGCCGTTGCGGCCGGAACCGCCGCCCCGTCCGGCGGAGGTTGCGGCATCGGCAGCTTGGGGAGTGCTCAAGGCGCCAAGCTCCCGGAGGAGCGTGACGCCGTCGTTGATTGCGCGGGAGTCCGGCGGCTCCACGAACGGGAATTTTTCGATGTCCTTGGGCCCGCGGGCCACTCCCATGGCTGTCATCTGGAGGATTACGGCGGCCAGGTTGGTGCGCAGGATCTCCGGGTCCGTGTAGAGCGGCCTGGATTCGAAGTCCTCCTCAGAGTAGAGGCGGATGGCGATGCCGTCGGACACGCGCCCGCAGCGGCCTGACCGCTGGTTGGCCGAAGCCTGCGAAACGCGTTCAATCGGCAGCCGCTGGACCTTGGTGCGGTGTGAATATCGTGAGATGCGGGCGGTGCCGGTGTCGATGACGTACTTGATGCCCGGCACTGTCAGGGAGGTCTCGGCGACGTTCGTTGCGAGCACGATCCGCCGCTTGCTGCCGGGGTTGAACACGCGGTGCTGTTCCTCCAGGCTCAGCCGCGCAAAGAGCGGAAGCACTTCGGTGCCGGCGAGGCGCCGGTTGGACTGGATTCTGGCGTTCAGGGCTTCCGCGGCATCCCGGATTTCGCGCTCGCCGGAGAAGAAGATGAGGATGTCGCCGGGTGCCTCCAGGGCGAGCTCATCCACGGCGTCACACACCGCATCGAGAGGGTCCCGGTCTTCCTCGAGCTCGTCGTCGGAGGCGTTCTCGTCGTCTGCGCCGCCCCCGGCCGGCTGGGACAGCGGCCGGTAGCGGATCTCCACGGGAAACGTGCGCCCAGAGACCTCGACGATGGGCGCCTGTGCCTCCTCTGATCCGAAGTGCTTCGCGAAGCGCTCGGGATCGATGGTGGCGGAGGTGATGATCACCTTCAGGTCCGGGCGCTGCGGCAGGATCCGCTTGAGGTAGCCGAGGATGAAGTCGATGTTGAGGCTGCGCTCATGGGCCTCGTCGATGATGATGGCGTTGTATTTGCGCAGCAGTTTGTCGCGCTGGATTTCGGCCAGCAGGATGCCGTCGGTCATGAGTTTGACCTTGGTGGACCGGCTGACCTCGCCCGTAAACCGGACCTGGAATCCCACTTCCTGGCCGATCTCCACGCCGAGTTCGGAGGCAATGCGTTCAGCCACCGTGCGGGCAGCGAGCCGCCGCGGCTGCGTATGCCCGATCAGCCCGTTGTCTCCGAGGCCCAGTTCCAGGCACATCTTGGGGATCTGGGTGGTTTTTCCCGAGCCGGTCTCGCCGGCAATGATGGTCACCTGATTGGCGGCAATGGCCGCCATCAGGTCCTCGCGGCGCTCGGAGACCGGCAACTCGGCGGGGTAGGAGATATGAAAAGTCATGGCTGGTATCAGTCTACTGCGGCCCGGGAGGGGCTCGGCGATCCGTCGGAAGCGCCGGAGCAGGGCGGTGCAGCGGCAATCCCGGCGCCCACGGGCCCCATAGCGTGAAAGGACCCGGCTCGCTGTGAGCCGGGTCCTTTCTGTTGGAGGCGGAATATGGGCGGGGAGCCAGGTGCGCGATCAGAAGATGCGCATCGTGTAATTGCTGCTGGGCAGGTCCAGCGCGGACCAGTCCCGGATTGAATATTCGGGTGGGGTGTGTCCGCGGCCGTCCCGCACGACGGCGGTGAACGTGGCGGCGATTGAGATGAGGACCAGGACTACGAGGGCTATTGCGACGATTTCCATACCTCCATGGTTCTCTTAGCCGACCTCGGAAAAAAGTGGCAGAAATGCCTAAAAAGTGCAAATTTCTGCCATACTGGATTCATGCTTAAATCAGTAGCTGTGATCGTGGTTCCCAACTTCTCGATCTTTGAGTTCGGCACCGCGTTTGAAGTGTTCGGCATTGACCGGTCCGGCCGCGGAGCCGGTGTGCCCGAGTTTGATTTCCGGGTCTGCACGCCAGTGCCCGGCCACATCCCACTCAAGACCGGCCTGACCATGAACGTCAGTCTTGGCCTGGAGGCGGCCGCGGACGCGGACCTGGTGATCATGACGCCGTACGGCCGGGAGGAGGATGTTTCCGAGGAAGTGCTGGAAGCCCTGCGGGCTGCCCACGACCGCGGGGCCTGGGTCATGTCCATCTGCTCAGGGGCCTTTGCCCTGGCAAGGGCAGGGCTGCTGGACGGGCGCCGGTGCACCACGCACTGGCACTACTCCGGCGAGCTTGCCGCGCAGTTTCCGAAGGTCCTCGTTGACGAAAACGTTCTCTACGTCCAGGACGGCAGGATCATCTCCAGTGCGGGAACGGCGGCGGGCATCGACGCCTGTCTGCATCTGGTCCGTATTGAGTTTGGCGCCGCGGTGGCCGCGGCCATAGCCCGTGACATGGTGGTGCCTCCGCACCGCGACGGCGGCCAGGCCCAGTTCATCGACAGGCCCATGCCTGAGTGCGGCTCTCAGCCCATGGAGGAACTGCTGCGGTGGATGGTGCAGAACCTGGACGAGGAGCACCCCGTCCAAGAACTTGCCGCCCGGGTGCACATGTCCCCGCGGACCTTTGCCCGCCGGTTCCGGGCGGAGACGGGCGCCACTCCGGCGGCGTGGCTGAATTCCCAGCGGGTGCTGCGGGCGCAGGAGCTTCTTGAGTCCACTGAACTGAACATCGATGAGGTGGCGAGGCAATCCGGCTTCGGCCATCCGGTGCTGCTCCGGCACCACTTCGCCAAGGTGCTGGACACCAGCCCGCAGTCCTACCGCAGGGCATTCCGCGGCCAGCTGGCTTCGGCGGGCTAGGACCGGAAACCGGCCCCGCCGCCGCCGGTCCGCAGTTCCTCCGCGGCAGCCCTGGTTGTCTCCACCAGCACCCGCCAAGGGCCGGTGACGGCCCTCTCCGGCAGGGTGGCGCGGTGTTCGCCGGCGCGGATGGAATACATGAACCGGTCAGGCTGCCCTTCGGTGATTGGCCGGGATTCGGGCACGGCATCCCACGGGCAAGCCTCAACGATGGGCTGCCAGTGGTTCTTGTCGCTGGAGGTGGTGGCCTGCACCGTCCAGGTGCGGGTCAGCGCAGCAATCCCGCCGCTACGCTCAACTGTGATTTTCATGGCGGGGTCCTGGTTATTCCGGGGCCGCCGGAAACGCAGATCGGCCGCATTCCCGGCGTTGGGTTAGAGCTTTACCTTCACAGTTTCCCACGCCAGGCGCACGGCGTCATGCTCCGCTGACTCCGCACCGAACAGTTCCCTTGCAGATGCTGCAGTTGCCTTGGCGAAGACGCTGAACGTGGCAGTCGGCGGGAGGGAACCGCCCGTCAGTGTCTCGTACCAGATCTGCCCCGGAGCCTCCCAGGCATTCCCGCCCAGCGCCTGCGCCACGAGGCAGAAAGCACGGTTGGGGATGCCCGAATTGATGTGCACACCGCCGTTGTCCGCGCTGGTGCGAACGTACGAGTCCATCGAGTCCGGCTGCGGGTCCTTGCCCAGGACGTCGTCGTCATACGCGGTTCCGGGCGCCTTCATGGAGCGCAGCGCCGAACCCTCAACCTGCGGCATGAAGAGGCCTTCACCGATCAGCCAGCTGGCGTCGGCCGTGGACTGTTTCCGGAAGTACTGCTCCACCATGGCGCCAAAAACGTCTGACAGCGATTCGTTGATGGCGCCGGCCTGGTTCCGGTAGGCGAGTCCCGCCGAATACTGGGTCACCCCATGGGCCAGCTCGTGTCCGATGACACTCAGGGAGCGCGTGAACCGTTCAAAAATTTCGCCGTCGCCGTCGCCGAACACCATCTGCTGCCCGTCCCAAAACGCGTTGTCGTAGAGCTTGCTGAAGTGGACGGTGGCGTTGAGCGGCATTCCGCGGCCGTCGATGGAATTCCGGCCGAAGACTTCCGCGTAAAGGCTGTGGGTGCTGCCCAGCCCGTCGTAGGCTTCATCGGCGGCGGGGTCGCCGATGGCCGCTTCGCCTTCCTTCCTGACGAGCTGGCCGGGGAGCGATTCGCCGGATTTGGCGTCGAAGACGGATCTGTTGACGGGGGCCGGCTGCAGCTGCCTCATGCCAGGGGCAGTCACCGGGGCAGAGGGAGCGGCGCGGGCTGCCTGCACGGACTTCACGTGCAGCAGGGCCTCTTTGGCTGCCCTTGCGACGGCGGTGTACCGCGGCGAGTCCTGGGCGGCAAGGCGCCGCAGCATGTAGGGCGGAATGATTGAACAGATCATGCGAATCAGCCTACGAGCGGCCACCGACAATCCATGGAGGCGCACTGGAGATGCAGAAAACCCCGCTACTTACGGGAAGTAACGGGGTTTGTTCTGTGCCCTCGATAGGATTCGAACCTACGACCTTCTGCTCCGGAGGCAGACGCTCTATCCCCTGAGCTACGAGGGCAGTCAGGGATCCTGCCGTTCCCGGCTGGACGTCCTAGAGCTTAGCAGGAAGGTGGCCTCGAATGGAAAACCTCTCCCTCGGCTGCAGCCCGCGTCAGTAACCTGCGAAGGAATCCACGCGGATCCGGCGGGCGCCGGCCTGCCTGGCTGCACGCCGCAGGGAGCCGACGCTGGCCGGTGAGCCCGAGATGAAAACCGTGCGCCGGGCGATGTCCGGAACAAGACGCAGCAGCGCAGGTCCGTCCAGCCTGGCCATCGGCGCCGCTGCTGCCGCTTCGATGCCTGCCGCGCCTGAGTTCTCCACTCCGGCGGCCGCATCCTCGATGAAGTCCGGGGGAGTCGAGCCGTCGGCCAGCCGGGCAATGACGCGGGCCCCCGACTGCTTCAGTTCGTCGGAATACGCCAGTTCGGAGGCGTTGCGGGCGAGGTAGAGCAGGACAGTGTCCCGCGGCCCGGCTGAGCCGTCGGAGAGATGCGCCAGGTACGGCGTGATGCCAATGCCCGCCGCAATCAGCAGGACCGGGCTTTTGGATCTCCGCGGCAAAACGAAGTCCCCGCCCACAGTGGTGGCCGTGAGTTCATCCCCCGGCTTGAGCGCCAGGAGCTTCTGCTTGGCGGCTGAGACGGGTTCGGCCGTGCCCACGCCGATCTTGACGTGCCGCGAATCGGGGTGACTTGTCAGGCTGAAGACACGGCGGCGGCCCTTTCCGTCCGGCTTCGCATGCGGGAGGTCGAGCTCCAGATACTGGCCCGGGGCGTGGCGGAGGCGGCGCCGCGGCTCGAAGACAAATTCAGTCGTCGTCGGGGTGAGCCGGCGCGAGTGCCTGAACAACAACCTGACGCTTCCGCGCTGACCGGCCAGGAAAGCCACCAAATTCCCGACCAGGAGGGCCAGCTCAGGGGAGTTCGCCACGAAGCCGAGGTTGAAAGGGCTTGCAAACAGCAGACCCACGACGGCGGCCAGGGCCAGCTGCTGCCACCGCCGAGGAGGCAAGGTCAGCGGTTCCGTCAGCATGAACCCGACAAAGAAGATGATGGGGCTTTGGGCCAGTGGTTGCCACAGTGCCCCTCCCGGGTCCACCCCCGATTGCAACAGCCCAGCCGCCACAATGGACGTGGCGACCACGGTGAAAACCGCGGCCATGAGCATTTTCCGCGTGCGGTAGAGCACCAGCAGGACCGCGGGAACCAGCAACCACAGCATTGCCGGGGTACCTGCCCACCACGTGGCGATATTCAACCCCGTCAGGCCAGTGATGAAGGCGCCGGCCGCCGCGGGGTTGAAGACATGGCGCCCGCGCCAGGCGAGCGCATACTTTGACGCGGACGCCAGCACGCAGGCCAGGGCCACTCCGGCCAGTTCGATGCCGGCCAGTTCGACGCCGGCGAACGCCTGCCCGAACTGCGCAGGCCAGAACAGGAAATAGAGCAGCAGCCCGGTGATCAGTGAAGACTCCGAGTGTGGCTGGACGCGGAACAGGGCAGCCAGTGCCCGGTTGGACGCGTAGGTCAGCCCCACACACAACGCCAGGTGGGCCAACAGTTGGGGTATGCCGAATGTCAGCCAGCCAAGGGCGTCGAGGAGGAGGCTGTACGCGGCGAGCACAGCGAGAACCAGCAGCACCAGCCGGTACATGGTCAGGCGGCCCAGCATGGCGTCCAGCGCGGTGGCCGCCGACATCCGCGGCCGGAAGGTTGTCTGGCTCATGTGAACAGTGCTCCTTCGAATTCCGCGGAATACTCCGCACTGCCGTTGGAAAAAACCTTAAGCCAGGAAACCCGGAAATGGCGCTCCAGTACCTCACCGGGAACAAAGAACAGGGCGGTGGCCAGGGCATCGGCCTCCATCGCGGTTCGTGCCACGGCCCACGTGGCCACGACCGTGCGAACCGGGGTTCCGGTGGTTCCGTCCAGTACGTGGTGAAGGCCGTCGCCCCAGGCCCTGCGGTTTGAGGCCGAGGCGCACAGAGCTCCCTTCGCGAGGGGAACTGTGCCGATCGCCTTGCTGGAGTCGTACGGATGCTCCAGTGCCACTGTCACCGGTGCGTTTCCACCGTTCAGGAGGTCGCCGCCCGCATCGACGAAGAACTCGCGGACACCCTGGCTTTGCAGCACTTCAGCCAGGAGGTCCACCAGCTGGCCTTTTCCGGCCGCACCGATGTCCAGCACGACGGGCGCCTTGGTGGTCATTGACGTTCCGCGCCATTCCAGTACGTCGTCCCAGGCGGGCGGGGGTGTTGGGGCGCCGCGTGGCCGGAGGGAATAGCCGGGGCCGTAGCCCAACTGTTCCAAGCTGCCCCCGATGAGCGGCGTCATGGCACCGTTGCTCAGTGCATAGAGGATCCGGTACAGCGACGCCAGGCCCGTGGCTTCAGCCGGAAATGCGTAGCTTCCCGGCCCGGCGGACATTCGGGCTACCTGGGAATCGTCGCGGAACCGGGACCACGTGGAGTCGTAGCGCTCCACCTCGGCGAGCAGGCGGCTGCGAAACCCGGGGCCCAGTGGTGCGGGCGTGGAAATCTCCCAGCTGGTGCCTATTCCTTCAAAGCGGAAATTCTGCCAGCCCGGGTGCGGCATGGGCTCTCCTCAACGTGCGGTCCATGTCCTGCGTCCAAGCCGAGCAGCCGCCTACAGGGCCTGGGCCTTGATCTCTTCGACTGCCTGGTTGAAGCCACCGCTGGTCAGTGACGAACCCGCCACCTTGGACACTTTGATCTCGTCGAGGCTCTTGCCCACCACCTGCTCCGCGATTCCGCTGGCGAACTGACCCTGGAACTTGCGGGTGTTCGGATTGGAGGGGTGCTCGGTGATCTCGACAGCGGACACCGTGCCGTTGGCCAGCGTCAGCTGGACGCCCACGGTCTCCGTGCCGTTCGGTGACCTGTAGCTTCCGTCGGCGCTGTAGGTGCCGTCTTTGTAGCCTCCGCCGGACTCCGCCAATGCGCTGGACGACGATCCGGGCGCTGCGCTCGCCGACGTCGTGGCGGGCTTGGCGGGCTGCGTTTCCTGGGCGGCGGGCTGCTGGGCGGAAGGCGCGCAGCCAGCCACCGTTCCGGCCAGGGAAAGGCCAGCCATGCCGGCGAAGACGCTTTTTCGGACGGAAGGCTTCACGGTGTCTCGTTTCGTTTGTACGGGCACTTGCCGGGTGAACGACGCTCAAATCAGGGTACGGGTTCAATCTGTGAATCTGCTAGGCGGTTGCTGTGCGTGACAGCGCCATCAGCGACGCCGGAATTCCGCCGCAGGGCGGGCCCCCCGGTAGGCTAGGGTTGTGACTCCCGAAGAACTCTCCCTCGCCATATCCGCCTGCCTGAAAGATGCCGTTGCCGCCGGTGAGGTCGCACTTTCCGAAGCGGCCGTCCCCGACGCCGTCCTCGTGGAACGGCCGAAGAACCGGGAGCACGGCGACTGGGCAACGAATATTGCCCTGCAGTTGGCCAAGCAGGCCGGTACCAGGCCGCGGGACTTCGCCACCATCCTCAGCGCCCGCCTGGAAGCGATCCACGGCGTGTCCGCAGTGGAGATTGCCGGCCCTGGCTTCCTGAACATCACCGTCGACGCGGCCGCCGCCGGTGCGCTGGCCAAGGCCATCGTCGAAGCCGGACCTGAGTACGGGACCAACTCGGCGCTCGCAGGCCACACCGTCAACATGGAGTTCGTCTCGGCAAACCCCACCGGGCCACTGCATATCGGCCACACCCGCTGGGCGGCCCTGGGAGACTCCATCGCCC
This sequence comes from Arthrobacter sp. 05T444, assembly GCF_056395905.1. Classification (NCBI taxonomy): domain Bacteria; kingdom Bacillati; phylum Actinomycetota; class Actinomycetes; order Micrococcales; family Micrococcaceae; genus Arthrobacter; species Arthrobacter sp. 05T444. Next base: position 310,964 of record NZ_JBFTKK010000001.1, read on the forward strand.
GCGTGCTGCGTGCCTCCGGGGCGGATGTCACCGCCGAGTACTACATCAACGACGCCGGCTCGCAGATGAACGTGTTCGCCAACTCCGTGCTGGCACGCCTCCACGGCAGGGATGTGCCAGAGGGCGGCTATCCGGGCGAGTACATCCGCGACCTCGGCCATGAGGTCCTGACCCGGCACCCCGACATCCGCGAGCTGACCGATGTGGCCGCCCTTCCGGTGATCCGGGCGGCGGCGTACCGGGCACAGCTTAAGGACATCAAAGACACTCTGGCCGAGTTCGGCGTTTCCTTCGATGTTTTCTTCTCCGAACAGGAACTCCACGACGCCGGGGCCATTGAAAGTGCCGTTGCCCGCCTTCGCGAGCAGGGCCACGTGTTCGACGACGGCGGCGCCGTCTGGCTGCGCACCACGGACTTTGGCGACGACAAGGACCGCGTGATGATCCGCGCCAACGGCGAGCCGACGTACTTTGCCGCCGACGCAGCGTACTACCTGTCCAAGAAGGACCGGGGCTACACCGAAAAGATCTACCTGCTGGGTGCCGACCACCACGGCTACATCCACCGGCTCAAGGCCATCGCGGCCGCTGCCGGGGATGACCCCGAAGTTAACATCGAGGTGCTGATCGGCCAGCTCGTCTCGGTAAACGGCGCCAAGCTTTCCAAGCGCGCCGGTAACATCATCGAGCTCAAGGACCTGATCTCCTGGCTCGGTAAGGACGCCGTGCGCTACTCCCTGGCCCGCTTCCCGGCAGACTCCCCGCTGACTCTGGACCCGGAGCTGCTCAAGAAGCACAGCAACGAGAACCCGGTCTTCTACGTGCAGTACGCCCACGCCCGCTCCCGCGGCACCGCACGCAACGCCGTGGCCGCCGGCGTGGACCGCAGCGCTTTCGATGCCTCGCTGCTGGACCACGCCACGGAAAATGAGCTGCTGTCCTACCTCGGCAGCTACCCGTCCATCGTGGCCAAGGCCGCTGAGCTGCGCGAACCCCACCGGGTGGCCCGCCACCTTGAGGTCATCGCCGGGGCCTACCACCGGTGGTACGACGCCTGCCGCGTAGCCCCGCTGGGGGACGAAGCCGTCACCGATCTCAACCGCACGCGCCTGTGGCTCAACGACGCCACGAGCCAGGTGCTGGCCAACGGACTTGACCTGCTTGGCGTTTCCGCGCCGGAACGGATGTGAACTGAATGACCGCCCATGCATTGAACCAGTCCTCGCCGCTCGCCCCGGACTGGCTCGCGGTGCCGTCGGACCTCAACGCCCTGCACCCGTCCATGTGGGCTGCCGGAGTGGAACGGAACGCCGACGGCGAAATCGCCGTCGGCGGCATTCCCGTCAGCAGGCTGAAGGAGCAGTTCGGCACGCCGCTTTTCGTCATGAGCGAGTCCGATTTCCGGGCGAGAGCCCGCGCCTTCAAGGAAGCCTTTGAGGAGGCCTTCGCCGACATCTGCGGGGGAGTGGATGTCTACTACGCGGGCAAGGCCTTCCTCTGCACTGCGGTGGCAAGCTGGGTGGCTGAAGAGGGCCTGCGGCTGGACACCTGTTCCGGCGGCGAGCTCGCTGTAGCCGCCCGCGCCGGCATCGACGGTGCCAACCTTGGCCTGCACGGGAACAACAAGTCCGACGCCGAGATCAACCGCGCGCTGGACATGAAACTGGGCCGGATCGTGGTGGACAGCCTGGACGAGCTGGAGCGCGTGGCAAAAATCGCTTCGGAGCGGGGTGAGGCGGCCAAGGTTATGCTGCGGCTGACGCCGGGCGTCCACGCCCACACCCACGAGTTCATCGCCACTGCCCATGAAGACCAGAAGTTCGGACTCTCCATGGCCGGAGACTCGACAGACCAGGCCGGTCTCTCGGCGGCCGAGGAAGCTGTGGCCGCTGCCACGAGCTATCCCAGCATCGAACTGCTCGGTGTGCATTGCCACATCGGATCGCAGATCTTCGAACCCGACGGCTTTGCCCTTGCTGCGGAGAAACTCCTGGGCTTCCTCGCCGAGATGCAGCAGAAGTACTCGATCCGGCTGCCCGAGCTCGATCTTGGCGGTGGATACGGCATCGCCTACACGCCGGTGGACACGCCCCGCCCGGCAGCCGAAATCGCGCAGGCGATGGCCGCCGTCGTCCGTTCAAGGTGCGCTGAACTGGGCATTTCCGCCCCGCGTATCTCGATCGAGCCCGGACGGGCCATCGTAGGCAGCAGCACGTTCACGCTGTATGAGGTGGGCACCCGGAAAACAGTCCGCGTGGATGCTCCGGCCTCCAATGACGCCGAATCTGCCGGGAAGGACGTTACGCACCCCCGGCGCTATGTGTCGGTGGACGGCGGCATGAGCGATAACGCCCGTCCGGTGCTCTACGACGCGGATTATTCAGCGATTCTGGCCTCACGGACCTCCGCAGCGGCTGCGCAGCTGTCCCGAGTGGTGGGCAAACATTGCGAGAGCGGCGACATAGTTGTTAGAGATGTATATCTGCCCGAGGACGTGGCAGCCGGTGATCTGCTCGCTGTACCGGGTACCGGCGCCTACTGCTGGGCCCTGTCAAGCAACTACAACTATCTGGCCCGGCCGGGCGTTGTCGCTGTGCGCGATGGATCTGTCCGGCTGATTGTCCGCGGGGAAACCGAAGAAGATCTGCTCAACCGCGACATGGGAGTCTGAATGACCGAATTGCGAACCCTGAAAGTGGCCCTGCTGGGCTGTGGCAACGTAGGGGCCCAGGTCGCGCGGATTCTTATTGACGACGCCGGCGCCCTGGCCCCGCGGACGGGTGCACACCTGGAGCTGGCCGGCATTGCCGTGCGCAACCTCGACGCCGAACGCGATGTGGAACTGCCGCGTGAGCTGTTCACCACGGATGCCGAAACCCTGGTCAAGGACGCCGACCTCGTGATCGAGCTGATGGGCGGCCTCGAGCCCGCCCGCTCGCTGATCCTCACGGCCATCCAAAATGGCGCGAGCGTGGTCACGGGCAACAAGGCCCTGCTGGCCGCGGACGGCCCCACTCTTTACGAAGAAGCGGACAAAGCCGGCGTCGAGCTGTCCTACGAAGCGGCGGTTGCGGGAGCCATCCCCATCCTGCGTCCCATCCGCGACAGCCTGTCCGGTGACCGCATCACCCGGGTCCTGGGAATCGTCAACGGCACCACCAACTTCATCCTCGACCAGATGGACTCCACAGGCGCACAGTTCGCCGACGCCCTGGCAGAGGCACAGCGGCTCGGTTACGCCGAGGCGGACCCGACGGCCGACGTCGAAGGCCTGGATGCTGCGGCCAAGGCTGCGATCCTGGCGTCCCTGTCCTTCCACACGCGCTTTGACCTGGCGAACGTCCACTGCGAGGGAATCACGCGCGTCAGCGCCGCTGACATCGCCGCGGCCAAAGAGGCCGGATTCGTCATCAAGCTGCTGGCCATCGCCGAGAAGCTGACCGACACTGACGGCAACGACGGCGTGTCCGTTCGGGTCCACCCGACCCTTCTTCCGCGGGAGCACCCGCTGGCTGCTGTCCGCGGAGCCTTTAACGCCGTCTTCATTGAGGCCGAGAATGCCGGGGAACTGATGTTCTACGGCCAGGGCGCCGGCGGAACCCCGACGGCGTCTGCCGTGCTGGGTGACCTCGTCTCGGCAGCGCGCCGCATCGTCCTGGGGGGCCCCGGACGCATCGAGTCCACCACCGGGCACGTCCCGGCACTGCCCATTGACGCCGTGTACACCAGCTACTACATCGGCCTGGACGTTGCGGACCAGCCCGGCGTGCTGGCGAAGATTGCCCAGCTGTTCGCCGAGCACGGCGTTTCCATCGAAATCATGCGCCAGACCATTCACCGCGATGCCGACTCGAACGTCGAATCCGCGGAACTGCGGATCGTGACGCACCGCGCAACCGAAGCTGCACTGGCAGCGACCGTCCAGGCCGTCAAGGGCCTGGACGTCATCAATTCCGTTACATCCGTACTGCGGGTAGAAGGAGTCTAAGTGGCTCACCAATGGCGCGGTGTCATCCGCGAATATGCTGATCGTTTGCCCGTCACCGAATCCACCAAGGTCATCACCCTCGGTGAGGGCGGCACGCCGCTGGTCCACGCCCAGAAGCTGTCAGAACTGACCGGCTCGGAGGTGTACCTCAAGGTGGAAGGCATGAACCCCACCGGTTCCTTCAAGGACCGCGGCATGACGATGGCCATGACTGCCGCCGTGGCGTCAGGTGCCAAAGCCGTGGTCTGCGCCTCGACCGGAAACACCTCCGCCTCCGCCGCAGCGTACGCCACGGCCGCCGGCCTGAAATGCGCCGTGCTGGTTCCCGAAGGCAAGATCTCCATGGGCAAGCTGAGCCAGGCAATCGCCCACGGCGCCACCCTGCTGCAGGTCGACGGCAACTTCGACAACTGCCTGGACATTGCCCGCAAGCTGGGTGAGTCCTACCCCGTTTTCCTGGTGAACTCCGTCAACCCGGCCCGCATCCAGGGCCAGAAGACGGGTGCCTTCGAAATCGTTGACGCCCTCGGCGATGCCCCGGACATCCACGTGCTGCCCGTCGGCAACGCCGGCAACATCACCGCGTACTGGAAGGGCTACAAGGAGTACTCCGCGCCGTTCGAGTCAGAGACAGCCGGCACTCTTCCCGCCGTTTCCACCAGGACCCCGCAGATGTGGGGCTTTCAGGCTGCCGGTGCCGCGCCCTTCGTGGCCGGGCACCCCATCACCGAGCCGGACACCATCGCCACGGCCATCCGGATCGGGAACCCGGCGTCGTGGGACGGCGCCATCGCGGCCCGCGACGAGTCCGGCGGTTTCATCGACTCGGTGACCGACGAAGAGATCCTCGCGGCGCACCGCTGGCTGTCCGCCCGCGAAGGAGTCTTCGTGGAGCCCGGCTCGGCCGCCGGCGTAGCGGGCCTGATCAAGAAGCACGCTGCCGGCGAGGTTCCCTCCGGCAAGACCATTGTGATCACGGTCACCGGCCACGGCCTGAAAGACCCCCAGTGGGCCCTGCGGACCGAAGACGGCAGCGACGTGCAGCCCGTCAAGGTTTCCAACGACGTCGTGACGGTCGCCGCCGAACTGGGACTGGAAGACAACTAGCCTTGGAAACCATGCTGCCGCAAACGGCCCAGCTGCCGGCCATCCAGGCCGGGCAGCAGGTCACGGTCCGGGTGCCCGCCACGAGCGCCAACCTCGGGCCCGGCTATGACAGCCTCGGACTGGCACTGACTCTGCACGACACCTTGACCGTTGAAAGCCTGGATACCGGGGAACTGGTCTTCGAGCTCAGCGGTGAAGGCGCAGACTCCCTGCCGCGGGATGCCAGCCATTTGGTGGTCAGGGCCATGGAGGCCGCGTTCGGCCGCCGTGGCTACCGGCACACCGGCCTCAGGATCGTCGCCGAAAACGTGAACCCCCACGGCCGCGGCCTGGGTTCTTCAGCCTCTGCCGTGGTGGCCGCAGTCACGGCTGCGAACGCCTTGCTTCCGGCGGGGGAGCAGCAGGACCGCGACTGGATCCTGCAGCTGACCAGCGAGATCGAAGGGCATCCGGACAACGTCGCCCCGGCCATATTCGGCGGACTGGCACTGTCCTGGCAGGACAGTGACCAGTACAGCAGTACGTGCGCCACCGTGGATGCGGCTGTCATCCCGATTGTGGCTGTGCCGGACTTCGAGCTGTCCACTGAGGCCGCGCGGGCGCTGCTGCCGGCATCGGTGGGGCACCATGCCGCTGCCATGAACTCCGGCCGGGCCGCCCTCCTGATCCATGCGCTGACCCACAAGCCGGAGTTCCTGCTTGCGGGCACCGAGGACTACCTCCACCAGAGCTACCGTGCCGAGGCCATGCGGCCCAGCGCTGCTCTGATCAAAGCGCTGCGCGCCGCGGGGCATGCCGCCGTGGTGTCCGGCGCCGGGCCCACCGTTCTGGTGCTGGCAAACGGCGAAGCGGAGGCGGCAACAGTCCTGGACTTTATCGGGGCTTTCACCTCGGCAAACACTCCGGACATCAACTGGCGTGTGATGAAGCTGGCAGTGGACGTCGAAGGTGCTAAAGTGGGAGTGCACCGGCGGTAAACCCGCATTCAGTCACCGCAGTTTTTGCAGTCAGACAGCGACTCTGTAGTCGAGAGGCCCTGCAGCCAATAGACCGTGCAGACTAAAGACCCCGATTTTGGCCCAGTTGCCTTTCGTGGTCCGGACCTGCTCAGATCTGCTGCTGCTCTGATCTCGTAATGCGCAGTATTTTCCGGTGCCGTCTCCTTGGCCTGACCCAGGACTTTACAGAATCATTTCTGTACCTGAACTGTCAGTCCGTCGCCCCGCCTAATTTCGGAGCGTTGAAGGCGATCAGTAACCGGCCCTGCTGGCCGAAATCCATCCGGCAAGGCCGAAATCGCGGCTGCAGATCTGAACTGCAGCCCAGATCAAATCATCGCGTCCAGCTCCCAGTCTGGACGCCGTCGAGGGGGAAGGATCCTTCGTGACCGAAACCACTGAGCTGTCGCCAGCTGTGGACACAACATCTTCTGCTTCCGGATCGTTGACGGAAGCACCCGCCAAGAGCAGTGGCCTCGCCGGCCTCAAGCTCGCCCAGCTGCAGGCGCTTGCCAGCCAGCTTGGAATTTCAGGCGGTTCCCGCATGCGCAAGGGAGACCTGGTCTCGGCCATTTCCGCGCATCGTGCGGGTTCTTCAGCCAGCAAGGCTCCGGCCCGGGCTGCGGAGAAGGCCACCGACAACAGCGCGGCTGTTGCAGGCGCTTCGGCTCCCGCTGCCCCGGCAGAAGCGGCCGAAGCCCCGGCACAGGAAGGAACCCGTGCCCGCGGCCGTGGCCGCAGCCGCCGCGCCGTGAGCGACGGAGTGGTATCCACCCCTGCAGCAGAGCCAGCCGCCGAGCCCGCGGCCGCCGTCGAGGTCCCTGCCGCCCAGGCAGTTGCCGAAACGTCCGAGCCGGCCGCCGGTGAAGGCGTCGGCGAACGCCGCCAGCCGCGTACCCGCAACCGCCGCCGCGGCGAGGCAGCCGCGGGGACGCCGCAAGCCGACACCGCCGAGGCACCGTCCGAGGCCGCTGCGCCTGAAGCCCGTGGTGCTGAGGCCCGCGTCGCCGAAACCCGTGCTGCTGAAACGCGTGGCGGTGAAACCCGCGTCGCCGAAACCCGTGCTGCTGAAACCCGTGGCGGTGAAGCGCGCGGTGCCGAGGCCCGTGAGCAGGGAAGCGAGACCGCCGATGGTGGGCAGCGCACTGACCGCCGGGAAGGCCGCACCCGCGGTGGCCGCGACTCAGCGGAAACTGCTGGCGCCCGCGATACCCGCCGCGACGACAACCGCCGTGACGACAGCCGCGATGGTGATGACGCCGATGGTGGCAGCCGGCGCAACCGCCGTAACCGCCGCGACCGCAATGACCGCACCGAACGGTCAGACAGCCGCGACAGCAGGGACAGCAACTCCCGTAACGACCGCTTCCGCGACCGCAACGACCGCCGTCGAGGACGCGCCCAGGGTCCGGACGTCGACGACGTCGAGGTCACCGACGACGATGTCCTGCTGCCGGTAGCCGGCATCCTGGATGTCCTCGAGAACTACGCCTTCATCCGCACCTCCGGTTACCTGCCGGGCCCGAACGATGTCTACGTATCCCTCGCACAGGTCAAGAAGTACAACCTGCGCAAGGGCGACGCCGTCGTCGGTGCCATCCGTGCACCCCGCGATGGTGAGGACCGCAGCCAGCAGTCCGCCCGCCAGAAGTTCAACGCCCTGGTCCGCGTCACGTCGGTCAACGGCAAGACTTCCGAGGAACTCAAGGACCGCGTCGAGTTCGCCAAGCTGGTTCCGCTGTACCCCTCCGAGCGACTGCGCCTCGAGACGGACCCCAAGAAGATCGGGCCCCGCGTCATCGACCTGGTTGCCCCGATCGGCAAGGGCCAGCGCGGCCTGATCGTCTCGCCGCCGAAGGCCGGCAAGACGCTCATCCTGCAGTCCATCGCCAACGCCATCACCACCAACAATCCTGAGGTCCACCTCATGATGGTGCTCGTTGACGAACGTCCCGAAGAAGTCACGGACATGCAGCGCACCGTCAAGGGTGAGGTCATCGCCTCCACCTTCGACCGCCCCGCGGATGACCACACGACTGTTGCCGAGCTTTCCATCGAACGCGCCAAGCGCCTCGTGGAAATGGGCATGGACGTTGTGGTGCTCCTCGACTCCATGACCCGTCTGGGCCGCGCCTACAACCTGGCAGCACCGGCTTCCGGCCGTATCCTGTCCGGTGGTGTCGACTCCGCAGCGCTGTACCCGCCGAAGCGTTTCTTCGGTGCAGCCCGCAACATCGAAAACGGCGGCTCGCTGACCATCCTGGCTACCGCGCTCGTCGAGACCGGCTCCAAGATGGACGAGGTCATCTTCGAAGAGTTCAAGGGCACCGGCAACATGGAACTGCGCCTGTCCCGCCAACTGGCGGACAAGCGCATCTTCCCGGCCGTGGACGTCAACGCGTCCGGTACCCGCCGCGAAGAGAACCTCCTTTCTCCCGAGGAAGTCAAGATCATGTGGAAGCTGCGCCGCGTCCTTTCCGGACTCGAAACGCAGCAGAGCCTTGAGCTGCTGACCAACAAGATCCGGGAGACCCAGAGCAACGTCGAGTTCCTCATGCAGGTTCAGAAGACGACCCTTGGTGCAAAGTCGGATAACGACAAGTAGCTGCGCGTAACCGCCCGAAAATTGGCGGCCCTTCCCGGGCCGCCAATTTCCCGGGCGGTTGTTGCGTTAACCGGTTCCTCCGCTTCAAAAGCAACGCGGGGTCACATCGAGCCCAATAAGGCCGTTGAAATGGGCGGTAAGTGACCCCGCCTTGCAGTTACTAGACTTGTAAGAGTCGAAAGAGGTTTTGAAAATGTTTGAGTCCGTACAGGGCCTGCTTGATGAGCATGATGCTATCCAGGCGCAGCTGGGGGATCCTGCTGTCTATGCTGACCAGCGGCTGGCTCGCAAGTTGGGGCGGCGGTCTGCGCAGCTGAACGGCATTGTGGAGGCGTACCACAAGTGGCATGCGATTCAGGATGATCTCGCTGCTGCGAAGGAAATGGCTTCGGAGGATCCCGAGTTTGCTGCTGAGGTTCCCGAACTGGAGGCCGGACTGGAGAAGGCGGCCGCGAATCTTCGCCGGCTGCTCATTCCCCGCGACCCGGACGATGCCCGCAACGTGATCCTTGAGGTCAAGGGCGGTGAAGGCGGCGACGAAGCCGCACTGTTCGCCGGTGACCTCCTGCGTATGTACACCCGCTACGCGGAATCGCGCGGCTGGAAGACTGAACTCATTTCTGCCACGGAATCCGACCTCGGCGGCTACAAGGACGTCCAGATGGCCGTCAAGGGCAGCTCGAACGATCCCGCCGAAGGCGTTTATGCGCGGCTGAAGTTCGAGGGCGGCGTGCACCGTGTGCAGCGCGTCCCCGTGACTGAGTCGCAGGGCCGTATCCACACTTCGGCCGCGGGTGTGCTGGTGCTTCCCGAGGTGGACGAGCCGGAAGAGCTCGAAATCAACCAGAATGACCTCAAGATCGACGTCTACCGGTCCTCCGGTCCCGGCGGCCAGTCCGTCAACACCACCGACTCCGCGGTCCGCATCACGCACCTTCCCACCGGAATCGTGGTGGCCATGCAGAACGAGAAGTCGCAGCTGCAGAACCGCGAAGCCGGCATGCGGGTACTCCGCGCCCGTATCCTCGCGCACCAGCAGGAGCAGATCGACGCCGAGAACTCGGCCCAGCGGAAGTCGCAGATCCGCACCATGGACCGTTCCGAGCGGATCCGGACCTACAACTACCCGGAAAACCGGATCGCGGACCACCGCACCGGCTACAAGGCGTACAACCTGGACCAGGTCATGAACGGCGACCTCGAACCGGTCATCCAGTCGGCCATCGAGATGGACGAGCAGGCACGCCTGGACGCCATCGGCGACTAGCCGGAACCACTGAACCACATGACGTCCGAGCACCAGACGGCCAAAACGGTCCAATCCCTTGCCGATGCCGTCCGCGAGGCCACGGCGCTGCTTGCCGATGCGGGAGTGCCCAGCCCGCGGGTCGACGCCGAACTGCTGGCGGACCATCTGCTCGGCGTCGGCCTGGGCCGGCTGCGGGCCATGATGCTGGGCGATGCCCCGGCGCCGGCGGGCTATGCGGAATTGGTTGCCGAACGGGCCCGCCGCATTCCGCTGCAGCACATCACCGGTGTGGCGCATTTCCGCTACCTTCAACTCGCGGTGGGCCCCGGCGTCTTCATTCCCCGCCCGGAAACAGAGTCCGTGGTCCAGTTGGTGATCGACCGGCTCCGGGCGCTGGAACGGGCAGGCGTGTTCCGCCCTAAAGTGGTGGATCTGGGCACCGGCTCCGGGGCCATCGCGGGGTCCGTGGCGCATGAGGTGCCGGAGGCCGAGGTCCATGCGGTCGAGTACAGCGAATTCGCGCATGCCTGGGCGCAGAAGAACCTCCAGCCCCTTGGTGTCCGCCTCGTTCGGGGCGACCTGCGGGACGCGCTGCCGGAACTCAACGGAACGTTCGACGTCGTGGTGTCCAATCCGCCGTACATCCCCGCAGAGGCAATCCCCAACGAACCCGAGGTGGCGCTGCACGACCCGCCCGAAGCCCTTTACGGCGGAGGAGCGGACGGCATGGAACTTCCGACGGCGGCAGCAGCTTCCGCTGCCCGGCTGCTGGTCCCCGGGGGCTTCTTCGTGATGGAACACGCCGAGGTGCAGGCCGCCTGGATCGTGGCGATGCTGAACAGAGCGGGCAGGTGGACGGACGTCACCACGCATCTGGACCTCAACGGCAAGGAGCGGGCAACCAGCGCCCTTCTTGCCGCGCCGCGTGCACAGTAAACAGCCCCACTCCGAGTAATGAAAGAATAGGGCAGTGACCACTACGTATAACTGCATGGCCGATGATGAGCGCACCGCAGGACTGGCACACGCACGGCGTGCCATCCTCGAGAAGAAATGCGTGGTCCTCCCTACGGACACGGTCTACGGGATCGCCGCGGATGCTTTTTCGCCGCAGGCTGTCACCATGCTGCTGGTTTCGAAGGGCCGCGGCCGGAGCATGCCTCCTCCTGTGCTCATTCCGCGGCTGAATGCCCTGGACGGTTTGGCCACGGACGTTTTTCCGGAGGCACGGCAGCTTGCCGAGGCGTTCTGGCCTGGGGGACTGACCCTGATCCTGCACGCCCAGCCCTCGCTCGACTGGGACCTGGGGGACACAAAAGGAACTGTCGCCCTCCGGATCCCGGCCGATGAAGTGGCACAGGAACTGCTGACCTTGACCGGTCCGCTGGCCGTCTCGTCCGCCAACAGGACGGGGCAGGCGCCGGCACAGACCGCTTTCGAAGCCCGTTCCCAGCTCGCTGAATCGGTGGAGGTCTACCTGGAAGGCGGCTTCCGCCCCGTCGAGGGAACTGACGCCATGCCGTCCACCATCGTGGACGCCACGTCGCTGCCGCTGCGCGTGGTCCGCGAGGGAGCGGTGAGCCTGGAGCGGCTGCGGGAGGTGGTTCCCGTCTTGCTGGACATTGACGGCAACGCCGGGGAGCCGGAGGAATCTGCTGAACCTGCGGCCACCACGGAGCCGGAGAAGCTTCCGGAGCCGGAGGCTGCTGGCGTCCCTGACGCGGCTGCGGATGAGCTTTCGGAATCCGGAGAACAAGAGCCCGGCGAAAAGACACCCAGCGGGCCAGCGGGCGAAAAAGCGCCCGACGCCGAATGACCCTGCAACGGCAGACCATTCCAGTTCTCGGGGTGGACGCCACACCGCTGGACGTCGCCGGACTTACCGGAGTGCTCAACAGGTTCGTGGCGGACGGGACCACGCGGACCGTCGTCGGGCATAACCTTCACAGCGTGACGCTGTTCCATGCCGAACCCGAATTCCGGAAGTTTTATGAGAACAGCGACGTCGTTCTCATCGACGGCGCTCCCGTCCTGTGGCTGTGGGGGAGAGGCAGGAAACCCTCCGGACCCGTCATGGACTACCGGCTCGGGTCAACTGACTGGATTCCGGCCCTTGGACAGGTCAGCGGGCTGGAACGCATCGCAGTCATCGGGGCGGGCCCCGTTGCCAACGCCCGCGCGGTGGCGAAGCTGCAAAGCATCGTCCCCGGGGCAAGCGTCTCCGGCATGCCCGGCGAAGGCTGGAACGACGACGTTGAGGAAACTGCCTCAGCCTGGCTGGCGGAACAGCGCCCGCAGCTCGTGCTTATTGGCCTGGGCATGCCACTCCAGGAAAGGGTGCTGCGGCGCCGCCTCGGCTCGCTGCCGCCCGCGGTCTACTGCGCCGTGGGCGGTGCCATCGAGCAGATCGCAGGAATCCAGAAGCTGGCGCCGCGCTGGCTCGGCCGGCTTGGCCTGGAGTGGGCGTGGCGTCTTCTGCTGCACCCCCGGCGTGTCGCCTACCGCGTTTTCGGCGAGCCGTGGGTGCTGCTGGGGCTGTTGGTCCGGCGCCGCCTGCAACGCCGGCCGGCCCAGGACGGCTAAACCGTCAGCACGGCTAGAACTTCTGGTCCTTGAGCGGGGCGAACCCTTTGCCCCGCAGGCCCGTCGAAAACGCCCGGAACCAGTCGGCCAGTCCACGGAAGTCACCGCGGCGCAGGAAATAGCCCAGGTATCCGCCAACGTCGGCAGTCAGGGACTTGATGCGGAAGTAGCGACGGATCAGATAGCCGCGGTTGCGGTAGTAGTAGTAGCGCTTGAACGCCGAGTCCGGAACAATCACGTGCCACCGGGCGCCGAAAACGTGCTTGGTTTCGGAGAACGCGTGGGGGTGGGTGATGGCCGCCGTCGTCACGGTGCCGAAACGGATGCCGGCCTTGCGCAGCCGAATGGTGAAGTCCACCTCGTCGCCCCGGATGAAGAGGCGCATGTCCGGCAGACCCACCTTGAAGAAAACATCCGAGCGGATCAGGGCGCCGTTGAAGAAGTGCCCGTCCTGTGGCAGGAACCCCACTTTCTCCAACGCGGCGCGGTCGTGGGTAACTTTGCCGTCCAGCCGGAAGAAGAAGGACAGCCGGTCAGGGTGGCCGGGCGCCACCACGAGCGGGACCACCGCGTCAAGCTCCCGGGACTCGGCCTCGCGGATCAGCGTGGCGAGGCATTCGGCGTCCGCCGGCTCGGCGTCATCGTCCATCATCCAGACCCAGTCCGCACCGCTGGCCACGGCCTTGAGGACGGCCAGGGAGAACCCGCCGGCCCCGCCAAGATTGGCTTCCGAACGGACATAGTCCACGTTGCCGTGCTGCTCAGCCACATCCCGGGCCGGCACAGTACCGCTGTCAACCAGGCAAATGGAGGCTACGGCAGCCGTCTGGCTGTTGATGGCCTTCAACAAGACGGCCAGCTCGCGGGGACGGTCAAACGTCACGGCGGCAACTGCGACCGACACTGACATTGCGGGTTCCTTTCAGCACTGCCGTCGGCAAGTTCCCCGCCGGCGATAGGCCGTGTGACGCGAAGCCATGTACCCGTTGGCGTTAGTATCTTGACTAGAGTCCACTGTAATACAGCCCTGTCAGGCACTATGCACTGCCTGTCTGTGCGCATGGCGCGACGGAGAAGTTTCATTTATTGCACGTCAGATCCACAGCTAACGAACCCCCATGGTCCCCCGAACCGAACCCCCGATCTGCGCCGGCATGATGCGCGGGCCGGTGACTGCCCGGGCGCCGGTTGGTCACCCCGACGCTTTTCGCACTGCGTTCGCGGGGAGGGGGCCACGCCATGATCATGTACCTGCTCATGATGCTGACTGCGGCGATGGTTTCTTACGGAGCCACCTGGGGTGCCCGCCTCATCGGCAACCGGCTTGAACTGTTCACGCCCATCCGCAGCCGGGACATGCATTCCAGCCCGGTGTCGCGGCTCGGCGGACTGGGGATCTTCGCGGGAGTGCTCGTCGCACTCGTAGTCGCCAGCCAGTCGTTCTTCGTCAAGGACATCTTTCGCCACAACGGGGCGCCGTGGGGTGTCCTCGCCGGTGCTGCCGTCATCGTGCTTGTCGGCATGGCCGACGACCTCCTCGACCTGCGCTGGTGGATCAAGCTGATCGGGCAGAGCATAGCCGCCCTGGTGGTGGCCATCTGGGGTGTCCGGATGACCATCATTCCGTTTGTCCCGGAACCCATACGCTTCGACTCGGACCTCATCAACGTGCTCCTCACAGCGGGTCTCATCGTTACCACGATGAACGCCTTCAACTTCATTGACGGCCTGGACGGCCTGGCCGCCGGCGTGGCGATCATCGGCGGGGCTGCCTTCTTCCTCACCGCCTACTGGGTCCACCGCAACGCTCCGCTGACGGACTTCTCCGACCTCGCCACTCTGCTGACGGCGATCCTTGTGGGCAGTTGCGCAGGCTTCCTGCCACACAACTGGTTCCCGTCGAAGATCTTCATGGGTGACTCGGGAGCCATGCTGATTGGCCTGCTCATGGCCTCGGCAGGTGTCGTCTCCACTGGCCAGATCACGTCCGGGCTTTATGACCGTGTGAACGGTATTCCCACAATCATCCCGATCCTGCTGCCTTTCGCAGTGCTTTTCCTTCCCCTGCTGGATCTTTGCCTTGCCGTGGTGCGGCGCACGGCCGTGGGGCGCTCGCCCTGGTCCGCCGACCGCGGACACCTGCACCACAAATTGATGGATATCGGATACTCGCACCGCACCGCGGTGATGCTGATGTACATGTGGACCGCCGTTCTGTCCTTCGGCGGCCTTGCCTTCGCCGTTTACCCCTGGCAGATTGTCCTTGCCGTGGACCTGGTAGCGACCTTGGCCATGGGGCTCATCACGGCATGGCCGTATTTGAGCCGCCGTGGCACCAATGCCCAGGGGTAGACCGCTGCTTTTCCGAATATTTCTATCTCGTGTAGAATTCAGGGGCAGGTCTTCCCTGCACAGAATCCACCCCTTGGGCCTGACGATTGGGATCGAATGACCTCCGACGCCGAGTCCGGACCTCCGTCCGGCAACGGAACCGTTGGTGTCTCCGGCCCCACACGGTCCCTCTGGCTCGGCCTGCTGGCACTCAGCTCGGCCGCTGCCGGAGCATCCCTGATCCTGACGGGCATTGTGGCCCTCATTTTCAACGGCTGGGTCGGCGTATTTTCGAGTTCCTTCGGCGGTCTGCTGGTGATGGCATTTTTTGCCATCAGCCTGCTGATCGGGCACTTTGTGGGCAGGAATAACCCCTCAGGTGCCATAGGCCTGTTCGTAGCGACGTATTTCGTCAAAGTCATTGGCTTTGCGGTGGTTCTTTTCGCTCTCGGCGCGCCCGAATGGCTTCACGGACGCTGGTTCCTCATCGGGGCAGTCGTCGCCGTGGTCGTGTGGCAAGCCGCCGAAATCTATGGTTTCAGCAGGGCCCGGCTGCAGATCTATAACGACCCCCAGCCCGATAGGGGCACTCCTGATGTCTAGGCGAAACCACACCGACAAAAATGCGTCCGGTGACCCTCGCAAAAGGACCGGAGCTCCTGGCGTGTCAGCCGAAAATGGTGACGGTGGTTACAACGCTGGAATCGCCGTATTTAGCTACATTGTTGGCGGAATCATCGTCTGGAGTTTGATAGGGTGGGGTCTGGATTATCTGTGGGGAACCCGCTGGATTGTGCTCGTAGGCGCTCTGCTTGGAGCTGCGGGAGGGTTCTATCTGTCCCATATGCATGGCCTCACCAGTTCGAGAAATCCAGCTGGTGGGAGCGGTGCAGCCAGCGGCCCGTCTGAGGATGGGAACAGTAATGCCAAATAATTTCACGAGGGGGAGGGCGAACATGAATCACGCCGGAACCCGACCAACGCCCAACGATGGACACTGCAGAGAGGAAACGCGTTGATCGCGCTTGCGCTCCCGGCCCAAAATTCAGGAGAGTTCACTCCTCCCGGAATTGAAGAAATGCACCTGCCGGCAATCCTGCCGTGGGGTGCGGCAGACGGATTCTCCAAGCAGATGCTGCTGGTAATCCTGTCCGTCGTCATTATCGCTACATTCTTTCTGCTAGCTGCGCGGAAGCAGCAGCTGGTTCCTGGCAAGCTGCAGTTCGCGGGTGAGATGGCCTATGGCTTCGTCCGCAACAGCATCGCCAAGGACATCATCGGCGGCAAAGACTTCATGAAGTACGTCCCGCTGCTGTTCAGCCTCTTCTTCTTCATCCTGGTGAACAACATCTACGGCGCGATCCCCGTGATCCAGCTCCCGAGCTTCTCCCATGTTGGCGGCGCGTACGTGCTGGCCGTCATCGTGTACATCACCTGGATCGCCATCGGTGTCAAGAAGAACGGCCTGAGGTACTTCAAGCTCGCCACCGTGCCGTCCGGAGTGCCGGTGTACATCCTTCCGATCGTTATCCCGATCGAGATCATCTCCAACTTCCTGGTCCGTCCGGTTACGCACAGCCTCCGTCTGTTTGCCACCATGCTGGCCGGCCACCTGATCGTCATGATCGCCGGTTCAGGAATCGAATACCTCGTCATGCAGGAGAACGTTCTGCTCAAGGGCACCTCTGTTCTCGTCCTTGCCGGCGCGATCGCCATGTACATGCTCGAAGCGCTCATAATGGCGCTGCAGGCCTATGTCTTCACCTTGCTGACGGCGATCTACATTGAAGGCGCACTCCACGCCGACAGCCACTAGGCACCCATAAACTTCCCCTCACGGGGATGAAGCAACCCAAACAACCTGCCACAGAGATGGCATCTTGAAAGGAAGAAAAATGGAAGGCTCCATCAACGGCTCCCTCAACCTCATCGGCTACGGCCTCTCCGCCATCGGCGGTGGTATCGGTGTGGGTCTCGTGTTCGCTGCTTACATCAACGGTGTGGCACGTCAGCCGGAAGCACAGCGCGTTCTGCAGCCGATCGCATTCCTCGGCCTTGCGCTGACTGAAGCCCTCGCCATCCTGGGCCTGGTCTTCGCTTTCGTTCTCAAGTAAACCTTCAGAACCAAGCGAACATTCAGAACCGAGTAGATAAGGACGGGTGAAAAATGAATCAGCTGATCATCTCAGCCGCCACCGCCGAGGCGGCTAACCCGCTCGTTCCCAATGTCTGGGAAATGGGCGTCGTCCTCGCCGGCTTTGCTGTCCTCTTTTTCATCGTGGTCAAGTTTGTTGTCCCGATGTTCGAGAAGACGTTCGCAGAGCGTGCCGAGGCCATCGAGGGCGGCATCGCCAAGGCTGAAAAGGCCCAGGCCGAGGCTTCCGCAGCACTCGAAGAGTACAAGCAGCAGCTCACCGACGCACGTGCAGAGGCCAACCGCATTCGCGAGGAAGCCCGTGCCGAAGGCGCCCTGATCCTTGCGGAGCTGAAGGAGAAGGCTGCGGCTGAGTCGGCGCGTATCACTGCGCAGGCACACGTACAGATCGAATCCGAGCGTCAGGCGGCCGTTGTGTCGTTGCGCTCAGAGGTGGGCACCCTTGCCACCACGCTGGCTGGCCGCATCGTTGGCGAGTCCCTTAGCGACGACGAGCGCGCGGCACGTGTCGTTGACCGCTTCCTGGCTGATCTGGAGAACCAGAACGCAGGTGTAGCAAAGTAATGGCAGGTGTATCGAGCGAATCGCTGACCAAGGCGCTGACCGAACTGGAAGCCAAGCTTCCGTTTGCATCGCTGCAGTTGGCAAAGGAACTCTTCGGAATCCTGGGAACGGTGGACAGCTCGGCTGGCTTGCGCCGCGCCCTGACTGACCCGTCCCGCAGCGGTGAGGAAAAGCCGGCGCTGATCAGGCAACTGTTCAGGGGCAAAGTCTCCGCTGAAGCTGTGGAGATCGCGGCCGGACTGGCCAGCTCACGCTGGGCATCGGCGCGAGACATCGGCGATGCACTCGAGACGCTTGCCGCAACGGTGGTCATCGCCGTTGCAGAAAACAAGTCGGCCGTTTCTGCCTCCGGCATCACCGGGCTGGAAGAACTTGAGAATGACCTTTTCTCATTCAACCAGGCCGTGGCTTCCAGCCACGAGGTGCAACGTGCTCTGTCTGAACCGCAGGCCAGCGCCGCAGCAAAGATCGCACTGGCCCAGAGAGTGGTTCCTGGCGCAAGCGAGGAAGCAAAGGTCCTCATCGGCCAGGCAGTGTCGCAGCCCCGCGGCATCAAGGCAACCAGGCTCGTCGGCCGTTTCGCCGAGCTTGCAGCCAAGCGCCAGCAGCGCTGGATTGCAACGGTCAGCGTCTCGCGTCCCCTTTCGGAGACGCAGACCAGCCGCCTGCATGCTGGGCTGAACTCCCTTTACGGGCGCGAGCTCCAGATCAACACGAAGGTTGATCCTTCGCTGATCGGCGGGATCCGCGTACAGGTGGGCGATGAAGTGCTCGACGCTTCTGTTCTCACCCGCCTGGGCGAGCTGCACCGCCAACTGGCCGGCTAGCCGGACAAGCACAACTTAACTGATAGAAACCCCGGTCATCGTGAGCAACGATGATCACGAAAACAGGAGAGCAGGGACTGCAGATGGCCGAATTGACCATCAACGCCGACGACGTCCGTAATGCGTTGAACGAGTTCGCGGCGTCCTACGAACCCGGAAACGCAGAGCGCGTAGAGGTCGGCCGTGTAACAACCGCAGGTGACGGCATCGCCCGTGTTGAGGGCCTTCCCTCGGTCATGGCGAACGAGCTGCTTCGCTTCGAAGACGGCACCCTGGGCCTCGCCCAGAACCTCGACGTCCGCGAGATCGGCGTCATTATCCTCGGTGACTTCACCGGGATCGAAGAAGGCCAGGAAGTCCACCGCACCGGACAGGTTCTGTCCGTGCCGGTTGGCGACGCCTTCCTTGGCCGCGTTGTCGACCCGCTGGGCGTTCCCATCGACGACCTCGGCGAGATCAGGGCCGAGACTACCCGTGCCCTGGAACTCCAGGCACCCGGCGTGACCCAGCGCAAGTCTGTGCACGAGCCGATGCAGACCGGCCTGAAGGCCATCGACGCCATGATCCCGATCGGCCGTGGCCAGCGCCAGCTGATCATCGGTGACCGCCAGACCGGCAAGTCCGCCATTGCCATCGACACCATCATTAACCAGAAGGCCAACTGGGCTTCCGGTGACGTGAAGAAGCAGGTTCGCTGCGTATACGTGGCAATCGGCCAGAAGGCTTCCACCATCGCGGCCATCCGCCAGACGCTCGAGGACAACGGCGCGCTGGAATACACCACGATCGTTGCCTCCCCGGCGTCCGACCCGGCCGGCTTCAAGTACCTGGCTCCCTACGCCGGTTCGGCCATCGGCCAGCACTGGATGTACGGCGGCAAGCACGTCCTCATCGTGTTCGATGATCTCTCCAAGCAGGCTGAGGCCTACCGTGCAGTATCGCTGCTGCTCCGTCGCCCGCCGGGACGCGAAGCCTACCCGGGCGACGTTTTCTACTTGCACTCCCGCCTCCTGGAGCGTTGTGCCAAGCTCTCCGACGAGCTCGGCGCCGGCTCGATGACCGGCCTGCCGCTCATCGAAACCAAAGCGAACGACGTCTCGGCGTACATCCCGACCAACGTGATCTCCATTACCGATGGCCAGATCTTCCTGCAGTCGGACCTCTTCAACGCCAACCAGCGTCCTGCTGTTGACGTTGGTGTCTCGGTGTCACGCGTTGGCGGTGCCGCACAGGTCAAGTCCATGAAGAAGGTCTCCGGTACTTTGAAGCTGGACCTGGCCCAGTACCGCGACATGCAGGCGTTCGCGATGTTTGCGTCCGACCTCGACGCCGCATCCCGCCAGCAGCTGACCCGCGGTGCGCGCCTGATGGAACTGCTCAAGCAGGGCCAGTACTCGCCGTTCCCGGTTGAGGACCAGGTCGTGTCCATCTGGGCGGGAACCCAGGGCCACCTGGACGACGTTCCGGTTGAGGACATCAGCCGCTTCGAGTCCGAGTTCCTGGAGCACCTGAAGCACAAGTCCTCCATCCTCACCACGCTGGCTCAGACCAACGTTCTGGATGATGACACCGCCGCGGCGCTGAAGAACGCGATCGTCGACTTCAAGAAGGGCTTCTTCGGCGAAGGCGACAACCATCTGGTAGGCGCTGGCCACGAGGAGCATGAAGCCATCTCCGAGGGCCAGGTCGACCAGGAAAAAATCGTCAGGCAGAAGCGCTAGTTTCGCTGGCAGGGACTGCCGGAACCCTTCAAGGTTCCGGCAGTCCCGGCCATCGGGATCTTAGGAAAGGATAAGTATGGGAGCCCAGATTCGGGTCTACCGCCAGAAGATTGCCTCGACGACGTCGATGCGCAAGATCTTCAAGGCGATGGAACTGATCGCTACCTCGCGCATCGGCAAGGCCCGCGCACGCGTAGCAGCTTCACTGCCTTACGCGAACGCGATCACCCGCGCCGTTTCTGCCGTTGCAAGCCAGAGCGAAATCGATCACCCTCTGACCACCGAGCCGGAGAACATCCGCCGGGCCGCAGTCCTGGTCATCACTTCGGACCGTGGACTGGCAGGTTCGTATTCGGCGAGCGTACTCAAGCAGGCCGAAGGCCTGAACGAGCTGCTCCGCGCCGACGGCAAGGAAGTCACGACCTACCTGGTCGGCCGCAAGGCACAGGCGTACTTCGACTTCCGGGGCCGCCCCTATGGACGGGTCTGGACCGGTGGCACTGATGCTCCAGAGTTTGAGACCGCCCGGGAAATCGGTACGGCGCTGCTGGAGGATTTCGCGACCGACTTCGAAGAGGGCGGCGTGGACGAGATCCACGTTGTCTACACCCGGTTCAAGTCCATGGTCACCCAGGAGCCGACGGTCATTCGTCTTCTTCCGCTCGAAGTCGTCGAAGAGCATCCTGTCTCCGAATCGGAGCTGCTGCCCTTGTATGAGTTCGAGCCGGAGTCGGAGCAGGTCCTCAATGCTCTGCTGCCGAGGTACATCGAATCACGGATTTTTGCGGCCATGTTGCAGGCAGCAGCTTCCGAGCTCGCAGCCCGTCAGCGGGCGATGAAGTCTGCCGGTGACAACGCCACGGACCTCATCAAGAAGTACACGCGTCTGCGCAACACCGCCCGCCAGGCCGAAATTACGCAGGAGCTTTCCGAAATTGTGGCTGGCGCCGACGCCTTGAATGCGTCCTAGCCAGTACGGTTCCGGATCCAGCTGTATACCTGCACCAAAGATAAACTTAACCCCCACGCCATCTACTGAGTGAAGTGAGAGAGATGACTGCCACCGCTACCGAACACGTAGCCGCAACGTCCGGTGCCACCGGCCGTATTGCCCGTGTTATTGGCCCGGTTGTCGACGTCGAATTCCCGGCTGACGCAATCCCCTCGATTTACAACGCACTCACCACGGAGATTACTCTCAACGGTGAGACCAAGACCATCACGTTCGAGGTCGCCCTGCACCTGGGCGACAACCTCATTCGCGCCATCTCCCTGCAGGCTACCGACGGACTCGTCCGCGGCACCAACGTAGTGGACACCGGCTCGCCCATCACCGTGCCCGTCGGCGACGGCGTGAAGGGCCACATCTTCAACGTCCTCGGCAAGCCGCTGGATGTTGACGAGTCCGAGATCCAGGCTTCGGACCACTGGGCCATCCACCGCAAGGCCCCGGCCTTCGCAACCCTTGAAGGCTCCACCGAGATGCTGGAAACCGGCATCAAGGTGATCGACCTCCTCACCCCGTACATCAAGGGTGGAAAGATCGGCCTGTTCGGTGGCGCCGGTGTTGGCAAGACCGTGCTGATCCAGGAAATGATCACCCGTGTTGCCCGCAACTTCGGTGGCACCTCGGTCTTCGCCGGCGTCGGCGAGCGTACGCGTGAAGGTAACGACCTCTGGGTTGAAATGGAAGAGGCCGGCGTTCTGAAGGACACCGCCCTTGTCTTCGGCCAGATGGACGAGCCGCCGGGAACGCGTCTTCGCGTGGCGCTGTCCGCACTGACCATGGCGGAGTACTTCCGCGATGTGCAGAACCAGGACGTGCTGCTCTTCATCGACAACATCTTCCGCTTCACTCAGGCAGGTTCCGAGGTCTCCACCCTCCTCGGCCGCATGCCTTCCGCTGTGGGTTACCAGCCGAACCTGGCCGACGAGATGGGTCTCCTCCAGGAGCGCATCACGTCCACCAAGGGCCACTCCATCACCTCGATGCAGGCCATCTACGTTCCCGCAGATGACTACACCGACCCGGCGCCGGCCACCACCTTCGCACACCTCGACGCGACCACGGAACTTTCCCGTGAAATCGCCTCCCGTGGTCTGTACCCGGCAGTGGATCCGCTGACGTCGACCTCCCGAATCCTGGACCCCCAGTACATCGGCAAGGATCACTACAACACGGCTGTCCGCGTGAAGCAGATCCTGCAGAAGAACAAGGAACTCCAGGACATCATCGCCATTCTCGGCGTTGACGAACTCTCTGAGGAAGACAAGATCGTCGTGTCGCGTGCACGCCGCATCCAGCAGTTCCTGTCGCAGAACACCTACACCGCCAAGCAGTTCACCGGCGTCGAAGGTTCCACCGTTTCCATCAAGGACACCGTTGAGGGCTTCACCGCCATCTGCGACGGCGAACTCGACCACATCGCAGAGCAGGCGTTCTTCAACGTCGGCGGCCTGGATGACGTTGAGCGCCAGTGGGCCAAGATCCAGGAACAGACCAAGTAATATGGCTGAGCTTGAGGTTGAGATTGTCGCAGCGGACCACTTCGTGTGGTCCGGAGCGGCCAAGATGGTCAAGGCCCGCACCAGCGATGGTGAAATCGGAATCCTGCCCGGCCACTCGCCCCTGCTGGCGATTCTGGCCGAAGGTGAAATGGCTATTGAGCCGGTTTCCGGTGACCGCATCGCTGTAGTTGTTGACGGCGGATTCTTCTCCGTCGACAACAACCGCGTGGTTATTGTTGCTGACAACGCCCAGCTGGGTGACGCGGCCACTGCGGGGATCCGCTAGCACGACCTTGATGGACGTTACTGGTTTTCCGTTCATCGCCTTAGCAACCGCCTTTGCGTTGCTGATTTTCACGCTGTGCCTTTTCGGGGTGCGCCGCTTCAACCTGCGGCGCGCCCTGGGCACGGTTGACGCCTCCATTTGCACGGCTGGAAAGAGCTGGCAGATGGGGGTTTGTCGTTATCAGGACAATGAGCTGGAGTGGTTCAAGCTGCTCTCGCTGAGCGTCCGTCCCCGTCACCGCTTCACCCGCAGTTCCCTGGAACTGCTGGGGCGGCGCCAGCCCACCGAGGCCGAGCTGGTCAAGGTGCCGCCCGACGTCGTGATCGTGGAGCTGAAGTACGAGGGGCACGATGTTTTCCTGGCCATGAAGTTTGACGCCTATACCGGCCTTTCTTCCTGGCTTGAAGCCGGCCCGGTCATTGGCGTTGGAACGTGGCGCTGACTGCTGCCCTCCGAATCTTTCAGATCCTGAAATATTTGTGACACAAAAAATGATCCCCGGCACGAATGCCGAGGATCATTCTTTTCAAGGCGATTCCCCGCAGGGAATAGAAACCTCGATTAGACCAGTGTTACACCGGTAGCCTGGGGGCCCTTGGCGCCCTGACCGATCTCGAACTGAACGCGCTGGTTCTCGTCGAGGGTCTTGAAGCCACCCGTCTGGATCTCAGAGTAGTGAACGAAGACATCGCCATCGGAGTCGTCCGGGGTGATGAAGCCGAAGCCCTTTTCAGCGTTGAACCACTTGACGGTTCCCTGTGCCATTTATTTCTCCTCATTGTGGAACTAATTTAAGGCCAGCACACTTCGTACTGGTCTTGGTCACTCCGCGAGAAGAATCCTGGCAGCAGCCCCGGTCAGACCGGAAATGCGTTGCAGGAGCTTCGCGCTCGCAACATGTCTTGCGAGCATGAAAAAACACCTACACAAAGACTGATCTAAGAATTTCATGACAGTACGGTCTGGTCAACGGGAAAAACGCAGAATCGGACAAAATTTGGGCAAATCCCAAGTAAACGCCTGATCACCGAGGCGACACCTGTCCGGCGGACCTCAGAAGAGCCGGGATTCGATGTCATCCACGCCGCGCATGGCGTCGTAATCCAGCGTGATGCAGTCGATGCCGCGGTCCTTCGCTAGCACCCGGGCCTGCGGCTTGATCTGCTGCGCGGCGAAAATCCCCCGGACAGGTGCCAGCAGCGGGTCACGGTTCAGCAGTTCAAGGTACCGGGTCAGCTGCTCGACGCCATCGATGTCGCCGCGGCGCTTGAGCTCGATGGCCACTGTGGCACCGTCTGAGTCCCGTGCCAGGATGTCCACCGGACCGATTGCCGTGAAGTACTCCCGGCGGATGAGCGAGAAACCCGTGCCGAGTGTTTCGATCTGCTCGGCCAGCAGCCGCTGCAGGTCTGCCTCGACCCCGTCCTTGATGAGCCCGGGGTCCTGGCCCAGCTCATGGGACGTGTCGTGGAGCTGTTCATGGATGTTGATGATCAGCCTGTCGTCCGTCTTGGCGGACTGGACGGTCCACTGTTCAACGACCCCCACCTCGACGTCTGTTTCGTCGGGTGACGAGACGCGCAGCGTGGCGGGAGGGCTCATCCAGTTCAGCGGCTTGTAGGAGCCGCCGTCGGAATGGACCAGCACAGAGCCGTCGGCCTTCACCAGGAGGAGCCTCGTGGCGAGGGGCAGATGGGCTTTGAGCCGGCCAACATAATCAACAGAACAACGGGCTATGACAAGACGCACGCCGTACACACTACCGCGTTGGCAGGACCACCGGGCACCGCGGGCGGGCGGTTCCGGGGCAAGGGAGTAGCGGCGCCTGGGGCAGAATGGAAGCATGCCGCGTTCGAACCGACCCCGCCGTACCTCAGCAGGGCGTTCCTCGTCCGGAAAGCCCGCAGCGGGAGGCAAACGCGGTTCGGGGCCAGTCCCCGAGCTTGACCTCGAGCGGGCCAGGGCAGGCATTGCCCGGCGGGAAAGCGCCCCGGACGGCGAGTGGGTCGTCCGCACGATGACGGCCCGCAATGCCGAGAAAGCCTACATCTGCCCGGGCTGCTCCACCGCCGTGCAGGCGGGGGTGGCCCATCTGGTGGTGTGGGCCGACGACCACCTGTTCGGTGCCGAGGCGGGCCTGTCCGAGCGCCGTCACTGGCACACCAACTGCTGGACGTCGCGCAACTTCCGTTACCGCTGACCGGACGGCAGCGGCCGGAAGCGGCAGCAGGCTGCGGCCGGGGAGCCGGCAGGGGCATAGTGGCCCCCGGCGGAAGCTAAGCTGATACGCATGACTTTTGACCCGTCGTCGTACGTTTTCAGCCAGCCGTCGGAAGCGGCGGCGATCCGCGCCTCAACGGTGCTGCCCGCCCGCCGCGAAAACATCGAAATCCATACCGAGGACGGCCGGACGCTCGTGGGCGAGCTTGCGGTGCCGGAGTCGGGGGAGATCACAGCGACCCTGATCACGCTGCATCCTTTGCCCACGCATGGCGGTTTCATGGACTCCCACGTCTACCGGAAGGCCTCGTACCGGCTGCCTGCGCTGGCCGGCGTAGCAGTGCTGCGCTTCAACACCCGGGGGACGTCGTCGCCGCGGGGCACCAGCGAGGGCGCGTTCGAAGAAGGCATCGGGGAACGCTATGACGTGGAGGCGGCGGTACGGTTCGCCGTCGAGAGGGGACTCCCAAACCGCTGGCTCGTGGGTTGGTCGTTCGGAACCGAACTTGCGCTCATGTACGGCGCCGTTGAGCCGGTGGCCTCGCAGGTGGAAGGTGCAGTGCTCCTGTCGCCCCCGCTGCACCGGGCCACTGACGTGCACCTGAAGCAGTGGGCGGCTTCGGGCAAGCCACTCACCGTACTCGTGCCCGAGCACGACGACTACCTCCGGCCGGCCGCCGCCGCTGAGCGGTTCGGCGTTGTGCCCCAGGCGCGGGTAGTGGGGGTCGACGGCGCCAAGCACCTTTGGGTGGGGGAGAAGCATGCCGCGCGGGTGCTGAATGAGATCGTTGACGACGTGACGCACGACGGTTCCGGCGCCGCCGGACTTCCCCAGGAATGGAACGGACCGGTGGCGACGGCGACCGCTTAGGCGGTGACGCCGGGCTGACAGCCTGAGGCTTATCCGGCTAGTGCTTGTCCTGGCGGACGATGTAGATCTCTTTGAGGAGGAGAAGGATGGCGGCCGCCGTCGGGATGGCGATCAGCGCCCCCAGCACGCCGAGGATGCTGCCGCCGGCAATCACGGAGATCACGGCCACCGCACCGGGCACGGCGACGGCTTTCTGCATGATGCGGGGCGATATGAAGTAGGCCTCAAACTGCAGGTAGGCGAAGTAGCAGATGGCGTACGCGACCGCAGACTGCCAGCCCAGGGTGAGGGTAATCAGTGTGACCACTACGCCCGCGATCATTCCGCCCACCAGCGGGATGAATGCCAGCAGCGCCACCACGAATGCGAGCAGCACGGCGAATGGAACGCCGATGATGGACATCACGATGAAGGCGAACGTGGCGTTCAGGAGGGCAACCACGGCCTGGCCGATCACGTAGTTACCCACGGAACGGGTGATCTCTTCCGACAGGGCCTCAACCCTGGCCCGACGGGACCGCGGAGCGAGCCGGTACCCCCACTTCTTCATTGCAGGCAGGGCGGCGAGGAAGTACAGGCTAAGCACCAGCACGATCAGCGTCCCGAAGAGGCCATTCGCCACGGTGGAGCCGAAACCCACAACGCCGCCGAAAATGCCGCCCATGGCCTCAGGATTCTTGACGAACTTATCCAGCTCCTCGTTGATGCGGTCGCGCACTCCGAACTGGTTGTCGACGGTGCGGAAGAAGTCGGAATCGACGAAGTCCCGGACCCAGACTGGCGCCTGCTTAACGAGCTCTGTCACCTGCTCGACGATGGTGGGGATGAGGGTGGCAAAGAACCCTACGACCGCCAGAACCAGGACAGAGACTGCCAGCACGATGCCTGCGGGCCGGGGGATTTTGTGCGTCTCCAGCCAGCGCACCACCGGATCAAGTCCTAATGCTATAAAGAGGGCTGCCACGATCCAGAGCAGGAGCTGGGTGGTGTTCGAACCGATCCAGTACACCAGGAGGGCAAGCCCGACGCCCACGGTGCCCATGAACCCCATGTACAGGGGGTGCTGTGCCGAGATCCGGGGACCGGGAGCGCCGAATCGGGCGGTGTCCCCGGCGCCGGGCGTCTCAGCCTCGATGCTGTCCAGGTGCTCCGGAGGCATTTCGAACCGGAGTCTTGGCTGCGCGCCCGGAATGGGCTGGCGCAGCCGTTTCAGCACCGCTCCAAGAGCGGCCGGGCGGGCCCTTGTCCGGTGTGCCTTCTGGGGCTCGGCCGGCGCGCCGGGAGCGCCCTGGGGGGAGTCGGCGTTGGGCAGGTCTTCCGGGCCGCGCATGGACGGATCCGTGTGTTCAGTCACTGCTTTTAATGCCTTTTCCGTCTGTGGCGCCGCGGCTGCGGGCCGGGTGTGATGATCATCGCAAACACTATCAGCAGCCTTGCGAATACCCGGATGGGCACTGTTGCATGGGATCGCAGGAGGCGTCTTCGGAGGCCTGAACTGACTGATTGGTAACAAAACGGTTACTATTGAAAGTAAACCCCCGCTGATGATAGGTATTCCTTTGCGTTTCAAGACTGCAGTCGCACTCGTGCTGCTCGGCCTCCTGACACTGCTGGCCGGAATCGGGCAGAAGACGGTGTGGGCCCCCGCCGAGACCGTGACGGCCACCGTTCCCTCGGATGCGAAAGCCGCGCCGCTGACCGTTATAGACCAGAAGCTCCGAACCCTCGAAGGGGGAACGGTGACCATCAAGGTCAAGGGCGAGGGCAATTTCCTCCTGGCCGCGGGCCGGCCCGATGACGTGGATGCCTGGGTAGGCAAGACGGCACACAACACGGTCACCGGTCTGTCCGACGACAAGAAGTCGCTCCAGGTGGAACGCACTGACGGGGAGGCTACCGCGCCGTCGCCTGCCGGATCGGATCTGTGGGTTTCGACCGAAAACGCGAGCGGCGAGCTGGACTACACCTGGTCGGCACCGGCCGACGGCGACTGGTCCCTTCTGCTGGCCAGCGACGGCACGAAGCCCGCGCCGTCGTCGATTTCGATGACCTTTCCCAATGACACCTCCACTCCGTGGGCAGTTCCGCTCATGGTGATCGGGGTACTCCTCATGCTCGGCGGCGTTGCGCTGCTGGTGCTCAAGCCCAAGGGCACGGCTCCGGGGCAGGGCGGTTCCGCCGCCGGCGTGGGCAGCCTCTTCCCCAGGCGCACCAAGGCCAAGGCAGGGACAAAGACCGGAACCGGTTCCTCGGCGCGGCTCAGCATTGTCGTCGCAGCGTCGACCGCGGCACTCATCGCCGGTACCGGCGCGGCCGCACAGGCCAGCAAGACGCCTGAGCCTGCCGCCACCCCGGAGGCATCCTCCACGGCTTCGGCCTCCGCGAACACCGCCGCCGGCGACGCCCCGGTGCTCCTCGACGCCCAGTTCCGCCGCATCCTGGAGCAGGTGGCCAGTGCCACGGATGCCGGCGATGCCGCCAAGGACGCCAAGAAACTCGCCACCCGGGTGTCCGGGACCGAGCTCGAGGTGCGGACAAAGAACTACAAAATCCGTTCCCGAGTGGCGTCCTACGATGCGCGTATGCCCGTCCGCGCCACGAAACTCCTGACCACCGTCGTCACGAGCAAGCGCGCCTGGCCTCGTTCGGTTCTCGCCGTCACCCAGGGCGAGGGCAATGTGGTGCCGCAGCTGCTGACCCTGGTGCAGAAGTCCCCGCGCGAGAACTACAAACTCGTGGGCACCAGCCCGCTCCAGCCCGGCACGACCTTCCCTTCGATTGCCCGCAACGGCACCGAGACGCTGGCACCGGGCGATAAGTCGGGGCTGCTCTACAGCGGCCAAGAGGCCCTGGCCGGCCTTGCTGACCGCCTGTCCAAGTCGAATTCCACCTTCAAGGACAAGCTCGTCGAAGGGGAGTCTTCGCCGTACATCGGGGACACGCTGTCCTATCAGGCGGATGTCGTGAAGTCGGGCGTGAACGGCAAATTCGCCTTCACCCACAAGGTCGTTCCCGGCAGCACCGTGGTGTTCCGCACCTCGGACGGCGGTGCACTCGTTCTCGGCCGCCTCACGTTCAACTTCGACGGCACGCCCAAGGCCGAAGGCGACAAGCTGTCCATCGGCAATGACGCGGCCGTCCTCGCCGGCGGCAAAGAGACCACCACCGGCATGGTGCTGAACTTTGCGGAATCCATGGCCGTCTATGTGCCGCCGACAGGCTCGAAGGACCCGATGAAGCTTGTGGCCGCCACGCGCGGGCTCGTGGGAGCCAGCTTCAAGTAGGCGCGTTGGCCGCAGGCCGCGGCAACCAGTGTTCCGCCGGCCGCGGCACACTGGTTGCCGCGGCCTGCGGCAACGTTGCCTCCCGCGGCGGCGGAGTGGCTAGAGTGGGAGCTATGAGTTCGCCAGCATCCCGCCCTGTCCCTCCAGCCGCCGCCAGCCAGCTCAACCTACGCGGCGCCGTCGATCTTTCCGCCCTCAAGCAGCGCCAGGTGCCGCCAGCCCCGCCGGCGGGAGGCCCTACCGCCGGGAACGGCCCGGCAGGCGCCCCACCAGCCGGAGTCGCTGCAGGCCCCGACGCCGGCCCCGAGGCGCCCGCGCTCCGGGTCACGGTCACCGAAGGAAACTTTCAGGACCTCGTTGAGCTGTCGGCCCAGGTGCCCGTGGTGTTCGCCCTCTGGGCAGCGTATTCGCCGGAATCAGCCGGGGTGCTTGAGGATCTGGAACGGATTGTTGAGAGCTACGCAGGCCGGCTCGTGCTCGGCGCTGCAGACATCGATGCCTTTCCCCAGCTGGCCCAGGCCTTCCAGGTTCAGGCCGTGCCCACGGCGGTGGCTGTGCTCAAGGGACAGCCCGTACCGCTTTTCCAGGGCGGGGCCGACGAGCAGCAGATCCGCGCGGTGCTGGACGAATTGCTCAAGGTTGCCGCCGCCAACGGCGTTTCGGGCAACGTGGGCGGAGCGGCCCCCGGGGATCAGGAACCCGCCCCCCTGCCCCCTTTGCACCAGGCGGCCTTCGACGCCATCGAGGCAGGGGACTACGCCGCTGCCGCCACCGCCTACCGGCAGGCCCTCGCGGCGATGCCTGCCGACGCAGAAGCCAAAGCCGGTCTGGCGCAGGTTGAGCTCATGGACCGGCTGCAGCAGCTCTCCGGCCCGGACGGCGAAGCCCTCCGGCAGGTCGCGGCGGACGAGCCGGACAACCTCGCGGCCCAGCTCGGGGTTGCCGACCTGGACATTGCCGGCGGACATGTGGAGGACGCCCTGAACCGTGTCGTGGGCTTCATCGGCAGGAATTTCGGTCCCGAGCGCGAGACCGCCCGCGTCCGCCTGCTGGAGCTGTTCGACGTCGTCGGAACAACAGACGGCCGCGTGGCGAAGGCGCGCCAGGCGCTGGCCCGGGTGCTGTTCTAGTGGTGGTTCCGGCGCTGTTCAGGCCGCTGTCCTTGCGCTCCCTCGAGCTGCAGCACCGCGGCTGGGTCTCGCCCATGTGCCAGTACAGCTGCGACCCCGAGGCTGCCCCGGGTGTTCCCAATGACTGGCACCTCATGCATCTTGGTTCGTTTGCGGCCGGAGGGGCGGCCTTGATCCTCACCGAAGCAGCAGCCGTCAACCCTGCCGGGCGGATCAGCCCGCGCGACGCCGGACTCTACAACGAAGACCAGGCGGCCGGCTGGGAGCGGATCGTCAGCTTCGTGCACCGCCACGGCGTGGCTGACACCAAAATCGGCGCCCAACTCGCCCACGCTGGCAGGAAGGCCTCCACCTACTGGCCGTTTTCAGGGGAGAAGGGTTCCGTTCCGGCGGCCGACGGCGGCTGGGACACCGTTGGGCCGGGCACCGCCGCGTTTGACGGCTACGCAGCGCCGGCGGCCATGACGGAGGATGACATCCGCGGCGTCATCGCCGACTTTGCGGCTGCCGCCACCCGGGCCGTCGAAGCAGGCTTCGACACCATCGAGCTCCATGGCGCCCACGGCTACCTGCTGCACCAGTTTCAGAGCCCGCTGGTGAACGACCGCGCCGACGCCTGGGGCGGGGATGCCGCCGGCAGGAACAGGCTGACGCTGGACGTCGTCGACGCTGTGCGAGCGGTGATCCCCGAGTCCATGCCGCTGATGCTGAGGATCTCAGCCACGGACTGGGCCGAAGGCGGGATCGGCATTGAGGACTCGGTGCTGCTCGCGGCGCAGGCTGCCGAACATGGTGTTGACCTCATCGACGTCTCGAGCGGCGGCGCGGTGGCGCACCAGGAGATCCAGCCGGGGCCCGGGTACCAGACCGGCTTCGCCGCGCGCATCCGCCGCGAAACGGGCATCGCCACGGGCACGGTGGGGCTGTTGATTTCACCCGGGCAGGCTGAGCACGTAGTTGCCACCGGCCAGGCCGACGGTGTGTTCATTGCAAGGGCGGCGCTTCGGGACCCGCACTGGTGGCTCCGCGCCGCCTTCGAACTGGGCCATGACCTGCGGTGGGCGCCGCAGTACGAGCGCGCAGTGCCGCGGCGCACGTTCTGAGTGCAAGCTGGGCGACGGTGAACCCTCATCAGTCGGTGAACCTCATCGGCCGGTGAACGTCATGGGCGGGCAGCCCTCCTCCTTGCGGAGGATCCGCCGGGGCATGGCCTTACTACCTGAGGGGGATCCCGCTGCGGACCACGCCCCGATAGGGTGAATTCATGAGTGTTCCCCCTACAGCCCTGTCGATCAGGGGACTGGCCAAGCGCTTCGGCAGCAAGATCGCCGTGGACGGCATCAGCCTGGACGTTCCCGCCGGTTCCTTCTTCGGAATCGTCGGCCCCAACGGTGCAGGCAAGACCACCACGCTGTCCATGGCCACTGGCCTGCTCCGGCCCGATTTCGGCACGGCTGTGGTCCACGGCGTTGACGTGTGGGCGCGGCCGCTGGAGGCCAAGAGGCTGATGGGCGTCCTGCCTGACGGCGTCCGGCTCTTCGACAGGCTCAGCGGCGAACAGCTCGTCACCTACGCCGGACTGCTCCGCGGCATGGACAAGGATGTTGTTGCTGCCCGGGTGGGGGAGTTGCTGGCCGCGCTGGACCTGAGCGGGGACGCCGGAACGCTGGTGGTGGACTATTCAGCCGGCATGACCAAGAAGATAGCCCTGGCTTCCGCCCTGATCCATGCACCGAAAGTGCTGGTCCTGGATGAGCCGTTCGAATCAGTGGACCCTGTGTCCGCCGCAAACATCCGCGACATCCTGGACCGATATGTTGCCACCGGCGGCACCGTGATCGTGTCCAGCCATGTCATGGACCTCGTCCAGCGGATGTGCGACCACGTTGCCGTCGTCGCCGGCGGCCGGCTACTGGCCGCAGGGACGGTAGCGGAAGTCCGCGGCGGAGTGAGCCTTGAAGAGCGCTTCGTCCAGCTGGTGGGCGGAAGAGTGCAGACAGAGGGGCTCGAGTGGTTGCGCACCTTCTGAGGCTCAAGCTCGCGCTCCTGCGGAACGGACTGCGGCGGAGCCCCTGGCAGCTCGTTGGCCTTGCAATCGGCGGACTGTACGCCCTGGGAATCGTGGGCACGTGTGTTGCAGCGCTGCTCTTCCTGCGCCAGGAAGATCCCCTCCTTGCACAGACCGTCGTGGTGCTGGGCGGCGCGGCGGCCCTGCTCGGCTGGGCGATCATTCCGTTGATTGCATCTGCGGCCGACATGACGCTCGATCCGGCCCGTTTTACAACTTCCGCCATCCCGATGCCCCAGCTGCTGGCAGGGCTTGCCTTGGGCGGCCTGATTGGCATTCCCGGACTCGCCACAGCGCTGGCGGCACTGGCCACGGTGGGCACCTGGTCGCGGGGCATCCTGCCGGCCGCAGGAGCGTTTATTGGTGCAGTCCTCGGCGTGCTGACCTGTGTTGTGCTGTCCAAGGTGGTCACTACGGCCACAGCCAGTCTGGCGGCCACGCGGCGGTTCAAGGATGTCAGCGGATTGGCGTTCATGGTTCCGCTCGTTCTGATGGGTCCCATCGTGGCGGGCATAGCGCAGGGAGCGGCAGGTTCCGGCGCGTTCCTGACCGACCTTGCGCGGACCCTGTCCTGGACGCCGCTGGGCGCGGCCTGGTCGTTGGGCGGCGAGCTGGAGGCGGGACACCCCGGAGCGGCCGCGCTGAAGCTCCTGATCGCCGCGGCCACGCTCGCCGGCCTTGCCTGGTGCTGGAAGTTCCTGCTCGAGCGTGCCCTCGTGACCCCGCCCTACGCCGGAAGCACCCGAAGGACGGGTGGCCGGCTGGGACTGTTCGGGCTGTTTCCCGCCACGCCCACGGGCGCCATCGCTGCCCGCTCGCTGACTTACTGGTTCCGGGATCCGCGGTACTCCGGTTCCCTGGTGGTCGTTCCGCTCCTGCCCGTGGTTCTGGCGTTCCAAGGGAGCCAGACGGGCAACTTTGGCGTCATCACGATCGCGGGTCCGCTCACCGCTTTCCTCCTGGCGTGGTCCATCTCCTCCGACGTGTCCTACGACAACACGGCATTCGCGCTGCATCTCGCAGCCGGAGTGCGCGGCGTGCAGGACCGTCTCGGGCGTGCATTGGCCTGCCTGGCCTTTGCCTTGCCAGCCGTGATGGTCCTCGCGACTGTGCCGTTCTTCCTCACCGGGGACTGGGAATGGCTGCCGGCCATCCTGGGGCTGTCGCTCGGCGTCCTGTTCACCGGGCTTGGCCTCGCCTCCGTGGTTTCCGCGCGCTATACGGTCGCCGTCCCCCTACCCGGCGACAGCCCGTTCAAGAAACCGCCCGGTAATGTCGCCCAGACCCTGGCCGTCCAATTCGGCGGCATGGGCGTCCTGCTGGTGCTGACCCTGCCCGAAGCGGCCCTGGTCATCGCCCAAATGGTGACCGGTGATCCGGCCTTTGGCTGGGCCAACTTAGCCCTCGGGCCGATGCTCGGGATTGCGCTGTTTGTGGCGGGGGTGCGCATCGGCG
Organism: Arthrobacter sp. 05T444; assembly: GCF_056395905.1. Lineage (NCBI taxonomy): Bacteria > Bacillati > Actinomycetota > Actinomycetes > Micrococcales > Micrococcaceae > Arthrobacter > Arthrobacter sp. 05T444. Next base: position 344,914 of record NZ_JBFTKK010000001.1, read on the forward strand.
GCCGCTGGTTCGATGCCCGCGGCCCGGAGCTGCTGGCTCAGCTGACGGTCAACCGGTGAATGGCCCTGCCGGGGCGGCGCCGGCCGTGGTTGACTAGGCAGAAAGATGGCTTGCAGATAGTCGGCCACGCAGGACAGCACGGGGCGGTTACCACAGCGAAAGGCGGCGGAGCAGCATGGAGGTCGTGATCCTTCCGGGCAGCAGGCAAATCGCCTCCCTTGTGTCGGATGCCATTCAGGCCCTCCTGCATCGGAAGCCCGATGCAGTGCTGGGCTTGGCCACGGGATCGTCACCCCTTCCGGTGTATGACGAGTTGGCGTTGCGCCACGAGCGGGGCGTGCTGGATTTCAGCAGGGCGCACGGTTTTCTGCTGGACGAGTACGTTGGGCTGGAACCCGGCCATCCGGAGTCCTACCGTGAGGTCATCCGCCGGGACTTCACCGGACGCGTCAACATCGCCCCCGAAAACGTCCACGGCCCGGACGGAAGCGCGAAGGACCTCCCCGCGGCCTGCCAGGCCTACGAGGCCGCCATCCGGGACCGCGGCGGGGTGGACCTGCAGCTGCTGGGCATCGGGACCGACGGGCATATTGGCTTCAACGAGCCAGGCTCATCGCTCGCTTCCCGGACGCGCATCAAGACGCTCATCGAGCAGACACGCCGGGACAACGCCCGCTTCTTCCCCAGCCTCGCCGAGGTTCCCCATCACGTGGTGACCCAGGGGCTGGGGACCATCCTGGACTCGCGCCACGCGGTGCTGGTGGCCACGGGCGCGCAAAAAGCGCAGGCGGTCCATGACCTCGTGGAAGGGCCGCTGGCCGCGATCTGTCCTGCTTCTGCGCTTCAGTTGCACCCCCACGCTTCCATTCTCGTGGACGAGGCCGCGGCGTCGTCGCTGAAACTCGCCGACTACTACCGCCACTCCTACGACCACAAACCGACTTGGCAGGGCCTGTAGCGCGGGTTGCCGCCGGCCCCTGGCGGGCCCGGCAGGCCGCCGCTGCGTCCTTCGCCGGCCGCCGGGAGCGGCTAAGATGGATGCCATGACTAGCATGACGGATCCTTTCGAAAACGACCCCATGCGTGAGCTTTCCGGAGCCGGATCGTCCACGGCCACCATCGAGCGCGAGGAACTGCGCCAGGAAGTGGAGCCCGGCGACCGTGAGCGCTTTTCGCACTACGTGCGCAAGGAAAAGATCATGGAATCCGCGCTGACCGGCGAGCCTGTCATCGCCCTGTGCGGCAAGGTCTGGACCCCGGGCCGCGATCCCCAGAAGTTCCCTGTGTGCCCGATGTGCAAAGAGGTCTACGACGGCCTGCGGCCTGAAAACGACGGCGGCAAGGGGTCCGGCGGGGACTCAGGCAACAACAAGTAGTGACGGAGACACTCTTCGGCGGCCCCACGCTGCCTCCGGCTTATCCGGAACGTGCAGCCTGGGGAACCGCCCAGAAGCTCCGTGCCTGGCAGCAGGAAGCCCTGGACCGCTATTTCAGCACGGGTCCGCGGGACTTCCTGGCCGTCGCGACGCCCGGCGCAGGCAAGACCACTTTTGCGCTCCGTGTGGCGTCCATGCTCATCGAATCCGGTGCCGTCAACCGGGTCACCATCGTTGCCCCGACTGACCACCTCAAGAGGCAGTGGGCTGACGCCGCGGCACGGGTGGGCATCGCCATCGATCCGAACTTCAAGAATTCCGACGGCCAGCACGGCCGCGGCTTCGTCGGGGTCGCTGTCACCTACGCGCAGGTTGCCAGCAAGCCCTTGCTGCACCGTGCCAAGACCGAGGCCGCCCGCACGCTGGTGATCCTGGACGAGATCCACCACGGCGGGGAGGCCCTGTCCTGGGGTGACGGCCTCCGCGAGGCATTCGACCCCGCCGTCCGGCGCCTGTCCCTGACAGGTACGCCGTTCCGCTCCGACACATCGCCCATCCCGTTCGTGGAGTACGCGGAGGACCGGGACGGCATCCGGCGTTCCAAGGCGGACTACACCTACGGCTACGGCAATGCGCTGCGTGACCACGTGGTGCGGCCCGTCATGTTCATGGCTTATTCGGGTCAGATGCGGTGGCGCACCAGTGGAGGCGAGGAGATGGCCGCCTCCCTCGGCGAGTCGGCTGTCACCAAAGACATCACATCGCAGGCCTGGCGGACTGCCCTGAACCCGGCAGGGGAGTGGATTCCCGCAGTGCTGGCCGGCGCCGACAAACGCCTCAGCGAGGTCCGCCGGTCCGTCCCGGATGCGGGCGGCCTGGTGATCGCAACGGACCACGAGGATGCCAGGGCGTACGCAGGCCAGCTCAAGAAGATCACCGGCGAATCGCCCACGGTGATCCTTTCGGATGATGCCAAGGCGTCCAGCAAGATCGAAGAATTCACGGAGAGCGACAAACGCTGGATGGTGGCCGTCCGCATGGTGTCCGAAGGCGTGGACGTTCCGCGCCTTTCCGTGGGTGTGTATGCCACGTCGACTTCCACGCCGCTGTTCTTCGCCCAGGCCGTGGGCCGTTTTGTGCGTGCCCGGAAGAGGGGCGAGACTGCCTCCGTCTTCCTGCCATCCGTGCCGCAGCTGATGGCGCTGGCCAACAGCATGGAGGCCGAACGGGACCACGCGCTGGACCGGCCGGAGAAAGAGGACGGCGACGGCCTGTTCAATCCGGAAGATTCCCTGATGGACGAGGCCAACCGCGAGGACAAAGCCTCGGACAGCCTGACCAAGGGTAAATTCGAGGCCCTGGATTCCCAAGCATCCTTCGACCGTGTGCTGTTCGACGGCGGCGAGTTCGGTACCGGCGGTGACATCGGCTCCGAAGACGAGCTGGACTTCCTCGGTATCCCGGGCCTGCTGGATGCTGAACAGGTGGGCACGCTGCTGCGCCAGCGTCAGCACGAGCAGCAGAGCAGGAAGAAACGGCAGGCCCCCTCCGCTGCTCCGGCGGCGCCGCTGGTGCCGGACCACCGGATGCTGATGGATCTCCGGAACGAGCTCGCCAAAAACGTGGCGGCGTGGTCCGCGCGGACGGGAACGCCCCATGGTGTGGTCCACACGAAGCTGAGGACGGTCTGCGGCGGCCCGCCTGTGGCGCAGGCGAATGAAGAACAGCTCCAGTCCAGGCTCAAGAAGCTTCAGGACTGGTTCGTCGGCCGCAAGTAGCCGGTAGCGCAAAGAGCCAAGAAAGCGGGGTCCGCACCAGCGGGCGCCGCCTTTCTGCTATTCGAGGTCCACGCCTCCCAGTTCCATCTCGGCGTAGGTGTCGTCCAGGTCCCCGGCAATGCCCGCCGTGAGCCGCTTGATCACGGTAACTGAATAGCCGGCCTGCACCGCGTCCAGGGATGTCGCCATGACGCAGTGGTCGGTGGCGAGCCCCACCACCACAACGTCCTCCACGTCGTGGCTCTGGAGCCAGTCGTCCAGGCCGATCGAGTCTTCCTCGGCGGCGTAGTCCGAATCTCCGGGCGACGGCATGGCACCGGGCTTCCTGTCCCCGGTGGGCACGGCGTCCTCGGGGGCGAGCAGGCCTTCAAATCCGGAGTAGGCGGCCGTGTGCAGGCCTTTGTGGAAGTAGGCCTGAATGTGTTCGGTGTCGAGATCGGGATGCAGTTCGGCGCCCTGGGAACCCGCGACACAGTGGGGTGGCCAGCTGTCCTTGAAATCCGGAGCGTCCGAGAAGTGGGCGCCTGGATCGATGTGCCAGTCCTGCGTCGCTACGACGTGGTCGAACTGCCCGTGATGCGTTTCGACGTACTCGCTGATCGCCCCCGCCACCGCGGCACCGCCCTGGACCGGCAGCGCGCCGCCCTCGCAGAAGTCGTTCTGGACGTCGACAATGATCAGTGCACGTGACATCAGTTCTCCTCATAGATGGTGGGGATGGCCGGTTCACCGCGCTGCAGGCGGTGGACGACCGCCGGCAGCTCGGCCATTGAATCGGCGTGGCGCTGACGGGCGCGAAGGACGCCTTCGTGGCCGGTCCAGCCCGGCAGCAGTTCCCCGTTCTTGATGAACTGCTGCAGGAGGGGGCGGTCGTTGCCGTCGTCAACCGGGCGGTGGCCCACTCCGACGATTTCCTGGGTGGCGGTACCGTGATCGTTGAGCTTGCGGAGGGCGTATTTGCGCCCGCCCTTGCTCGTTTTGTTCTTGGCCGCCTTGGCCACGGGAATGAACTCGCCCGTGCTGTCCGTGCGGCTGACGAGCTTGTAGACCATGCTGGCGGTGGGCGCCCCGGAACCGGTGACCAGGGACGTGCCCACGCCGTACGCGTCCACCGGCGCGGACTGGAGCGCGGCAATGGCGAACTCGTCGAGGTCGGACGTGACCATGATGCGGGTGTTCTCGTTGCCCAGTTCATCCAGCAAGAGGCGGACCCACTGCGCTTGCTCCACCAGGTCACCCGAGTCCAGCCTGACGGCGCCCAACTTGTCCCCGGCGATGTCCACCGCCGTACGGACGGCCGTTTCGACGTCGTATGTGTCCACGAGCAGCGAGGTGCCGGCGCCCAGCGAGGCCACCTGCGCCTCAAACGCCTCGCGTTCGGTGTCGTGAAGGAGGGTGAACGAATGCGCGGCGGTCCCCACGGTCTTGATGCCGTAGCGCAAACCCGCTTCAAGGTTGGAGGTGCTGTCGAACCCGGCGATGACAGCGGCGCGGGCGGCGGCAGAGGCTGATTCCTCCTGGGTCCGCCGGGAGCCCATCTCGATGCATGGTCGGTTCCCGGCAGCGGTGATCATCCTGGATGCCGCGGAGGCGATGGCGCTGTCGTGGTTCAGCACGGACAGGATGTAGGTCTCCAGGATGCAGGCTTCCGCGAACGTCGATTCGACGATCAGGATGGGGGAGTTCGGGAAGTACGCCTCGCCTTCCGCGTAGCCCCAGATGTCCCCGGTGAACCGGAAATCGGCGAGGTAGTCCAGGGTCTCCTTGTTGACCACGCCGGTGCGGCCCAGGAAGTCCAGTTCGGATTCGCCAAAGCGGAAGGCCGCGATGCCCTCCAGCAACCGGCCCGTGCCGCCCACGATCCCGTACCGCCGGCCGTCCGGGAGCCTGCGCGCGAAGGCTTCGAAGACTGATTTGCGGTGTGCGGCGCCGGAATGGAGCGCGGCCTGCAGCATAGTCAGCTCGTAGTGATCAGTGAACAGGGACGTGCGTGGCTGGTTCCAGCCGGCGTAGGTACTCACAAAATCACTCTAGTGCGCATCCCCATAGAATGGACAGATGACCCTAAGCGTTGCGCTCGGCCCTGACACCCAGGAGAGCACCCAGACCGGAACAGCCGTGTCCACCGACGCGCTGACCGCCCCGGACATCCCCTGGAACCTCGTGATCTGGAATGATCCCGTCAATCTCATGAGCTACGTCAGCTATGTTTTCCAGAGCTATTTCGGCTATTCGGAGACCAAAGCCAACAAGCTCATGATGGAGGTTCACAGGAAGGGCCGGTCCATTGTTGCCCACGGCAGCAAGGAACAGGTGGAACAGCACGCAGTCGCCATGCACGGCTACGGCCTGTGGGCAACGGTTGAGAAGGCCACCGGCGGAAACAGCGGGGGCGGCAAGAACAGCGGCCCGGGCAAGGGCAAGGGAAAACGTGGCTAAGGCTTTCAAATACGGACTTAAGGGCATCACCGGATTCCTGGAGCCGGCCGAGCGGGAACTGCTGCGCAGCCTTTTCGAGGACGTCATCTCGATGCTCCAGCCCGAAGACCGCGGCAAGCAGGACCCGCTTACCGCCATGATCGGGCTCGACATGGACGCCCGCGAACCGTCTGACCGCGCACTCCGGCGGCTCCTGCCAAACGTGATGAAGAACGACGGCGCCGCGTCCCTGGAGTTCCGCCAGCTCACCGAACGCTCCCTGCGCGAAAGCAAGATCGGCGCGCTGCGCGCCGCCGCGCTGGACCTGGACAAGGACGAACTGCTGCTGACCGACACCGACGCGAGGCACTGGTCCATGGCACTGAACGACATCCGGTTGGTGCTCGCCGAACGCCTGGACATTCAGGACGAGGCCGACGCCGACCACGTCCACCAGATGCAGGACTGGTCCCAGGCGGAGGACGTGGAAAGCTACCTTGCCCTCGTCTACAACTTCACCACGTGGCTGCAGGAGTCCCTGGTCCAGGCCATGCTGCAGTCCATGGAGCCCCGGCCCTAGCCTGCCCGTCCCGTCCGCCGGCCACGCGGGCAGGGGTGCGCCCGCGCTGCGCGGATGTGACAAATTTGACATGAGGCGGACACCACAAGTGATGGCCGCACCCACCGGGAAGACCTATCCTCGAATAATCATGACTTCAGCATCGAGCACGGATCCGGCAGCAGGAGCTGCGGCGGACTCCGCAACGACCATCGGCGCCAACCTGGGATCGCTGCCGATCGGAGTCTTTGATTCCGGCGTCGGCGGACTGACGGTGGCGCGGTCCATCATCGACCAGCTGCCCAACGAATCGATCCTTTACGTTGGGGACACCGCCCACGGGCCGTACGGTCCGCTTCCCATTGCCGAGGTGCGCGCCAACGCCCTGGGCGTCATGGACGAGCTGGTGGATTCCGGGGTCAAGCTGCTGACCATCGCCTGCAACTCGGCGTCGGCCGCCGTCCTGCGGGACGCCCGCGAACGCTATACCGCCCGCTACGGGATCCCGGTGATCGAAGTGATCCAGCCCGCCGTCCGACGCGCGGTGGCGGCCACCCGCACCGGCCGCGTCGGGGTGATCGGCACCTCCGCCACGGTAGGCTCGCGGGCCTATGAGGACACGTTCGCCGCCGCGCCGGACCTCGTGATCACCTCGGTGGCTTGCCCCGCCTTCGTCAGCTACGTGGAGGCGGGCATCACCACCGGCCCTGACCTGCTGGCCGTGGCGGGGGAGTACCTTGCGCCGCTGAAAGCTGCGGGAGTGGACACGGTGGTGCTGGGCTGCACGCACTATCCGCTGCTGACCGGAGTCATCTCCTACGTCATGGGCGAGGATGTCACCCTCGTTTCAAGTGCCGAGGAAACAGCCAAGGATGTCTACCGTGCGCTCGCGAGCCGTGGACTGGAGCGCACCGCCGCTGCCCCGCCCGAGCACAACTTCATCGCCACAGGCGACGCCCGCCAGTTCGAGGCCCTCGCCCGCAGGTTCCTCGGGCCCGAGGTGCTCAGCGTCCGGCACGTCGACCATGTCGCGGCGCAGTACCCGACCGGAAGCCTCGCCCGGATCACGCCGGAAATGATCGCGGCGGCCCAGAGCGCCGCGTCGCGTCCGCGCATCTCCAATTTCGTCGGGCAGGGTGCCGGCGGCAGCGCCCCCGCCGGAGGTCCCGCCCTGTGAAGCTCACCATCGTCGGCTGCACCGGATCTTTTCCGGGCCCCGGTTCGCCCGCGTCCTGCTACCTTTTGACCGCGAATGACGGCGAACGCACGTGGAAGGTCGTCATGGACCTTGGCAGCGGGGCGCTGGGTGCCATCCAGCGCTATACGGATCTCGAGGACATCGACGCCATCTTCCTGACGCACCTGCATCCGGACCATTGCATGGACTTGTGCGGCCTCCACGTGGCCGTGCGCTGGAAGCCCGGCGGCTGGGACCGCGGAAGGATCCCGGTGTGGGGCCCAGCCGCGACGGCCGACAGGATGGCTACGGCCTACGGCCTGGAACTGGATCCGGGCATGCACGAGGAATTCGACTTCACCAACTGGATCGAGCGCCAGTCGGTCACCGTGGGGCCTTTCACGGTGACGCCGTTCGCGGTGAACCACCCGGTTGAGGAAGCCTACGCGCTGCGCGTGGAGGTGGCAGAGACGGACAAGAGCGGGACCGCCGTGACCCGGGTGCTGACCTACTCCGGCGATACGGATTCATGCCGCGGGCTGGAAGAAGCGGCCAAGGACGCCGACCTGTTCCTGTGCGAGGCCGCCTTCGAGGAAGGCCGCGACGACGGCATCAAGGACGTCCACCTGACCGGAAAACGCGCAGGCGAGGCTGCCACGGTGGCGGGCGCCCGCCGCCTCCTGCTGACCCACATTCCGGTGTGGACGTCGCAGACGAAGGTCATGGCTGAGGCACGTCCGGTCTTTGCCGGAGACGTCGCCGTCGCGGTGGCCGGCGTGCACTACACCGTCTGACGCGGCGGCCACCTCGGCCGGGCATCGCGGTGGAGGCTGTCCGGGCGCGCCAGCCGGCGGTGGATAAATCGATAAGCTATTGGCATGACTTCCGAAGCAACCACCATCCCCGTCATCCGTGCCGACGGCCGCACCCCGGACCAGCTCCGGCCCATCAGCATCACCCGCGGCTGGTCCAAGCAGGCAGAGGGATCCGCCCTGATCGAGTTTGGCAACACCCGGGTACTGTGCACAGCCTCCCTGACCGAGGGCGTGCCGCGCTGGCTCAAGGGCGAAGGCCGTGGCTGGGTGACCGCCGAGTACGCCATGCTTCCCCGCGCCACGAACACCCGTTCCGACCGTGAGTCGGTCAAGGGCAAGATCGGCGGCCGGACCCACGAAATCTCACGCCTCATCGGCCGGTCCCTGCGCTCGATCATCGATACCAAGGCCCTCGGTGAAAACACGATCGTGCTGGACTGCGATGTCCTGCAGGCCGACGGCGGGACGCGGACTGCCGCTATCACCGGCGCCTACGTGGCACTGGCCGAAGCGATCCGCTTTGCCCGCGAAAACAAAATGATCGCACGAAATGCCCAGCCGCTGATCGACACCATCGCCGCCGTGTCGGTGGGCATCATTGACGGCGTCCCCATGCTGGACCTTCCCTACATCGAGGATGTCCGGGCCGAGACCGACATGAACGTCGTGGTGACCGGATCCGGCAAGTTCGTTGAGGTTCAGGGTACGGCCGAGGGCGCCCCGTTCGACCGTGATGAACTTAACAAGCTGCTGGACCTGGCGCTCCTGGGGACGGAGCAGCTCGCCGCCATCCAGCGCGAGACCCTGGCTGAAGCTCCGTGACTGAACCCGGCTCCGTGAGTGGACACAGTGCCGGAGAGGAAAGCAGCCCGGGGAACGGGGGAGCCCCCGGACCGGTGACGCCCCGGCTCGTGCTGGCCACCCACAACAAGGGAAAGCTGCGGGAACTGCGTGAGCTGCTGCGTGGGCAGGTTCCCGGACTCGACGTCGACACGCAGGTGGTGGACGCGTCCGCCGTCGGAGGCCCCGACGTCGCGGAGACCGGGGTGACCTTTACGGAAAACTCGCTGCTCAAGGCGCGCGCGGTGGCCGAGGCGACCGGACTCATTGCGATCGCCGACGACTCCGGACTCGCTGTCGACGTGCTGGGCGGCGCCCCCGGAATATTCTCCGCTCGCTGGGCCGGCCGGCACGGGGACGATGCCGCCAACCTTCGGCTGCTGCTGGCGCAGCTCGCGGACGTCCCGGACGCCCACCGTGGTGCTGCCTTCGTGTGCGCGGCGGCCCTCGCCGTGCCGGCGTCGGCATCCGCTGACGGAGGGCGCGAGGTGGTGGAATACGGCCAGTTGGCGGGGACCCTGCTGCGGGAGCCGCGTGGTGAAGGCGGCTTTGGTTACGACCCCGTGCTCCAGCCCCTGGGCTTCGACCGAAGCTGCGCCGAGCTGAGCCCGGACGAAAAGAACGCCATCAGCCACCGGGGGCAGGCATTCCGTGCCCTGCTGCCGGCGATCGTCAAGGCCCTGGCCGACGGGTAACCTGCCGGGCCGGCAGGCTGTTCAATCACAGAAGGCGCCCCACATGGTGGGGCGCCTTCTGTTGTGTGTGGTTGTCCGTTGAGGGAACGGCGAGCTACGGCGTCTTGCGTTCCTCTTCGGGCTCGTGCTCCTCGATGAACTCCTCCACCGGGTCCGTGCCGTACTTGGCGGCCTGTCGCTTGGCCACAATTCCGCGGAGCACCTCGATGCCGATCGGAACCACCGAGACCAGGACAATCACAACAAAAATGATGTCCAGGTTGTCGCGCACCCACGGCACTTTGTCGCCGAGAAGGTAGCCGAGGAGCGTCACGCCGCCGCCCCAGAGGGCCGCGCCGATGACGTTATAGAGGAAGAACTTGCGCTTATCCATCTGTGCCACGCCGACAATCACGGGAACAAACGTCCGGATGATCGGAACGAAGCGGGCGAGGATCAGTGCCTTGCCGCCGTGCTTTTCGAAGAAATTGTGGGCGCTTTCAACGTTTTCCCGCTTGAAGAGCCGTGAATCAGGCCGGTTGAAGAGGGCCGGGCCCGCCTTTGAGCCGATGAGGTAGCCGGCCTGGTTGCCCACGATGGCGGACACGATGATCAGCGCGGCGAAGAGCCAGATGTTGAACTTGATGGTGTCCGTGGCCACGAGCAAACCGGCCGTGAACAGCATGGAATCACCCGGCAGGAAGAATCCGATCAGCAGGCCGGTTTCGGCGAAGATGATGCCGCAAACCAGGAGCACCACCCATGGCGCAAGGGCCGGGTCGGCGAGGAATACCTGGGGATTGAGCCAGTCGGGCAGGAGCGAGGAGAGGTGCGGCTGGACCGGACCGGCACCTCCCAATGTGGATACGGCAAAGTTGCTGATCGCATTAAAGTTCACCTTCCAAGGGTACTTGACAGCCCCGTGGGTCCGGCGGCGCTAAAGTGGTCCCCGTGGGTTTGGACTTTACGGCGATCGACTTCGAGACTGCCAACGGCTTCCGCGGTTCGCCGTGCGCCGTTGGCCTCAGCAAGGTCCGGGGCGGTGTCATCGTTGAGGAGGCCTCGTGGCTCATGCGGCCGCCGGAAAACCATGACGCGTTCGATTACCACAACGTGCGGATCCACGGCATCAGGCCCGAGCAGGTGGCACACCAGCCCCGCTTTGGGGAGCTCTTCCCGGAGATCGGCGCCTTCATCGGCGACGACGTCCTGGCCGCTCACAATGCCGCGTTCGATCTGGGGGTGATCCGCTCAGGTCTGGAGGTCTCGGGCCTTCCCGGTCCCGCGTACGACTATGTCTGCACCGTCATGCTGTCCCGGCGCTGCTATTCGCTCGTTTCCAATTCCCTGCCGTTCGCTGCCGAAGAGGCAGGCGTGCCCCTGGTCAACCACCACGACGCGGCCGAGGATGCCAGGGCCTGCGCCGGAATCCTCATCGATATTGCTGCGCGCAACCGGGCAAACAGCGTTGCAGAGCTTTATCTGTCACTCGGCCTGTCGATACCCCAGCAGCAGGCCTTTGATCCGACCCGGGACGCCCTCTCCAAGGCAACCCTCACGGCGCTTGCTGCCCTCAACGGAACCGCTCAGGGCCGACCCTTCCGGAGCGGCTGGCCAGACGAAGGAGAGAACCCGGCGCCGAATCCGGACGCAGAGCCCGGAAACCCGCTGTACGGCCAGACGGTGGTGTTCACCGGCCAGCTGGGCATTCCGCGGCCGGAGGCCAAGACCCGGTCCGCCGAGATGGGCGCGCGACCGGAAAGCAGGGTCACCGCCAGGACCAGCGTCCTGGTGGTCGGAGACGGCTTCGATGCCCGCGACCTTCGGTCCGGCCGGCTGACCGGAAAGGCCAAGCGGGTGCTTGAGCTGCACGACCGCGGGCAGCCGATCGAGGTCCTCTCGGAGGGCGAGTTCCTGCAGATGGTCGGCGGGGCTCCCGGCGCACATATTCATCTGGCGCAACAAAGCTTCCCCGCAGCGACCCTGTCCTCCTAGCCTTGCTGCATGAGCAGACAAGGCGACACATCTTCGTCCGCAGCTACCGCACCCGCCGGCGTGGACTGGCGCGCGGTGTTTGCTTTCCCCAACCCGGTGAACGAATACGCTGCCCGCATCACGGCCAGCCTCGTGGTGCTGCTGTCCGCGGCCACGCTCCTCACCGGCATGGGGTGGGGCCTCGCCTTCATCGCTGCGGGGTTCTGGCTCCGCGTGCTGTTCGGCCCCAGGATCTCGCCGCTGGCCCTGCTCTCGGTCAAGGTGCTCGCGCCGCGTTTAGGACGGGCCAAGCTGGTCCCGGGACCTCCCAAGCGCTTCGCGCAGGGGATCGGCGCGGCCGTATCCACTGCTGCGGCTGTACTGTTCCTCGCTGACGTGGCGCCGGCGGCCTGGGTTCTGCTTGCCGTGCTGATCGTCGCTGCGTCTTTGGAGGCCTTCGCCGGATATTGCCTTGGCTGCACGATTTTCGGCTTCCTGCAGCGTCGCGGCATGATCCCTGATGACGTCTGCGAGGCCTGCAACAACATCTCCCTCAGGCAGTTGTAACTGCCACCAGCTGCTCGGCCATGCCGCGGATCACCTCTGGCCCTTCCAGCGCTGCCAGCCAGTCTTCCGGCAGGCACTGCTCGCCGTAGTACGCGCCCAGGATATTGCCGGCGATAGAGCCCGTGGAATCGCTGTCCCCGCTGTGATTGATGGCAAGTGCGATGGCGGCCTTGAAGTGCTCCGCGGGCCGGTCCCGGTGTCCCGGCGCCGTGGCGAGCACCGCGTAAAGCCCGACGGCGAGCGCCTCCTCCGCCACCCAGCCCTCACCCAGTTCTCGGACCAGGTCCTCGGGGCCCAGCAATGCGCCCGTTTCCGTACCGGGTCCCGAAGCAGGTCCCGAAGCAGGTCCCGAAGGAGGTCCCGCTGGCTCACCGGGGCCCGTACCCGAGGCGGCTGCCCCGCTGGCTATGCGAAGTGCGGTGCTGATGCGCTCAAGGAGCTCCGGCGCAGCTTCCGCATCAGAGCGGACATGATCCGCGGCCGCCTGGGCGGCTTCCAGCAGATCCTGGCCCTGGAGCAGCGAGTGGATCAGGAGGCTGAAAACCCCGGCGCTCTGGCGTGCTGAGGGATGCCCGTGCGTGAGGGAAGCGGCGTTCGCGCTCAGTTTGTAGACCGAGTCGGCCGGGATGTGCGGGATCAGTCCGAATGGGGCTGACCGCATCACGGTGCCGCAGCCCTTCGAGTCCGGGTTGACCGGACGGTACACCGTCCCCATCTCGCCTGTAGCAAGACCACTCAGGCAAGCATTGCCGGGAGCCCGGCGGTGCTGGAGCACCGGCTGCCCGTCAATCCAGCGCGGCTGCGGGCGCGGAGCCGCTTCCGGGGCGGAAACGCCCTGCGTGTTGAGCCAGCGCAGGTAGGCGAGCCACACGCAGGCGTTGGCATCGGCGCCCACACCCGAATTCGCCCATTCCAGTGCCTCGACGAGCCCGTCCACTGTGTAAAGCGTCATCTGCGTGTCGTCCGAAAAGTGACTCCCGCCGTCGAGCGCTGCGAAGTCCCGCAGGCCGTCCGCGCCAAAACGGCTGCGGATGGCTGTAATCGAATCAAATTCAATTGCGTAGCCGAGGGAATCTCCGAGTGCGCCGCCCAAAAGGCAGCCGTGGATACGGGATTTCGGGGACGGCAGGGCCGCGGTGCCGGGATTATTGCTCATGCAGGTAAATTTACCTGCCTGAACCTGTCTTTTTCCCCGTGCGCTGCGTCGCAGCCTCTCGCAATGTCGGCCCCGTCACAAGGCGCCTGTGGAGGAAGTATGCCCGTCTAATGGGCGCTAAGCTCGAATTCAGCAACCGTCCAGACTCTGTTGGCAGACTGCAGAGGCTGACCCGGCTGATGCCGGTGTCTCCGGCTCACCGAAACAAAGGATTCTCCGAACATGACCACCCCTGTGTCCGTATCCACCACCGACGCCGAGTTGCACCCCGCCGGTGACGCCGGCTACCGGCCCGGACTGGTTTCCCGGCTTGCTGCCGAAGCGTTCGGAACCCTGTTCCTCGTCATCGCCGGCCTGGGCGTGCCGCTTTTCACCATCCCGCAGTCCAGCCCGTTGCCGGCCGCGCTCGCAGCCGGCCTGGCCGTGACGGCGGCGATGCTGGCATTCGCGTACATTTCGGGGGGACACTTCAACCCTGCCATCACCCTGGGCAACCTGGTGGCCGGCAGAATCCGGATGGTCCACGCAGCCGCCTACATCGGCGCTCAGCTGGTGGGGGCAGCCCTCGGTGCGCTCACCCTCTTCGGCATCCTGCGGACTGTCCCCACCATCCAGGACACCAGGGCCGCGTTCGATACCGTCACCGCCGGATTCGGCGAGCACTCCGTCATCCAGACACCCATGGCGGGAGTCCTGCTGGCCGAAGTAGTGGGCGCAGCCCTCCTGGTCGCAGTCTTCCTCGGCACCACCGCCCGCCGCAACATCCACGCGGCGGCTGCACCGTTCGCCGTCGGCCTGTCCCTGGCCGTGCTGCTGCAGCTCGGACAGGCTGTGGGCAACGCACCATTCAACCCCGCCCGTGCCACCGCGTCTGCCCTGTTCTCCAACAGCTGGTCGTTGGGGCAGCTGTGGCTGTTCTGGGTGGCACCGCTGGTGGGCGCGGCAATCGCAGGCCTTGTATTCCGCGGCTTATCGGACAACGCTGCCAGCAGGCGTTCGGCCGGCAACGGTACCGGCAGCCTCGTTGCCGCGGCAGGAACCGGTGACGACGACGTCGACGAGGAGGTCCTGGACAGCGATGACCTGCCCGGAACCCCGGCCGACGGCGAGGCGCGCGACTTCTTCGACGGCACTCGCGACAAGTAACCGTCCTCTTGGTACGTCTCCGGACGCGCCCAAGCGGACGGTCAGCAATACTGTCAGTGCCTACGGATAGCTTATGAACATGCGGTTATTGCACACTTCTGACTGGCATTTGGGCCGGTCTTTCCACGGCGTTGGCATGCTGGACGCCCAGCGCGACTTCATCGACCAGCTGGTCGCCAGGGTCGAGGAATTGTCCGTCAACGTTGTCCTCATCGCCGGCGACGTCTACGACCGCGCACTGCCTGGAGTGGATGTCGTCGGGCTGCTTGACGACGCCCTGGTGCGGCTCACCGCGGCCGGTTCCCGGGTGGTGCTGACCAGCGGCAACCATGACTCCGCCATCCGGCTGGGGTTTGCCTCCCGGCTGCTGGAGCGCGGCGGGGTGCATCTGCGCACCCGGCTCGCGGACCTCGACACGCCGCTGATGGTGCCCCTGGAGGATGGGCCTCCCGGGGACGGTTCGGAGGACGAGGTCAGCCCCGCGCTGGCAATCTATGGCATCCCGTGGCTGGAGCCGCGCCTCGTGGCCGACCAGCTCGGCGTGGAAACGGCCACTCACTTCGATATCACGCGTGCCGCCACGGAGCGAGTCCGGGCGGACCTGGCTCGGCGCAGCCAGTCGCGGACCGTCCACTCGGTGGTGCTGGCCCACACGTTTGCGAGCGGCGGGCTCAGCTCGGACAGTGAGCGTGACCTCAGCATCGGGGGAGTCGGCGCTGTACCGCTGGACCTTTTCGACGGTTTCAGTTTCACGGCCCTGGGCCATCTCCATCGCCGGCAGAAGCTGTCGCCGGAAGTGCGCTACTCGGGTTCACCGCTGGCCTATTCCTTTTCAGAGGCAACACATCAAAAGGGCGGCTGGCTCATCGACATCGATGAGTCCGGCGTCACGGCGGTCCAGGAGATCAACTGGGACGCGCCGAGGAAACTCGCCGTCCTCCGGGGAACCATCACCGAGCTCCTCGAGTCCGCCTACCATGCCTGGGCGGAGGACGCCTACTGCCAGGTGACCCTCACGGATGCCCAGCGTCCGGCCCAGGCTATGGAGCGGCTGCGGGCGAGGTACCCGGACACCCTCGTGCTGGGCTTTGATCCGGAAGGGGCACCGGCGTCCGCCAAGATCAGCTACAGCAGCAGGCTTGCCGAGGCTGAGGATGACCTTTCGATTTGCTGCGGATTTCTGGAGCACGTCCGCGGCCGTGAACCTGACGAAACCGAGCGGAGCGTCCTGGCCGACGCTTTGGAGACCGTGCGCCTGCAAGGAGTGTCGCTGTGAGGATCCACCGCCTGGAAATCTGCGCCTTCGGGCCCTTCGCCGGCACCGAAGAAATCGACTTTGACCGGCTCAGCGCGCATGGGCTTTTTCTCCTCAACGGGGCCACGGGCGCCGGCAAGACGAGCGTGCTGGACGCCATCTGCTACGCCCTGTACGGTTCCGTCCCCGGCGCACGGCAGGACGGCAAAAGGCTGCGCAGTGACCACGCCGACGCTGCGATAGAACCCCGGGTGAGGTGTGAATTCAGCGCCCGCGGCAGGCGCTTTGAAGTGTCCCGCACACCGGCCTGGGACAAGCCGAGCGCCCGGGGCCGAAACGGCTTCACCGTACAGCAGGCCAAGACACTCCTGCGGGAGCGCGTCGGCGGGGAGTGGATCGAGAAGTCCGGCCGGAACGACGAAGCCGGAGCCGAGATTACCGCCATTCTGGGAATGGACCGGGAGCAGTTCACCCGGGTAGTCATGCTCCCGCAGGGCGACTTCGCGGCCTTCCTGCGTTCCAAAGCCTCAGACCGGCTGGACCTTCTCCAGAAACTCTTCGGAACCGAACGGTTCGAAGCCGTCGAGCGCGAACTGGCCGGCAGGGCAGCCGAAGCCGCCACAGAGGTCGCCGGACACAACAGCAAACTGGCTCTGTTGGTGACGAGGGCCCAGGCCGAGGCCCAGACGCTGGGGCTGGACCTGACCGGGGCACCCGAGCCCGGTAGTCACCGTGAACTCCTCGGCTGGCTCGAAGACGCCGCTTCGCTCAAGGCCTCGGAGCTGGCCGCGGAAGCCAAGTCCTGCGAGGCTGTCTGCAGCGAGCATGCTGTACGGCTGGACGCGGAAATAGCCCGCGAACGCCGCCAGCTGAAGCTCGCCGCCGCGCTGCGCCGAAGAACAGAAGCCAATGCGGCGGTCCCCGTGCTCGAACGTGATGCTGCCCGGCTGGCACTGCACCGCAAGGCCGAGAACCTTGGCGGACAGCTCCAGGCGGTGACCGCTGCAGAGCCCGCACTGGCCCGGGCAGCCGATTCAATGGCACGTGCCGCAGCAAACCTTCGGGCCGCGGTTCTGACGGATGCCGAGCTGGCGCACACCGGCTCGGCCTCCGTTGACGTGACCGCCGAGCTGGACCGGCTGCGCGCACTGCTGGCCGTGGTGAACGAACGGCTCGCGGACGAGGACAAGCTTTCCGGGCTTGCGGCAAGAAGCGCGGGCCTGGTCGTCGGGCGTCAGAAACTGCTGGACACCAGCAAGGACCACTCTGAGGCCCTGCTTTCACTCCGCTCGGAAATGACCCGGCTCCGCGCGGGACTTCAGCCGTTGGAACAGTTGGCGGGCGAGGCCGTGCTCCGCACCAAGGAATCCGTGGCGGCCCAAGAGCTTGTTGACGTCGTCCGGCGCTATGGGACAGCTGCCTTGCAATGTGCAGGGGCAGCTGAACGGCACCTCAAGGGCAGGGACGCCTACCAGGAGTCTCGGCAACGGTGGCTTGACCTCCGGGAACAGCGCCTGGCCAACGCGGCGGCGGAACTGGCGGCGCGGCTGGAAGCCGGAGAACCTTGCCCGGTCTGTGGCGGTACGGAGCATCCGGCGCCCGTGCCCACCGCCGGGTCGGCACTTGGCCTTGCCGAGGAAGAAGAACAGGCCAGGGACATCTGCGATGCCGCAGAGGAGGCTCTCGCAGCGCTGGACGCGGAGCTGTCTGCTGCCCGGCAACAGCTCGCTGTGCTGGCAGGCCAGGGCGGAGACACTGATCCGGCCGAGGCCCAGGAAGCGGCGAGGGTTGCCAGCGAAGCAGCCGACGAGGCCGAGGCCGCCGAAGAGCAGCTGGCCGAAAGCCGGGCACGGCAGGAGCAATTGGAAGACCGCATCGCTGCCACTGAGCAGGGGCGGACCGAATGTCTGTCGCGCATCGCCCAGACCGAATCCACGCTGACCGAACTGGAACAACAGACAACTGCCCTGGAATCTGCGCTTGCCGCGTTGCGGGCGGGT
Source organism: Arthrobacter sp. 05T444 (assembly GCF_056395905.1). Lineage (NCBI taxonomy): Bacteria > Bacillati > Actinomycetota > Actinomycetes > Micrococcales > Micrococcaceae > Arthrobacter > Arthrobacter sp. 05T444. The sequence continues at coordinate 362,649 of NZ_JBFTKK010000001.1, forward strand.
TACCCCAGCCTCGGCCAGCGTTGCAGCGGCGTCAGGAAGACCATTGAGGTGCTGGAGGGGGCGGCCTCCGCCCGCACAGCCCTCGACCTGGCATCGGCCCGTCTGGACGAGGCGCGGAGCCAGCTGGACCTCGCGCTGCCGGACGCAGGCTTCGACTCCGCCGCCGAAGCGCACACCGCATTGCTTGCCGCGGGGGATGCCGCGCGCCTGGAGTCGGCGGTGCGGGCGGGGCAGGACGAACAAGCCCGGCTGGAAGAGCTGTTCGCCGGTGAGGAGCTCGTCCTGGCGGAAAAGGAGCAAGCCGCCGGCGTCACTGCGGATGCAGGCGAAGTGGACCGTCTGAGGGCCGAAGCCGAAAGGGCCGCGCAGAAGTCGCGGGACGTGGCGCTCGCTGCCGGCCTGGCATCGCAGAAGTCCACCGCCCTGGGACGCCTCCGCCTCGAATACAAGGAGGTGGCGGAGTCTGGCCGGAAACCGCGGGAACGGGCGGAAATGCTGTCGGCCCTGTCTGACGCGGCCAGGGGTGCCGGAGACAACAGCTACCGCATGAGCCTCAACAGCTATGTCCTGGCGGCACGGCTTGAACAGGTGGCCATCGCCGCCTCGGAGAGGCTCGTCGCCATGAGCGATGGCCGGTACACGCTGCAGCACACGGATGCCAAAGCCGCGAGGGGCGCGAAGTCGGGGCTTGGCCTCGAAGTCGTGGACGAGTGGACCGGCCTGCGACGCGACACGTCCACCCTCTCGGGCGGCGAGTCCTTCATGGCTTCGCTGTCGCTCGCCCTGGGCCTAGCGGATGTTGTGCAGCAGGAGGCCGGGGGCGTGGACATTGAGACATTGTTCGTGGACGAGGGCTTCGGAAGCCTCGATGAGCAGGCCCTGGAGCAGGTGATGGACGCCCTCGAAGGCCTGCGCGACGGCGGCCGCGTAGTGGGACTTGTCAGCCACGTGGCGGAGATGAAGCAGCGGATAGGCACTCAACTCCAGGTGGTGAAGGGGCGCAACGGCTCCACCCTGCACATTTCTGAGGCCGCGCTGGCAGGCTGATCCACCGGACGGCATTCAGTGCCGCCCCGCAACGCCGGGCCTGAGTGAGCCGGGCGCCTGAGTGTGCCGGGCGCCTGAGTGTGCCGGGCCTGAGTGTGCCGGACCCCAGTGTCCAGTACAATCGGATAGTTACCGGGTTGCGCGCATCGGGAGGAGGGACGATGCGCAGTACTGAACGAGCCCGGATACATGACAACTTCCACGGCGCCTCGGCGTCCGGCCACTGAACTCCCATCTGCCGCTGCGGCCACGCCTGCCGATTCGCGGCCTCCCCGCTCCGGCGGCCGGTTCGTCCGGCTCCCACAACTGGCCGGCAAGGGCTTTATTCCCCTCGGGCTGTTTGCGCGGCTCCCGCTCGCCATGCTGACTGTCGGAACACTGACGCTGGTCACCTCCGTCAGCGGATCCTACGCAATCGGCGGAACCTCGGCCGGGGCTGTCGGCATCGGGTCTGCCCTCGGCGCCCCTGTCCTGGGCGCCCTCGCGGACCGCCGTGGACAACGTCCGGTGCTGCTGGTGTCTGCCATTCTGAACGCCGTCGCCGTGCTCACTCTGGTTGCACTGGCTTATGCCCTGCCCGGTGCAGACAGAGTCAGTGCCGACTCTTTCGGCTCAGCCTGGCCGGTCTTCGCAGCGGCCTTCATCGCTGGCGTCAGCTGTCCCCAGGTAGGCCCGCTCGCCCGCGTGAGGTGGATGGCCCTGACGTCCGGCGGAAGCCGGAAGGACAGCGGCACGGATCTGGACACGGCACTGTCCTACGAAAGCACAGCCGATGAACTCACGTTCGTCCTTGGCCCTGCACTCGTGGGCGTGCTGGCGAGCCTGGTGGCGCCCTGGCTGCCGCTGGCTCTTGCAGCGGTCCTCACCATCACGCTCGTGCCGGCATTCGCCGTGCACCGGACGCACTTGTCCGTTCCCCGCAACGGCCGCCCCGGCAAGGCCGTTCAACCCGCGCCCAACGTGGCAGGCACCCCGCGCCGCGGACGGTTGGCCCGCGTGGCCGCCGTCGCGGTCCCTGTGCTGGCGATGGTCTGCATGGGCACCTTTTTTGGCTCCACGCAGACCGCCCTCACTTCCTTCTCGGCGTCATTCGCAACATCCGAGGTTGCCGGGTTGTTGTACTCGGTGATGGGACTGAGCTCGGCCGCGGCCGCAATTTCCGTGGCCTACTGGCCGGTCCGGTTCACGGTCACGGCCCGCTGGCTGGCCTCCGCCGCCCTCATGGCCGGACTGTCGACGCTGCTGCTCCTCCCGGATAGCGGCTGGGCCATGGTCCTCGTCCTGCTGGCCCTCGGCCTTCCGGTGGGGCCCGTCATGGTGACCGTTTTTGCAATCGGCGGGATCGCTGCGCCCGCCGGACGGCTCGGAACGGTGATGACGGCGCTGGCCAGCGGCATCGTGGCCGGCACGGCCGTGGGATCAACGATTGCAGGTCAGCTGGCGCAGGGCCCGGGTTACGCTGCGGCTTTCCTCGTTCCGATTGCCGCCGCAGCGGCGCTGTTCGTGCTCGGCGCGGCTGCCGCCGTCGTCGTCCGCCAAAACCAGCGGAACCAGCGCAAGGCTGCCGCGACGCCTGTGCGCTGACCCCACCACTGTGTCCGCCAGCGGCGGGCGTGTCAGGCGAGCTGCGCTTCAATCCGTGCGGCACCGGCGGTCAGCGCCGCGGCGACGTCGGACGGGTCCTGCGACGAGCGGATATAGACGACGGCGACCGCTGCCGGCCGTCCGCCCGGCACCCGGATGGGGGCGGCCAGCGAGGAAACCCCCGCAATGACCTCGTCATGGCTTGCGGCGTAGCCCCGTTTCCGCGCCTCGGCGGCCTCGGCGCGGTACGGAACGGTTGGCGCCAGCTGAACCCAGTCATGCTCCGTCAGCGCCGACTGGATGGCGATACCGGGGGCGCCGCTGCTGATGGGGTGGCGGGATCCCGGGTGCTGGACCACCGTGGCGGCCGAATGCCGGGGCTCCACCGTGACCAGGGTGACGCACTCCTGATGGTCCCAGACGGCAATGAACGCCGTCATGTTCAGGGCATTGGCAAGGTGGGTCAGCTCGGGGAGGGCGGCCGTCTGGAGGTTGCGGGAAACGCCCCTTGCCAGCACGGCCAGGCCGGGCCCCGGCTGCACCCGGCCGGCGTCGTCGCGCACCAGCAGCGAGTGGTCCTCGAGCGTCCGGAGGATCCGGTACGCTACCGAACGGTGGACGCCCATAGCGTCCGCAAGCTCGGCGATCGTGAGAGGGTTCTCGGCTTCGGCCAGGATTTCCAGGGCCCTGATGCCCCGTGAGAGCGTCTGCGACGGGGAAACCTGGGCAGGCGCAGCCTGTGCGCCGGCACTGGCGATTGGATTCATGCTGTCCATCCTAGGCGGGAGACCGGTGCGGTTTGTTCCGCAGCCTTGTGCTGCACGTCACGTTCGGCTAGCGTTCCATATAGGAATTACGAGTTCAACTATAGAATACGCTGCGCTGGTGTACCAGTAGCGCCGGTGCTCGAACACACAAGTCTCCGTGACCTAAGGAATCGACGATGATTGCCAAGCCGGAAGCGGCGCCGGAAGTCCCCGGCCGGACGTCCGTTCCGCGGGCCCATCATTTTCGCGGCAGTCTCGGAAGGTTTGCCACCGGCGTTGCCATCGTCACGTTCGACGGCGCGACCAAGCGCCACGGCAGAACCGTGAACTCCTTCACCTCGGTGTCCATGGAGCCGCCGCTGGTGCTGGTCAGCATTGCCCGCACCACCAAGGCGCACGACGAGCTCGCCGGCCGGCCGTTCACCGTCAACATCCTGGGCGCGGAACAGCGCCAACTGGGCATGGAAGACCTTCTCTAACGCGCATCATCCACCCGACCACCTGCAGTTCGACGACGACTGGAGACAGAACAATGGGAATCCGAACCGGCCAGCAGTACCTGGACAGACTCAACGCGATGACACCGCACATCGTCATTGACGGCGAAGTGGTCAGCGAAAAGGTTTCGGAGCATCCTGCCTTCCGCAACGTGGCGAGGTCCTACGCGAAGCTGTTCGACATGCAGCACGGCCAGCAGTACCAGGAAGCGCTCACCTACACGTCGCCCACCACGAGCGACCTCGTGAACGCGTCCTTCCTGGTTCCGAGAACCGTCGAGGACCTGAGGCGCCGGCGGCGGGCGATTTCCACCTGGGCGGAAGCGTCGAACGGTTTCCTGGGGCGGACCGGGGACTACATGAACTCCGCCCTCACGGCATTGGCCACGGCCGGGAAATGGTTCTCCCAGGCTGACCCCAGATTTGCCGAGAATATCCTCAACTACTACGAGTGGGCGCGCGAGAATGACGTCCTCGCGACCCATACGCTGATCCCGCCGCAGGTCAACCGTTCCGTGTCCGGCTCCGAACAGCTCGGCGGCCAGCTTTCCGCGCACATTGTGGAGGAGCGCGAGGACGGCATCGTCATCAGGGGTGCCCGCATGCTGGCCACCATCGCGCCCATCGCCGACGAGCTGCTCGTCTTTCCCTCCACGGTGCTGCGCGGCACCCCGGAGGACGCGCCCTACTCCTATGCCTTCGCCATTCCCAACGACGCCCCCGGGCTGCGGTACCTGTGCCGCACCTCCCTGTACAACGGCGGCAGCACGCACGACGAGCCGCTCGCGTCCCGCTACGAGGAGATGGATGCCGTGGCCATTTTCGACGACGTCTTCGTCCCGAGCGAACGCATCTTCATGCTCGGAAACCCCCAGCTCTGCAACGCGTTCTACACCGAGACCGGTGCAGGCGCCCTCATGACCCACCAGGTCGTGACGCGAACCGTCGCCAAGAGCGAGTTCTTCCTTGGCCTCGCGTCCGAGCTGGCCGATTCCATCGGCATCGACGGCTTCCAGCACATCCAGGAGGACATCGCCGAACTGATCATCGATGTCGAAATAGGCAAGGCCCTGGTGCGCGCCTCCGAAGCGGACGCGGAGCTTAACGGCGCCGGCGTCATGCTGCCGAAGTGGAGTACGCTCAACGCCGCCCGGAACTGGTACCCGAAGATCGCCCAGCGCTTCCCGCAGATCATCCGGAAGTTCTCGGCCTCCGGGCTCATGGCGCTGCCCGGGGAAGCGGACGTGAACAGCGAGGCGAGGGCAGACATCGACCTGTACCTGCAGGGGAAGACACTCACCGGCCCCGAGCGCGTCCGCCTGTTCAAGCTGGCCTTTGACGCCTCGATCTCCGGTTTCTCGGGGCGCCAGTCCCTCTACGAGTACTTCTTCTTCGGGGATCCGGTCCGGATGGCCGGCGCCCTCGTCAACACCTACGACCGCGAGCCTGTCAGGGCCAGGCTCCGCGAATTCCTGAACCGCACCGACTGATCCGCCGGTTGAACGGCAGCCCCGCTTTCGCCGTTCCACCGGGCGGCGAAAGTGCAATCAGGAGTTTTAGGTGTGTTTTGCCACACATCCATAGTATTCTTCCTACTAACTGACCGTTCGATCGGTAAATCGCCTTGCATCCATCCCCGGCAGTATCCCTGCCCCCAGCCACGGAGTTTCAATGACTGCAGCTTCCACCGTCGATTCAGAGGCGGGTCCCAGCAGCAAACGCGAGGAACGCAAAGTCCTCGCCGGGACGCTGGTCGGAACCACCATCGAGTGGTACGACTTCTTCATCTTCGCGCAGCTGACAGCGACGTTGCTGTCCCCGCTGTTCCTCACCCCGCTCCAGGCCTCCAATCCGGGCCTCGCACAGATTCTCTCCTTCGCCCTGATCGGCATCAGCTTCCTGTTCCGGCCGCTGGGCGCGGTCGTCGCAGGCCACCTCGGCGACAGGCTGGGCCGCAAAGCCATGCTTGTGTTCACCCTGGTGATGATGGGTGCCGCTACGGCCCTCATCGGCATGCTGCCCACCTACAACGACATCGGCGTCTGGGCCCCCATCCTGCTGATCACCCTCCGCGTCATCCAGGGCTTCTCGGCCGGCGGTGAATGGGGCGGCGCTGCCCTGATGGCCGTGGAGCACGCGCCGATGAGCAAGCGCGGGCTCTTCGGCGCCTACCCGCAGATCGGCGTCCCGGTCGGCATGATCCTCGCTACCGGCCTGCTGTACTTCCTCAACACCGGCATGTCCAAGGAAGACTTCGGCTCGTGGGGCTGGCGAGTGCCCTTCCTGTTGTCCATCGTGCTGATTGTTGTGGGTTACCTGATCCGGCGAGCCGTCGGGGAGAGCCCGGTCTTCAAGGAAATGGCAGCCCGCAAGGCGGAAAGCAAGGCGCCGCTGGGGCAGCTTATCCGGCACCACAAGAAGTCGGTGCTCTACTCCACCATGATCTTCATCGGCAACAACGCGGCCGGCTACCTGCTGATCGCTTTCTTTATCTCCTACGCCACCAAGTCGCTGAAGATGCCGGTTCCGCAGATCCTGCTGGCCACCACGCTGGCTTCCTTTGGCTGGCTGATCTTTACGCTCGTTGGCGGCTGGCTCTCCGACAGGATCGGCCGAGTGAAGACCTTCCTCATCGGCTACGGCATTGTCTTCGCCTGGATGATCCCGATGTTTGCGCTTATCGATACCAAGGACATCCTGCTCTATGGTGTGGCCCTCTTCGTCCTGACGGTCGGGCTCGGCCTGTCCTACGGTCCCATGTCCGCCATGTACGCGGAGATGTTCCCGGCCAATGTCCGCTACTCTGGGATCTCCATCGGCTACGCGTTTGGAGCCATCCTCGGCGGCGCGTTCGCCGCGACGATTGCAGAGTCGCTGCTTCAGAGCACCAAATGGACCGGGTCCATCGGCATCTACATCATGGTCCTCTGCGTGATCTCCGCAGCGGGTGTGCTGCTGGCCAAGGAAACCAAGGGCCGTCCGCTGGGCGTCAGCCGGCACTGACGGGTCTTTCGTAAACAGTCAGTTCGCATATGCGGGCCCGGGCCGGCGGTCCGGGCCCGCACTTGTTTCGGTTGTGCGCTCAGGCGTTCGCGCCCTGCAGCAGGCTAATGGCGTCGTCGTCGGTCAACTGTTCAAAATGCCGGTAGAAACTTCCCACTGCCCGGAACTTTCCCGGCAGGTGGAGGCACAGGACGTCGCAGACCCGCGACAGGGACTTTTCGGCCTCGATTGAACCCACCGGCGCGGCCGCGACCACACGAGAGGCGCCGGCCGCGCGGACTGCCTCGACCGCCGCCCGCATGGTGGCTCCGGTGGCGAGGCCGTCATCGACCAGCAGGACCGTCTTGCCGCTGAGTTCCAGCCTGGCACCGGGGTAGGCGTCGACGCGGCGGAGCAACTCATCGCGTTCACGGCTCTCAACCCTGTCCAGCCATTCCTGCCGGACGCCGTTCTCCAGGACACGCTCCACGAGGGGCCTGTTGAGAAGCCGGACAATCCTGGCAGCTTCGGCCGATCCGGCGTCAGCACCGCCGCCGGCCGCTCCAGCCCCGAGTTCCGACGGCCCGGAATCGGCACCGCCGCCCGCCGCGACGGCGGCCGTGAACGCCAGGGCGCCGAAGGCAGTCTCATCGTGGCCGGGGATGCCGAGCTTGCGGACCAGGACAGCGCCGTACGGAAGGCGGAGGACTTTGGCTGCTGCGGCGGCCACGGGAATGCCGCCGCGCGCGAGCCCGAGCAGCACGGTGTCCGGTTGCCCGCGGAACTGCGGGAGTGCGGCGGCCAGCCGCTCGCCAGCTTCCTCCCGGTCTTCAAAAACCATGCCCATGGATTCCTCTTACGGTGTCTCCGCCCTCGATTCCAGCCTACCGCCCGGTTGACGGCCCAAGGAGGTCAAAAAGAGGGGAGGTTAGGAGACATAAAGCTGCCGCCCGCCGGCCGTCCTTTCCGGGACAGCCAGCCGGCACAGCTAGCTGCCGAGGAATCCGATGGCTGCCTGTTTGAAGACTCTGCTGGTCACAGCATTGGTATGGTTCCGGCCCGGCAGCACGAGCTGCTCGGCCATGGAACCCACTTTGGCGGCCAGTTCCGCAAGCTGCGGCATGGAAGCGGCGCGGTCGTCATTTTCGCCGGCCACCAGCAGCATGGGCATGTGCGGCACGGCCTCAGCGGGGTCATAGGGTTCACCCTTGATGGCCTCCACCAAAGACAGCAGCGCGAAGATGTTGTTGCTCGGCAGTGCCTGGGCCATTTTGAGGAGCCCGGCCGTGGACCCGTCGGCGATGGGTGTACCGTCCGCCAGGTAATGCTGGGCTGCAACGAGGTCGAATTCCGCCAGCGGGTCAGCCATATTCGGTCCGCCAAGGACCAGCCGGTGCACGATCTCCGGCTGCGTGGCGCCGAATTCCCAGGCGAGCCGGGAACCGAGCGAGTAGCCGATCAGGTCGAGGCCGCTGGCAGGGTCGCCTGCCTGCACAGGCCGAACACCGGCGTCGAACGCAATCTGCAGGAGATCCGCGCGGATCCGGCTCGGCGAGTAGGAGTCCATGTCCTCCGGGGCGCCGCTGCGGCCGTGACCGGGCAGGTCCACCGTGATGACACGCCGGCCGGCGTTCAGGAGGGCGGCGAGCCAGCCGCTGTCCTCCCAGTTCAGCTTGCTGGAGGACGAGAAGCCGTGGATCAGCAGGATGGGGCGGAGGCCGGCGTCGGTCTTGGGCTCATGCACAGCGACATACAACTGGGGATCGGTGCCCTCCACGGTGTGGGAGTGCTGTTCGCCGGTGTGTCTGCCGCTCATCATGTCAGTCCTCATCAAGTACGGCGCTCAGGCGGACCCGGCGCTTCGGTGCCTCTTCCTTCGGGACCGTGCCCACGATGCCGGCGGTGTTGTCCGGCACCTCAAACACAATCAGGGGCTCGCCGACATTGATCCTGTCGCCGGGCCCGCCGTGGATACGCACCACTTTACCTGCCTGCGGACTGGGCAATTCAACTGCTGATTTGGTGGTTTCCACCTCGACGAGCGGCTGGTTGCGCTCCACCTGGTCGCCAGGGGAGACGAGCCATTCCAGGACGGTTGCTTCGATCAGGCCTTCGCCCAGATCCGGCAGCGGGAAGGAAATTTCAGCCACGTCGGTACTCCAATACTCGCTGGATGCCGAAAAGAATCCGGTCAATGTTGGGAATGTATTCGTCTTCGAGGTCCCCGGATGGGTACGGAACGTCGAAGCCGGTGACCCGCTCCACGGGGGCCTTGAGGGTGTCGAAGCAACCCTGGGTGATCAGTTGGGCCACTTCGGCCCCCAGGCCGGAGGTCAGCGGCGCTTCATGGACGACGACGGCGCGCCGCGTCTTCCGCACGGATGCCACCAGGGCGTCGGCGTCGATCGGTTTGAGCCAGCGCAGGTCCAGGACCTCAACGTCGATCCCGTCCTCGGCAGCGAGCTCGGCGACCTGCAGGCAGCGGGCCACCATGGCACCCCAGGCCACGAGAGTCAGGTGACGGCCTTCCCGCTGAACCTTGGCACCTTCGGGGGAGCCGCCGTCGGCTGTATCGACGTCGCCCTTCTGCCAATAGCGGGATTTGGGTTCCATGAAGATCACCGGATCCGGCCGCGTGGCGGCGTACTTGAGCAGGTGGTACGCCTCGTGCGGGTTCGACGGCGAGACCACCTTGAGGCCCGGGACGTGCGCGAAGAGCGCCTCGAGGCTTTCGCCGTGGTGTTCCGGGGCGCGAATGCCGCCGAAACTCGGGACCCTCAGCGTGATGGGCATCGGCAGGGTGCCCCGGCTGCGGTAGTTCATCCGCGCGATCTGGCAGACGATCTGGTTGATGGCAGGGTAGGCGAAGCCGTCGAACTGGACCTCGGGGATGGGGTGGAAGCCGGCCATCGCGAGACCCACTGACATGCCCAGGATGCCTGATTCGGCCAGCGGGGTGTCGAAGACCCGGTTTTCACCATGCTTTGACTGCAGCCCGTCCGTGATGCGGAAGACCCCGCCCAGCCGGCCGCAGTCCTCGCCGAAAATCACCGCCTTGGGGTTCTCGGCGAGGACCTCGTCGAGGGCGCGGTTCAGCGCCTGCTGCATGGACATCACGACTGCCACGTTGCCGGCAGCTGATTCAGTCTGGCGAAATCCGGCGGTTTCGCCTTCGAGAATCGAGTTAGACATGTTCTGACTCCTCGCGCCAGCTGGCGGCCTGGGACTGCAGTACGGGGGTGGTTTCCTGGAAGACCAGGTCAAACATTTCACTGCCCGGCCGCGGGCCGAGTGCTTCGAGGCCTGTGCGGATGTCTTCAGCTTCGGCGGCCGCGGAGGCCTGCGCGTGGGCGAAGAACGGTTCGTCCGCCAGGCCTTCGGAAAGCAGCCGCTCCCGGAAGCGGCGCAGCGGGTCCTCGCCGGCGCCGTCGCGCTCCTCGTCGAGCGAGCGGTAGCGTCCGGGATCGTCCGACGTGGAGTGCGGGCCGCGGCGGTAGGTCATGGCCTCGATGACCACCGGGCCGTTGCCGGCGCGGCAGTGTGCAAACGCCCGCCGGGTAGCGTCAAGGACGGCAACGACGTCGTTTCCGTCCACCTGAAGGGCCGGCATGCCGTAACCGGCGGCCCGGCCGGCAACGGAGCCGCCCGCAACCTGGCGTTCAGTGGGCACGGAAATGGCCCAGCCGTTGTTTTGGATGAAGAACACCACGGGGACCTTCATCACGGCCGCAAAGTTCATCGCCTCATGGACGTCACCCTGCGACGAGGCGCCGTCACCGAAGTACGTCATTGCGACGCCGTCGCTGCCGTCCAGTGTCTGGCCGTGGGCCCAGCCAACAGCATGGAGCACGGAGCCGGCCACCACGGCCTGGATGGGGGCAAGCCGGGATTTCATCGGATCGTAGAGCCCGCCGTGCCAAGTTGCCTTGTGGGTGGACATGTACTCCACCATGTTGACGCCCATGGCGCGGGCGACCCCCATCTCGCGGTAGGTGGGGAAAACAAAGTCCCGGGAGGTGTCCACGGCGTACCCGCTGCCCACCTGGGCGGCTTCCTGGCCGAGTTCGGGCGCATAGCCGGGGATGATGCCCTGCCGCTGCCATGCGACAGCCGAGATATCGAGGTGGCGGACTGCGGTCATGAGCGAGTACAGCTCGCGCAGCTGGTCGGGAGTGGGCGGGACAGCGGCGGTGCTGTCATCCAGCAGAGGCAGGGTGTCCATAGCTGTGACCCTAGTCACCCCGGACTGGCCCGGCAATCGGCGCGCCAGGCGCTGACCAGAGTGTCAATACTGCACAGCAGGATGCCGGCCTGGCTGCACAAATTGTGCAGCCAGGCCGGCATCCATAGGCCCGGTATCCACCGGCCTGGCATCCACGTCGCGGCCCCGCTCGGAACGGTCCGTGTTGCTGCTTACTTGGGGAGATTGGCGGTCGACGCGTCGCGGGAGGGGTCCGACTCCGTTTCAGACTTCGCAGCGAACCGCGCTCCCAACCGGCAGGCGGCAGCGATGGCGCCGATCAGGAGAATAGTGCTGATCAGCTGGATCCGGCTGCTCTCGGCGCTGAAGCCCACGGCGAAGATCAGGCCCAGGAGCACGAGTCCGAGTATCGTCAGGCCCGGAAAGCCCTTCATCCGCAGGGGCAGAGGCGTGCCGTCGCGGTCGGCCCGCCGGCGCAGGATCAGCTGGGACACCAGGGCCGTGCCCCACACGACGAGGCACGTGGACCCCACCAGCTGGAACAGTGCCGGCAGGATCCGTTCCGGGAACAGCAGCTCAAGCACGGTGGCAATGAAGCCGAACGCCACCGAGACGCCCACGGCAACCATCGGCACCTTGGCGCCGCTAAGCCCCGACAGGAAGCGGGGTGCCTCGCCGCGCAGGGACAGCGAGTACACCATGCGGGATGCGCCGTACAGGTTGGCGTTGAGTGCTGAAAGAAGGGCGACGACGGCCACCAGGGTTATCGCTGTCCCGGCGCCGGGGATGCGGGCAGCGTCCAGAACGCCGGCAAACGGCGATGCGAGTGCTTCAGAGGTGGCCGGAAGTACTGCTGCAATAACGAACACGGAGCCGATGTAGAAGACGAGGATGCGCCACACCACGGTCCGGATGGCCGTGGTCACGCTGCGCTCCGGATTCTCTGTCTCGGCCGCGGCAACGCTGACGATTTCCGTTCCGCCAAAGGCGAAAATCACCACGAAAAGGGCCGTCGCGATGCCGCCGAGGCCGGCCGGAGCGAAGTCGGAGGTGATGTTGGCCAGGCCGGGGGAGGCTACATCGGGCAGGATTCCGAAGAGCAGCGCGCCCCCGATGGCCAGGAACAGCACAATTGCCGCGACCTTGAGGATGGCGAACCAGAACTCGAACTCGCCGAAGTTCTTGACGCCCGCCAGGTTGATGGCCGTAAACGCCACCATGAACGCGAGCGCCAGGGCCCAGACCGGAATGACGGGCCAGACGGAGAACAGCAGCCCGGCGGCCCCGAGTGCTTCCGCGGCAATGACCACCACCAGCTGCAGCCACCAGAGCCAGCCCACCGTGGCCCCGGCGGTCTTGCCCAGGGCTTTCTCCGCGTAGACGGAGAAGGCCCCGCTGTTCGGGTTGGCAGCAGCCATTTCGCCGAGCGCCCACATGACCAGGATGATCAGGGTGCCGGCCACGAGATAGGAGATCAGGACGGCCGGGCCGGCGGCCTTGATGCCGGCCCCTGAGCCAAGGAAGAGCCCGGCGCCGATGGCGCTGCCCAGGCCCATCATGGTCAGCTGCCGGGGTTTCATGCTGTGGCCGAGGTGTACTGCCGGACGCTCTGCCGTGGACTTCATCGTCATGCCTGCGTACCTTCTTGGGGTCGTTTGGATAAAGGGGTCCTCGTGGGACCTTTTGAATTTACCGCCTCACGGGAGGCCTCGGAGTCTTGGCGCGTGAGACCATGGGTGCAGTTTGTGCAGTGAGTTGAATCAAATGCGGCGCTTTGCGCTGTCGGATGCCCCGAACGGAGACGACATGGCGAACGTGGATGCACTGGACGCCAAAATTGTGCGATTCTTCACCGATGCGCCCCGGGCTTCCGTGCTGGAGGCGTCGCGGATGCTCAGGATCGCCCGGGCCACTGTCCAGTCGAGACTGGACCGGATGGCGGCAAATGGTGTGATCGGATCGTGGGTTCCGCACCCGGACCCTTCCCATTTCGGGTTTCCCGTGGTTGCCTTCTGCTCGCTGACCATCAACCAGGACCTGGGCCACGATGCCGTGGTGGAGGCGCTCGCCGGGATCCCGGAGCTGATCGAAATCCATACCGTCTCCGGCAGTTCTGACCTGTTGGCCCGCATTGCCGCGCGCTCGAACCCGGACCTGCAGCGCGTGATCGATGCCATGATCGCCACAAAGACTGTGCTCCGGTCCTCCTCGGTGATTGTCCTCAACACGCATTTCCAGGGCAGGACGCTTCCATTGCTGGAGGCCGTCGCCTCCGGAAGCGGAAATAGCTGACGGCCGAACAGTCACCGGCGCCGGCCGAAACATTTTGTCTGGAGTCGGGCGGGCCGTAGAATCAGTTTTAGTCATTATGACTATAACTAACCGGGACGGTCAGCAGGACCCCCGGGAACGCAGCGAAGCGGGTGAAGAAAACCGTGTACACTACCGCAGCCAATGTGGCCGAGCGCCAGACCGCTCCGCCGTCGCTGGCCATTTCTACGGTGATCTTCGCACTCCGCCCCAGCGAGGCCTCCGGACGTCCCACCCTTTGGCTCCCGCTGGTGCGGCGCATCCGCGAACCGTTCAAAGGCCTCTGGGCACTTCCCGGCGGCCCGCTCACGCACGCCGATTCCCTGCAGGACGCAGCCTCACGGAATCTCCGCGAAACCACCGGCCTGACGCCCAGCTACCTCGAGCAGCTCTACGCTTTCGGCGGCCTCCACCGCTCGCCGACCCAGCGCGTGGTGTCGATCGTCTACTGGGCCCTCGTCCAGCCCACCGAGGCCGCGCTGGCCGACGAATCCGAAAATGTCAGGTGGTTCCGGGCAGACAAGCTGGGGGACCTCGCCTTCGACCACAACGCGATTGTCGATTACGCGCTCTGGCGGCTGCGGAACAAGCTGGCGTACGGCTCGATCGCCTATCACTTCCTTGGCGGGTACTTCACCCTCGCCCAGGTCCGGGAGGTCTACGAAGCCGTCCTGGACACCCGGCTGGACCCGGCCAACTTCCGCCGCCAGATCAAAGCCACGCCGGAGATCGAAGAAACCGGTGAATATCTCCAGGGCGGCAAACACCGCCCGCCACGCCTCTACCGATTTACCGGCCGTCCAGGCCTAGACCCAGATAACAGGAGTACCCCATGAGCAGCGTCAACACAGCCGTCCAGCTGATCACGCGTCAACAGGCCGAGAAAGGCGCCGCAGCGGCCGCCGGCAGCACCTGCAGCCCGGCACTTGCCAAGGGCCCCTGGGACTACGACCTCGCGGAAGCCCTGGCCGGAACCCCCGCCTACGGTCCCGGAGCCTCCAGCGCCGATGTAGCCCCACCGTCCACCCCCCGGCAGGGCCAGCTCCCCGAGGAATACAAGCTCGCGGGCGATGCCGAACTCGACGCCCGCATCCGCGCAGCCAAGGCCACGCTCGGCGACCGCGCCGTGATCCTGGGGCATTTCTACCAGCGAGACGAAGTGGTGCAGTACGCCGATTTCGTCGGCGACTCCTTCCAGCTGGCCAACGCCGCTCTCACGAGGCCCGACGCCGAGGCCATCGTTTTCTGCGGTGTGCACTTTATGGCCGAGACTGCCGACACGCTGTCGAAGCCTGAACAGGCGGTCATCCTGCCCAACCTCGCCGCCGGCTGTTCCATGGCGGACATGGCGGACGCCGATTCCGTGGAGGAGTGCTGGGAGCAGCTGGAGGAGATCTTCGGCACCGAGCCCGACGCCGCGGGCCGGGTTCCGGTCATCCCGGTCACCTACATGAACTCGTCCGCCGCGCTCAAAGCCTTCTGCGGCAAGCACGGCGGCATCGTCTGCACCTCATCCAACGCCAAAACGGTCCTCGAATGGGCCTTCGAGCGCGGCCAGCGGGTCCTGTTTTTTCCGGACCAGCACCTGGGCCGTAACACCGCCAAAGCCCTCGGAGTGCCGGTGGAACAGATGCCCATGTGGAATCCGCGCAAAGAGCTCGGCGGCAACGACGAACAGGCCCTGCTGGACTCCCGTGTGATCCTCTGGCACGGGTTCTGCTCGGTGCACAAGCGTTTCAACGTGGCCCAGATCGAAAAGGCCCGCGTTGACTTCCCCGGCGTTCAGGTGATCGTGCACCCGGAATGTCCCATGGAAGTGGTGGACGCCGCCGACTCGGCCGGCTCCACGGACTTCATCCAGAAGGCCATCGCCGCCGCGGAGGAGCCCACGGTGTTCGCCATCGGAACCGAGATCAATATGGTGAACCGCCTGGCGGCCCAGTATCCGCAGCACACGATCTTCTGCCTCGACCCGGTGATCTGCCCTTGCTCCACCATGTACCGCATCCACCCGGGCTACCTGGCCTGGGTGCTGGAGGAGCTCGTCGAAGGCCGAGTGGTCAACCGCATCACCGTGGATGACGCGGTGCAGCAAAATGCCAGAATCGCCCTCGAGCGCATGCTGGCCGCCAAACCCCAATGACACCGAGGTGAGCCAAGCATGACTAAGCCCAGCGCAACAGCGGCATCGGGCCGCCAACGGCTGATCGTCGTCGGCAGCGGCATCGCCGGCCTCTACGCCTCGCTGCTTGCGGCAGACGCGGGAGCCGACGTCGTGCTGCTGACCAAGGGCGCGCTCGCGGACAGCAACACGTACTACGCCCAGGGCGGCATTTCGGCCGTCCTCGACGAGCCGTCACCAGGGGACACCGTGGCGGCACACATCGCCGACACGCTGAAGGCCGGCGCCGGCCACTGCAACCCGGACGCTGTGCGGGTGCTCTGCACCGAGGCGCGCAGGGATATCGCCGGCCTGGAACGCTTCGGCGTGCGCTTTGACATGGACGACGACGGCGATCCCGCCTTGGGCCTCGAAGCCGCCCACTCTGCGCCGCGCATCCTGCATGCCGGCGGTGACGCCACAGGGGCCGGGATAGCCAACGCGCTGATCTGTGCGGTGCTGGCGGCCCAGGCCACCGGAAAGATCCGCCTGCTGGGCCATGCCCGCACCACTGCCCTGGTCCAGTCCGGCCGGCGGGTGACGGGCGTGGAGTACCTGCACAACGGGCAACTGAAGACTGTCAGGGGCGACGCCGTGCTGCTCGCAACCGGCGGCGCCGGGCAGCTCTTCGCCCAGACCACCAACCCCGCCGTTGCCACCGCGGACGGACTGGCCCTGGCGTGGCGCGCCGGAGCCGCCGTGGCCGATCTCGAGTTCTTCCAGTTCCATCCCACCTGCATGGTCCGCACCGCCCAGGCGGCGGAGTCCGAAGGAAACCAGGACCCGCTGCTGATCTCCGAAGCCGTCAGGGGCGAGGGCGCCATCCTCGTGGACGCCGACGGCAGCCGCTTCATGCCGGCGTACCACGTCGATGCAGAGCTGGCCCCCCGGGACGTCGTCTCCCGCACCGTTGCCCTGCACCTTGCAGCGCTCGGGGACCCGAACGGCCACGTGTACCTCGACGCCCGCGTGATCGAGGACGCCCGGGGAGCAGGCTTCCTGGAGAAGCGCTTCCCGACGATCTCGAAGCGCACGCGGGAAGCGGGCATTGACTGGACTTCGGAACTTGTGCCCGTGGCGCCCGCCGCGCACTACTGGATGGGCGGCGTGTCCACCGACCTGCACGGCCGGACCACCGTCCTGGGACTCTACGCGGCCGGCGAAGTTGCATGCACCGGGGTCCAGGGCGCCAACAGGCTGGCCAGCAACTCGCTCCTCGAAGGACTGGTCTTCGGACGGCGGGCTGTCGAGGCGTTCCTGGACACTTCCGTTGGGCCGTCGCCTGACGGCGCCCCTCCGCGTGCTCCCCACAATCTCCCTAACCTCGCAAGCTCGGCCAGGGAACCCGGATCGCGTGGGCCCACGGCCGCTGGCGGCCTCCCCTTGACGCACGCTTCCGGGACACCGTCAGTTGACGGATCCGTGGGGCCAGCGAGCGCCTCATCAGACGCTTCCGAAGTTTTGGTAAGTGTGGCCGCAGAACCCAACTCCTTCCACGCGTGGGAGTTCGAAGCGACGCCGGACCCGGGGCCGTTCTCGCGTGGTGCCCTGCGGCGGCTGATGACGGCGAACGCCGGGGTGTTGCGCACCGGTGGGCAGCTGCGGGAGGCGGGTGCCGCGCTTGCGGCGTGGGCCGCCGTCGTGCGTCCTGAAAAGGTGACCGAAGCGGAGGATCCCCGCGAGCATGAGAACGCCAACCTGCTGCTTGCCGCCCAGTTGCTGGTCCTTGCCGCGCGGGAACGGCGCACCTCGCTGGGGGCGCACTACCGCGATGACAGCATGCCTGATGACGCCCCGACGGAAGATATTGACAACCGATACAGAATGACCCGGAAAGCGAGCCTCGTCCATGACTAGCCTGACCCTCCCAGCAACACCTGTCCGGGAGATCCTGGCGCGGGCCTTCTCGGAAGACGCACCCAACGGCGATATCACCTCGCAGCTGCTGATTCCGGCGGAAGCCCGCGCAACCGCCGTGCTGAATGCCCGCGTTCCGGGCGTCTTCAGCGGCGGAACCGTGTTCCGCGACGCGATGCTGCTCATCGACCCCGACACTGAGGTGGAACTCCTGGTGGCGGACGGCCAGGCGTTCGACGCCGGGACCCAGCTTGCGCGGGTCAGCGGACTTGCGCGCAGCGTGCTGCTTGCGGAGCGAGTGGGGCTGAACCTCGCCCAGCGGATGAGTGCCATCGCCACCCGGACGGCCGAGTTCGTCAGGTTGGTGGACGGTACGAAGGCGCGGATCACCGATACCCGCAAGACCACTCCGGGCCTGCGGGTCCTCGAACGTTACGCGGTGCGGTGCGGCGGCGGGGCGAACCACCGCTACAGCCTCTCCGACGCCGTCCTTGCCAAGGACAACCATCTGGCCGTGATGACCGGCGGCGATCCGGAAAAGCTCACCAGCCTCCTGGCGGCCGCCAAAGCCCAGCTGGGCCACACCACGCATTTCGAGGTGGAGGTGGACAGCGCAGAACAGATCGAACCTGTCCTGGCCGCGGGCGTGGACACCATCATGCTGGACAACTTTTCCCTTGAGGACCTGCGGGCCGGCGTGCAGCTGGTAGGGGGCCGCGCCGTGGTGGAAGCAAGCGGCAACGTCAACCTTGGAACCGTCGCCGATATTGCGGCGGCCGGGGTGGACGTCATCTCCGTTGGTGCCCTGACCCACAGCGTCACTGCGCTGGATCTCGGCCTGGACGTCGAGCTGACAGTCAGCTGATCCGGCCATGATCTTCCTCGACGCAGCAGCCACCACGCCCGTCCGGCGCGAAGCGCTGGACGCCATGTGGCCTTACCTAACCGGCGAGTTCGGCAATCCGTCGAGCCACCATTCGCTGGGTGACGCCGCCGCGCGGGCCCTCGACGAGGCCCGCAAGGCAGTGGCGACGGTGCTGGGCTGCCGGCCCGGGGAAGTGACTTTCACCTCTGGCGGCACGGAGGCGGACAACCTGGCGGTCAAGGGGATAGCCCTGGCCCGGCAGGCCGCGGACCCGGCCCTGAACCGGGTGGTGATCAGCGCCGTCGAGCATCCTGCCGTTGAGGAATCCGCACGGTACCTGGAGCGCTTCCACGGCTTCAGCGTCGACGTGGTGCCCGTGGACCGTTATGGAACGGTGAGTCCTGAAGCGCTGGCTGCCGTCCTTCGGCCCGAAACTGCGCTTATCAGCGTCATGTACGCCAACAACGAGGTGGGCACGGTTCAGCCCGTGGCCGCCCTCGCGGCGTTGGCCCGGGAGCGCGGGATTCCGTTCCACACGGACGCGGTACAGGCTGCCGGGTGGCTGCCCGTGGACGTGAAGACCCTCGGCGTGGACGCCCTGACCATTTCGGGGCACAAACTCGGTGCACCGAAAGGCTGCGGGGTCCTCTTCGTGCGGGGCCGGACCCGGACCGAGCCCCTGGTCCACGGTGGCGGCCAGGAACGCGGACGGCGATCCGGCACGGAAAACGTGGCCGGGGCTGTTGGCCTGGCCACCGCGCTCACCCTGGCCCACGCCGAACAGGGGGCGCTCGCGGAACGGGTGGCCCTGCTCCGGGATGCGTTCATCGCCGCGGTGCTGGACGGTGTTCCCGGCGCTGTGCTGACAGGTCATCCTGTGGAGAGGTTGCCGTCTGTGGCATCCTTTTGCTTCCCGGGAACCAGCGGCGAATCCGTGCTCCTGGAGCTGGAGCGCCAGGGTGTGCTGTGCTCCAGCGGCTCGGCCTGCGCTGCGGGATCCGACGCACCGTCTCCCGTGTTGCTCGCCCTCGGTGTCGGAGCCGAGGTTGCCCAGACTGCGGTCCGGTTCAGCTTTGCGTCCTCCGTGACCCAAGCGGATCTTGAGGCTGCCGCCGTCGCGGTGCGGACCGCCGTCGGAAGCGTCCGCACCCTGGGCCGCGTTCCCCAGTAAGTAACAGCTGACGCCGTGCATGGCTAGCGGTGGCGGGCGCGGCGGAAGATCCAGTGCCTGAGCATGGTGAACCGGACGGCGGTGGCCAGGAAACCGGAAAGCGTGGTGGTCCACAATTCATCGGCCACCGTGGCGTCAGGCCGGAGCCAGTGGAGAACGCCGAGGCTGCCACCGGTGATAACCAGGGCCACGACGATCAGGACCAGGCCGTTGAGGTGGTCGTGGGCCTTCCTGCGCTGGTCCGTGATTTTGAACGTCAGCCTGCGGTTGAGCGCCGTGTTCATGACTGACGTGATGATCAGCGCGGCGGCGTTGGCGGGCTGCGGACCGATCCACGGCCGGAGCAGCGCGTACAGGGCAAGGGACGTGGCAGTGCATACGATGCCCACGCCCGTGAAACGGATGAGCTGGCGGATGACGGGGTACCGCAGAATTCCGCGGTAGTGCCTGGTGGCCGGGAACTGCCGTGCCGATTCCGTCCGCAGAGTCGGTTGCATCTGCGGCTCGGCAACGGGCGGAGCGGACGATTCCATCGCTCCAGCCTGCCACATCAGCTCGAGCGTGCCACATCAGGCGGGCGAATGCACCGCTCTGACCGGGTTGGTAAGTTCGCCGATGCCGCCGACCCTGCACGTGACGGCGTCGCCCGGCGCCAGGCGGGCGGTAGCTGCCGGGAAACCGGTGAGGACCAGGTCGCCCGGATGCAGGGTCATGAATGAACTCAGGTAGACCAGAATTTCATCCACCTTCCAGCCGAGGTCCGCGGTGCTTGCCGGTGTCAGTTCCGCGCCGTTGTGGACAATGCCGATGGGCAGGTCCGCGTCATCGAGCCCTGTCACGATCCAGGGGCCGGCCGGCGTGAAGGTGTCCTGGCTCTTCGCGCTCAGCCAGAGGTCGTCAGACTTCTGCAGGTCCCGGGCAGTGACATCGTTGCCGATCGTGAATCCCAGGATGGCGGTCCGGGCGTTTTCGAGCGTCAGGCCTTTGGCCGTGCGGCCGACGACGACCGTCAGTTCCGCTTCCGGCTCCACCAGCCCGACGCCGGCTGTCAGCTCAATCGCGTCGCCGGGGCCGATGACGCTGGTGGCGGCCTTGTGGAAAGCCTGGGCGGGCAGGTCCCGGCCGGCACTGCCGGTGTTGTGGGCCATGCCCAGCACGTTGGCCGGCACGCTGGGGGCCAGGAACTCGAACTCCTCCTGCGGCACGGTGGCCCCCGGCTCCCAGCCCGTCCGCGGAGTGCTGCTCGCGTTGGCGGGCGAGCCCGGGAAGGGCGTATCGACGACCGTCCACTGCCTGCCGGCGTCGCTGGCGAAGTCGGCGGCAGCGTTGGCAACGAAGAACTGCTCGCCCGCGGAGTGGGCCGGGCTGTCGGTCGCAGGGGAGAGCGGGCGGACGCGTGCAATCCGCCGCGTGGGAGCTGGAGTCATCCAGCCATCGTAGTGAACCTAGTACAGTTCGCCCACCGGGATGTCGACCGCCAGGCGGTTCGAGGGGCCGGCGAGCGGGCAGGCCCAGGCCTCGTTGTAGGCGCACGACGGGTTGTAGGCGAAGTTGAAGTCCAGCACGAACGGCGCATCAGGGCCGGAACCGCGCACGCCGTGGAAGGCGCCCTTGATCGTGTCCAGAAGGTACCTGCCTGCGCCGTAGCTGCCGCCGGGCTGGCCTGCCGTGGCATCGCGGAAGGGAACGAATATGCCCCCGCCGTAGCCAATGAGCTTCCAGACCGCCAGCTGTCCCATCTCCGGGAGGTCGAACGTTCCCAGCCTGACGAATCTGACCAGGCCGTCGGTGCCGGTCTCGACGTTCATTTCCCGGCCGGCGCCCTCCTTGGTCAGGGGCACGTGGAAACGGTAGATGGGATCGTAGTCGGCTGTCTTGAGGCCGCCGAAACTCGCTTTGGCCTCTGCTGTGAGGGCAGACGCGGGGTGCGTGCCGAACATCCGGTCCCGCTCCTGCCGCCAGTACGCATGCGCTTCCGCAGGGTTGTCCGACGCGATTCTGCGGACAGTGTCGTATAAGGCAAACGTGCGCAGCCGCCAGTCAGCGATGTCGACGGCGGACATGCCCGCCAGGGTCTTCTCTGCCGCATCCAGCTCGTGTTCCGCCATGCCCCCAGCCTAGCCCTCTTTACGGACCCGGAAAGCCCGGGGTCAGCCTGCGAAACACGGGGATCGAAGACCCGGGCGGAGCCCTGCCGCGGCTAGGCTGGAGGCATGACAGGGATGACAGTCTCCCGCGGGAACCGCGTGGCCGCCGTCGCGGTGCTTGCTGCGGCGCTGCTGGCAGGTTGCAGCTCCGCCGGCAAAGGCGCACCGGTCTGGACCGTGGAGCCCGGCACCGGCAGCGCGGCTCCCGGAGCAACGCCGGGAACAGCCACTTCCTCTGCCACCGCTTCGGGCGGCCCGTCAGCGAAACCCGGGGCGACGGCGTCGGCGTGGAAGGTCTTCACCGACCCCGCCAAGAAGATCAGCTTCGAACTTCCCCAAGAATGGATCGCCCAGTCGGTGGAGGCGGACAAGGGAACGCTGCCCGGCGCGGTGAAGGTTGAGGTCAAGGACGCGGCGGGGACCTATCTCGCCACGCTCCGGACCGGACTGCCGGATGCCGCTCCGGCCACGTGCGCCCCGGCCGCCCGGAAGTCCTACGTCGTTGTCAGCAGCGTCCCGGTGGAGCTGCCCCACAGCGGGGGAGAGGGCACAATTTCCCCGCATGTGGTGTTCAGGGTGCTTCAGGGCTACCGGTTCTTCGGCTCGTACGGGATCACCAACCTGGTGGGCGGAGCCGACTCCAAGACCTGCCAGCTGCAGAACGTGGTCCGCGGACTGGAAGGCAAGGGCAACTACTCCTTCAGCGATGTGGGCTCGCTGAAGTCGTTCGCACCGGACGAGACGGTGGCGCCGGCCAAGGCCTTCGACACCCTGGACCAGGCTGCCGACTACGTGAACGGGGGCTCGGAATTCGCCAATGTCCAGCGGATGCTAATGTCTCTGGAGATCAAGAACTAGTCCGCTGCCTCCGGCACACCCACCGGGTTAGCAGCCGCGACTGACGTCCGCTGTCCTCACACCCCCGGAGAAACATGGAACGCACTGTGGCTGCCCGACTGGTCTTCAAGACCGTGGCCGATACCAAAGTGGCGCTGGCCATTTCCGTGGCCAGGAATCCGGGCTACAGCTCCCTCGATGAGACTCTTTCGGTGACAGCCGGGGACGGGCCCGTTCCCCTGACGGAGCTGTCGGACCACCACGGCGGCAGGTTCCACTACATGGAGTTTGCCGATCCCACGGAAGTAACTGTGGAATACTCGGCCACGGTCGTGGGGTTCGCCGAGCCGGAAGAGGCCTCCCTCATGGAGCTCATCCGCTACGTCCGCCCCAGCCGCTACGCGGAATCGGACCGGCTCCTCCCCACGTCCTATGCCGAGTTCGGCGGTCTTCAGGGAGAAGAGCTCCTCCACGCCGTGCGCAACTGGGTATTCAGTGAACTCCGATACGTCAGCGGCTCGTCCCGCGGAACCGACGGTGCCGTGGAAACCCTCCTGAACCGCCGCGGCGTGTGCAGGGACTACGCCCATCTGGCCATCTCGCTGCTCCGCGCCAAGAATGTCCCCGCACGGCTTGCCGCGGTGTACGCCCCGGGTCTTTCCCCGATGGATTTCCATGCCGTGGCGGAGGCGCACATCAACGGCGCCTGGCAGGTGATCGATCCCACCGGCCTTGCGCCCAGGGAAGCGATGCTGCGCATCACCGCCGGCCGAGATTCCTCAGACACGGCCTTCCTCTCCACCGTGGGCGGCAGCCTGGCGCTGCGGGAGATGCGGGTCACCGCTGTGGTGAACGGCGAACTGCCGGTCGACGACCCGGACAAGCTCGCCGTCATCCGCTAGGGACTGTACGGCCCACCGGGAAGTACAGCGCCCGCGGCCCGCTGGCACCTGCCGGCGGCGGCCCTAGCGCGGCAACGAGGTGCGCAGCTTCTCTGTCAGCCTCAGCAGTTCCCGCTGCTCCGCAGCCGTCAGCGCCGGCGAGACCAGCTCAGCGATTTCCCGGACGTGCTCGCGGCCGATCTGCTTTTGCAACTGCGCGCCCTGGTCCGTGAGTTTCACCAGGACACCGCGGCCGTCGTTGGGAGCCGGCATCCGCTCCACCAGGCCGCGCTTTTCCAGCCGCTCAACCAGCCGGCTGAGGCTCGACTGGCTCAGCAGCACGTTGTCGTTGAGCTCGTTCAGGCGAAGCCACCCGGAGGGGCACCGCGACAGCGTGAACAGGACGTCGTATTCATTCACTGCCAAGTCCTTGAACGCAGGCCCGGACTGCAGCCGGCGCATCACGGCAACCTGGGCACGGAACAGGGATTCCCAGGTCTCGGCAGCCAGCCTGACCGGCGAGGCGGCCGGGGCAGTCCGGGCGGGCATCACGCCTCCAGCGCGGAGGACGCGGAGGAAGCTGCAGCCTGGCCGGCTTCGGAGTGCGAGGCCGCGTCCTGGGCTGCCATCCGTGCAGCGACCCGTCCGGCATGCGTGGGCGGATCCGGAACATGGGCCGGCGTCAGGGCGGCGTACTCCTTGCGCAGCACGGGCAGGACCTCTTCGCCGAACAGGTCGAGCTGCTCGAGGACCGTCTTGAGCGGCAGGCCGGCGTGGTCGATCAGGAACAGCTGGCGCTGGTAGTCGCCGAAGAACTCACGGAAGGTGAGGGTCTTCTCGATGACTTCCTGCGGGCTGCCCACGGTCAGCGGGGTCTGCGAGGTGAAGTCCTCAAGGGACGGGCCGTGGCCGTAGACCGGCGCGTTGTCGAAGTACGGCCGGAACTCCTTGACGGCGTCCTGCGAGTTCTTCCGCATGAAGAACTGGCCGCCGAGGCCCACGATCGCCTGGTCCGCCTTGCCGTGCCCGTAGTGCTCGTAGCGTTCGCGGTACAGGCCGATCAGCTGCTGGTAGTGCTCCTTGGGCCAGAAGATGTTGTTAGCGAAGAAGCCGTCGCCGTAGTACGCCGCCACCTCCGCGATCTGGGGCGTGCGGATGGAGCCGTGCCACACAAAGGGGGCTACGCCGTCGAGCGGGCGCGGCGTCGAGGTGAAGTTCTGCAGCGGCGTGCGGAACTTGCCTGACCAGTTGACGGTGTCCTCGTCCCAGAGCCGGCGCAGCAGGCTGTAGTTCTCGATCGCGAGTTCGACGCCGTCCTGGATGTTCTTGCCGAACCAGGGGTAGACAGGCGCGGTGTTGCCCCGTCCCAGCACCAGGTCCACGCGGCCGTCGGCGAGGTGCTGCAGCATCGCGAAGTCCTCGGCGATCTTGACCGGATCGTTCGTGGTGATCAGCGTCGTGGCCGTGGAGAGCGTGATGCGCTCGGTCTGCGCGGCGATGTACGCCAGCGTGGTGGTGGGTGAGGAGGAGAAAAACGGCCGGTTGTGGTGCTCGCCGATGGCGTAGACGTCCATACCGATTTCTTCGACCTTCCGGGCGATCGCCACCGACGCCTTGATGCGCTCATTCTCGGTGGGGGTACGGCCCGTGGTGGGGTCCTGGGTGATGTCGCTGACGCTGAATACGCCGATCTGCATGATGTGCCTTCCGTTGTCCGAACTGTCCTGGCTTACTTCAACTGTAACCGATTTACATGCATTTGCATCTATCGCTTGATGTAACGTTCAGCACGGCAAGTTATTCCCGGCAGGTCCCGGGCAACAGTGAAGCCGCCCTGATCGCTCAGGACGGCTTCACGGTTTACGGTTTGGACGGGCCGGTTCTTACTCTTCCGGGGCTCCGGGTGCTGCCCGCCGTCCGCTGACCTTCGGGATCATGCCCGTCGTCCAGTCTGCAAACTCGGCGTCGACGTCGTCCGCCGCGACGAAGCCGGGGCGCTGCTTCAGCTCGCGCAGGAGCGCCTTCTTCTCCCGGCGCCCCTCCACCAGCCGGTACAGCACCGGAACCAGCACCAGGGTCAGCGCCGTCGAGGAGACCAGGCCGCCGATCACCACAATGGCCAGCGGCTGCGAGATGAACCCGCCGCCGCCCGTGATGCCGAGGGCCATGGGGGTCAGCGCAAACACGGTGGCCAGCGCAGTCATGAGGATGGGGCGGAGACGCTGCCGGGCACCGTGGGTGATGGCATCGGCGACGTTCATGCCCGGGTTGGCCGCCCGTGGTTTCCGGTACTGGTTGATCAGGTCGATCAGCACAATCGCGTTGGTCACCACAATCCCCACCAGCATCAGCATGCCGATCAGCGACGGCAGCCCCAGCGGAACCCTGGAGATGAGGAGCAGGGCAACGGCGCCCGTGGCCGCAAAGGGAACGGAGACGAGGAGAATCAGCGGCTGGATGAGGGACTTGAACGCGGCCACCATGATCACGTAGACAATGGCGATGGCTGCGAGCAGGGCGAGCCCGAGCTGGCGGAAGGAGTCGGCCTGCTGGGTGGTGGCGCCGCCGATTTCGGCCGTGACGCCGGCCGGAAGGTCCACGGCCTTGAGCCGGTTCTGGACTTCGGCGCTCACCGCACCGAGGTTAGCGCCCGACGGCGTGACCGAGACTTGCGCTGTCCGCTGGCCGTTGCTTGAGGTGATGGAGACCGGCACGTCCACCGCGTTGACGGCGGCGATGCTGCTCAACGGCACGGGGCCGCGGGCGGTCGGAAGCGGGATGGCACGGACGGCAGAGATGCTGGTAAAACGTGTGCCTTCGCCGATGCGGACCGGGAAGTCGTCGGCTTCGATGCGCACGGTGCCCGCCGGGACGGGGCTGATGGTCGACGCCAGGACGCCGGCCACCTGCTCTTCGTTCAGGCCCGCAGCCACAGCCTTGGCCCGGTCCACTTTGACCTGGACCACGGGCTGGCTGGCGGCCAGGTTGGTGGTGACCTCGTTACTGCCGGGGACACCGTCCATTGCCCGGACCAAGGAGTCGCTGGCTTTTTTGAGGTCCGCCGAGGTGGCGGCCCGAAGGGTGATGTCCACGGTGGACGACGTACCGAAGCCGCCCTGCTGGGAGCCCACGGAGATCTTGCCGGATCCACTGACCTTTGCCAGTTCGGTGCGGACCGTCTCCTGAAGCTGTGCCTGGTTGGCCTTCTCTGCCGTGACGACGGTAAACGTGGAGTTGGAGGCTCCCGACGAAGTCAGTGCGGTAAAGCCGGCCTGCGCATTGCCGGACGTCACCTGGACGTCCTTAATGCCGTCGATGCCGAGCAGTACGTCCTCGAGTTTCTGCGCCGCCGTGCTGGTGTCCTGGAGGCTCGTGCCGGCGGGAAGCTCCTGCTTCACCGTCATGCTGTTCTCGCCGGAGCGTCCCAGCAGGTCCGTGGCCAGCAGGGGAGTCATGGCCGCGGTTCCGCCCAGCACCAGGACTGCGGCGATCAGCGTCAGCACCGGGTGTCTCTGCGTTGTGGTCAGGATGGGCAGGTACCCGCGCTGCAGGAGGCTGCGCTGTTCCGCCTCGTGGGCCCGGGCCTCAATGTCGCGGGCGGACTGCGGTGCTGCCCCGACGGTCCGAGCGTCCGCCGGCGACCTAAGGAACCAGTATGCGAGGACCGGAACGATCGTCAGCGAAACCAGCAGCGAGGACAGGAGGGCAATGGTGACCGTCAGCGCGAAGGGACGGAACAGCTCGCCGGCAAGGTCACCCACAAAAGCGATGGGCAGGAAGACGGCCACCGTGGTGAGCGTCGATGCGGTGATCGCCCCCGCCACCTCGCGGATGGAGGTCAGAATGGCTGTGAGCTTGGGTTCGCCGTAGCTGAGGTGGCGTTTGATGTTTTCGATCACCACAATCGAGTCATCCACCACCCGGCCGATGGCGATGGTGAGCGCGCCGAGGGTGAGGATGTTCAGCGAATAGCCGGTGCCGGAGAGTCCGATGAAAGTGATCAGGAGCGACAGCGGGATGGACACGGCCGTGACGAGCGTGGACCGGACCGACATGAGGAACACAAGGATGACTGCCACGGCGAAGCCCAGTCCCAGCAGGCCCTCCGTGGTGAGGTCCTTGATGGACTTCTCGATGAACGGCGCCTGGTCGAACACCGGCGTGAACTTGGCGTTCGAGCCGAGCTCGGCCTCCAGCTGGGGCAGGGCGTCCTTGACTGCGTGGGAGATCGCCACGGTGTCGCCCTCGGGCTTCTTCGTGACTGAGACGGCGAGGGTTTCCTTGCCGTTGGTCCGGGTGATGGAGGTCCGGACGTCGTCCTTGATGCTGACGTCCGCCACGGTACCGATCGTGGCACCGTCCTTCGCGCCGCTGAGCGGCAGCGCCTTGACGGCGGCGACGGAGTCCACCGGGCTGCCGATCTGCAGCGACAGGCTCTGGCCCTTGTCCTCGATCGTTCCGGCCGGGACGAGGTCCCCGTTGTTGGTCAGTGCGTTGCGGATCGACTGGACCGTCGCGCCGCTGGATGCCATGCTGGCCGTCCTCGGCAGGATCAGGATGTGCTGGCTCGCTCCGCCGGTCACATCGGCGCCGCGGACGCCGTCGAGCTTTTGCAGTCGCGGGACGGTTAGCCGCTGGAGATCGGTATTCAGCTCACTCAGGGGCTTGTCGGAGGAGACGGCCAGGAAAACAATAGGGAAGTCGCTCAGGCTGCCCGCAATGGCCTGCGGCTGGACGTCCTCTGGAAGCGTGCGCTTGGCATTGGAAATGGCACGGTCGATCTGGTTCCGGGCGCGGTCCAGGTTGGATCCGTAGGTGAACACCATGCTGATCTGCGAAACGCCGTTGCGTGAAGTCGACGACGTCGATTCCAGGCCCTCGACGCTGTTCAGCGCCGTTTCGAGCGGACGGCTGACCTGCTTGTCCACAACCTCCGGCGAGGCTCCGGGCATCGACGTGATCACCGTGATCCGCGGGAACTCGATGGACGGGATGAGTTCCTGCTTCAGCGAGGACATGGTGATCACGCCGAACACCGCCGCGAAAATGGTGATCAGCGCAATCAGCGCGCGGTTCCCGAGGGAAAGACTGGCCAGCCGGAACATTGCTTGGTCTCCTGAAGGGGTTGACGGACTGTTGCCTGTGGTGGAGCCTGCCGCAACCCGGCCAGGGTCTTAGCGATTGACTGCGGGTGTCGCTTCCAGCTGGAGGGCCTTGGCCGTGGCCTTTTCGAGCTCCGCTGCCAGCTCCGGGTTGTCGTTGAGCTTGACGCCGTAGCCCGGCATCATTTCCTTCAGCTTGGACTGCCAACCCTTGAAGTTCTTGGGGAAGGACTTCTGCAGGAGCTCAATCATGATCGGCACGGCGGTGGAGGCGCCCGGCGATGCGCCTAGCAGAGCGCCGATGGAACCGTCACGGGCAGCAATCACCTCGGTGCCGAACTGGAGGACACCGCCCTTCTTCGGATCCTTCTTGATGATCTGCACACGCTGGCCGGCGGTGATAAGTTCCCAGTCGCCGTCCTTGGCTTCGGGGTAGTACTCGCGGAGGGCCTCAACCTTGGCCCCATGGCGCTTGGCCACTTCCTTCACCAGGTAGGCCGTGAGGTCCATGTTGTCCTTGGCCACGGCGAGCATCGGGATGATGTTGCCGGGGCGGATGGACAGCGGGAGGTCAAGCCAGGTGCTGTTCTTCAGGAAGTTCGTGGAGAAGCCGGCGTACGGGCCGAACAGGAGTGAGCGTTTGCCGCCGACGTAGCGGGTGTCCAGGTGCGGAACGGACATGGGCGGGGCTCCGACGGATGCCTGGCCGTACACCTTCGCGTTGTGCTGGGAGGCGAGGGACTCGTCAGTGCAGCGGAAGAACTGGCCGGACACGGGGAACCCGCCGTAGCCCTTGCTTTCCGGGATGCCGGAGGCCTGCAGCAGGTGGAGCGCCCCGCCGCCCGCCCCGACAAACACGAACTTGGCATGGATGTTGCCGCGCTCCCCGGAAGCGGGGTGCTTGAGCGAAAGGTCCCAGCCGCCGTCGGCCGCTTTTTTGATGTCGGAGACATCGTGGCCGTAATTGATCTCAACGCCGTTGTTGCCCAGGTAGGTGGTCAGCTCCCGGGTCAGCGCACCGAAGTCGACGTCGGTGCCCTCCGCGGCGCGCGTCGCCGCAATGCGCTGCTGGGGATCCCTGCCCTCGACGATGAGCGGAGCCCATTTGCCGATCTGGGCGAAGTCCTCGGAGTACTCCATGCTGCGGAACAGCGGGTGCTGCTTGAGCGCGTCGTAGCGGGCCTTGAGGAAGCTGGAGTTGTCCTCGCCGATCACGAAGCTCATGTGCGGGACCGTGTTGATGAACCCCTTGGGGGATCCGATCAGCGAGTTCGTCACAAGGTGGGACCAGAACTGGCGGGACAGCTGGAACTGCTCGTTGATGTGCAGCGCCTTGGAGGGGTCGACCGAGCCGTCTTTGGCTGCGGGCGAGTAATTAAGCTCACACAGGGCGGCATGTCCGGTGCCGGCGTTGTTCCACGGTCCCGAACTTTCGAGGCCGGCTTCGTCGAGGCGCTCGAACAGGGAAATGGTCCAGTTGGGCTCTAGCTGCTTGATGAAGGCACCCAGCGTGGCGCTCATGACGCCGCCGCCAATCAGGACGACGTCGGCATGTTGGGTCTTGGAAATGAAGGTCACAATCAGTCTCCGATAGCAGCGGCTCTGGCTGTCACAGAATATCCCGCACCGCCCACTAACTGAAATTGGCCCCGTCCGTCAAGGCCTCAGTTGGACCTTGGTGAAAACTTCATTTAATACCGGCGACGCGGGGTAGCTGATGACGCGGTCGGAAAGGGCCAGCGCCGAAATGGGGAACGCGATCGGGACTGCAGGCACGGTCTCGGCGATCTGGGCGTTGATCGTCTGGTACTGCTCCGTCCGCTCCTTGCCGTCAGGCAGGCCGCGGGCGCGGTTGATCTTGGAGAAGACCTGCGGGTCCTGGTATCCGAACTCGCCGTTCTTCTCGCCGAAAAGCGGGCCCAGGAAGTTGTCCGCATCGGAGTAGGAGCCGTTCCAGCCGAGCAGGTGGAGGGCGTGGTCTCCCGGGGACTGGACCTTCTGAAGGTATCCGTCAGTCCAGTCAACGGGAACCGGCCGGATGTTGAGGCCCACTTCCGTGAGCTGCCGGCTGATCTCGGCATAGATCTTCTCCGGAGTGGGGAGGTAGGGCCGGGTGACGTTCATGGGGTAATAGAACTTGAGCGGCTGGCCCTTATAACCTGCCTCGGCCAGCAGCTCTTTGGCCTTGGCCGGGTCATGGCCGAGGGCCGGCGCGTTGTTGTTGAAGCCGCTGAGCTTCGGCGGGACGAACTGGGAAGCCTGCGCCGTGTTGTCGATGAAGAACCTCCGGATGAGGGTGTCCTTGTCGATTGCCAGTTCAATGGCCTGCCGGACTTTGAGATCCTGCAGCACGGCCACTTCCTGGTTCATGCCGAGGTACATCACCGAGAAGGGGTCACGCTGGATGATTTGCTTTCCGCGCTTGACGAGCTGGTCGAAGTTTCCAACCGTCACGGCATCGTAGCCGTCGATCTTGCCGTCGAGCAGTGCCTGGAGCCGCGTCTGCGGATGGTCGTAGGTGATGAAATGAATGGTGGCGATCTGCCCGCGGTCACCCCAGTAGTGCCTGTTGCTCACGAGCGTGACACTCGTGCTGTCCCAGGCGGAGAAACGGTATGGTCCCGTGCCCACCGGATGGGTGGCGTAGGCCGATACCGCCTGGCTGCCGCGCTTCTGGCTGAGGACGTCGGCCCGCCCCGAGGCGAGGGCCCTGGGGGAGGAGATGGCGAAGGCGGGCAGCGTCAACGCCTGGAGGAAACCGGTGAACCGCTCCGTGAGGTCGATCCTGACCACCAGCGGTGACAGTGCCTTGCAGGCCTTGAAGACGGACAGGCTTGCTTGATCCGAATGTTCCTTGAAGACGCCCTTGAAGGTGCTGCCCGCTGCCTGCCTCCGGAGTGCTTCGGGGAACTTGAACCAGCGCTCGAAGTTGGTGCAGACCGCTTCGGCGTTGAACGGCGAGCCGTCATGGAACTTTACGCCGGGGCGGAGCTTGAACGTATAGGAGCGGCCGTCCGCGGATGCCGTCCATTCGGTGGCGAGCAGCGGCGTCGGCTCGCCCGTGGTCTGGTTGACGCCCACGAGCCCTTCAAGGACCTGCCGGGTGACGCGCTGTGATTCGACGTCGTTGGCAAGGGCGGGGTCAAGGCCCAGGGGCTGTGAGGCAGTGCCGAACTTGAACGTCGCGGTGGGGTTGCTCACCGACGGTGTGGGGGTGGCGGCCGAGGAGGACGGCGGCGGGGCGGCTTCACCGGTGCAGGAGGTGAGCGTCAAGCCCAGGAGAACGGCACCGGCCTTAATGGCCGTGCGTCGCGTCATACTGCTGGGCACTCGATGATCACCTCTGGGCTGCTTGGCTGCACGTGGGCGGCTGCGGTCTGCTGGCCCCGCCTCCCAGTCTAATTGACGGGCGGAGCGCCCCGGACGCGCAAAAACCGTGGCCCGCACCTCCAGGTGCGGGCCACGGCTTCCCCGTCCCGGCGGAGTCCCAGTCTCCACCGTCGTGAGACTTGGGCGGCTACTTGGGCATCAGCACCGAGTCCACCAGGTAAACAGTGGCGTTCGCCGTCTGGACACCACCGCAGATCACGTTGGCACCATCAACCTTGAGCGCATCCTTGCTTCCGGTGACGGTTACTGATCCGCCCTGGACCGTCTTGTGCGTGCCGACGATCTTGTCCGGGGTGATCTGGCCGGCAACCACGTGGTAGGTGAGGATCTTGCTCAGCAGGGCATCGTCTTTCTTGAGCGTCTCGATGGTGGCGGCATCGATCTTTGCGAAGGCGTCGTCCACCGGCGCGAAGACAGTGAACTCGCTGCCGTTGAGGGTGTCCACCAGGTTCACCTTCGGGTTCAGCTTGCCGGAAACAGCGGCGGTGAGCGTCTTCAGGAGCGGGTTATTTGAGGCAGCGACTGCAACCGGGTCAAGGGCCATGCCCGAAACGGAGCCTGCACCGCTGGGAACCTTCGCAGCGTAGGCGGAGCAGCCGGGACCCACCAGGTTGGCTGCCGGGTCCATTGCTGCCGAGGAGCTCTCCGAAGGGGAGGGCGCCATGCTGGAGGCGGACGGTTCTGCCGCCGCTGAAGAAGAGCTTGGGGCCGTCGTCGCCGAACCGCCACAGGCGGTGAGGCTAAGCAGGGCCGCAGCTGCAACACCTGCGACGGTGAAAGTTGTGCGCTTGAATGACTGCATTTCGATTCTCCTTGGTTGTGCCGATCATTGCCCGCGGGGAAGGCTTTTCACCCCGCACCTGGCCCTATTCCGACTGTGGGCACCGACCCTTGGTTGGTGTCTCACTGGGTATTCGGCCGGTGCCGGGCGGTGGATGGGTAAACCTGGAAAATCTTTTTGGGGCGGCCCGCTGGCGCCGCGGATGCGTCGGCCAAAGTGCCCTTTAAACGCCGGAATCCCGGACCGCCCGGTCCGGGATTCCTGTGATGTTTAGCTTCTGGAATTTCGTGTTCCAGTTTTGTGCGCAAGGGGGGACTTGAACCCCCACGCCCGAAGGCACAGGAACCTAAATCCTGCGTGTCTGCCAATTTCACCACTCGCGCGCGGCTCCGCCTTCCGCATTCTGTGCAACAGAAAACGTACGACGGCGATTGCCAGCCTCCATTGTACCGTCAGCAGGCCGGACCTTCAGTCAGCTTTACAGCCGGCAGCGTGTCCCGTCAGCTGTCTGTCGCCACCTTCAGGTCCCGGCGCAGCTTGGCGACGTGGCCGGTGGCCCGGACGTTGTACTGGGCGAGTGCCACCTTGCCGTCCGGATCCACCACGACGGTCGAGCGGATGAGGCCCTCGTAGGTCCGCCCGTAGTTCTTCTTTTCTCCCCACGCTGCGTAGGCCTCGGCAACGGCGTGGCTGTTGTCGGACAGCAAGGGAAAGGTCAGGCCTTCGCTTTCAGCGAACGCGGCCAGCTTGCTGGATGGGTCGGGGGATATCCCCAGAACCTCATAACCGGAGGCCTGAAGGGAGGCCAGGCTGTCACGGAAGTCGCAGGCCTGCTTGGTGCATCCGGGGGTGGCAGCAGCGGGATAGAAGTAGACGATGGTGTTTCGGCCGCGGTAATCGCTCAGGCTGACGTCCGCTCCTTCGGAATCCTTCAGTGTGAAGTCCGGTGCGACGTCGCCGGGGTTGAGTCGTTCAGCCACAGTATTCTCCTTGTTTGCATGCGGGACATTTCAGCTTAGTAAGCCTGCTGCGCCGGGACGAATCCACACTTGGCTATACTTGTTGGTATGCCTGATATGGATCGCTGGCCCACTGGGCGCCTCTTGTCCACGGCGGCACGTCTCGTTGAACACTCCTGGAACGAAAAACTGGGGGCCATTGGCCTGACCCACGCCGGCGTCATTGCTATTGAGGTGCTCTACAACAACGGACCCATGACTCAGGCGCAACTGGCGCAGCTGGTCCGTGTTCAGGCCCAGACCATGGGCAAGACGCTCAGCCGGCTGGAGTCACACGGTCACATTGTGCGCCAACGCAGCACCTCTGACCGCCGGAGCCACGTTGTCTCCCTCACGGACCGCGGGACCGAAGCCGTGACTGCCGCGGCGGACATGGAACGGTCAGTGCTTGCCGCAGCGTCCATCGATCCGGACGTCCTCCGCCAGGAACTCCAGGCCGTTGTCCGGGAGCTGGCCACCCGTTTCGCCTCGCCGGCAACCACCGCCATCGTGGCAAGTGTCGACTCAGGTCTCAAGGTTGAGGCCAGCTCCTTCGACTGAAAGAGCCTCTGAATCAGAGTCCGGGCAGTGTGGGCTGATCGTCTGTCAGGGATGAGGCGTCGTCCGGAACGGTGAGATCAATCATGCTCATGACGGGCTCTTCGCCCATGGCGATGAGCAGCTCATTGATTGATATCTGCCCGGTCAGCTCCCCGGGACGTTCCTCACTCATACCAAGAAGATATTCGAACCCGACCCCGGGCCGCGAGCGTGACACGCGCCTGTCCCGGATCCGCCGGGCCTGAGTCACCATGTAGTCGGCGAGCCTGGGCTCGCCTACGAATGCGGTGAACCGCACCACCGAAGCCTGGACTCTACGTTTCAAGTCCAACTTTCCGGGTGCGGTTCACGATCCGGCCCCTCCGTTGGGTACGGCTGGAAGTTGCCGATACTGCTACTGGCTGCAGAACTTGCTGTAGGTGCTTCCGGCCTTCTCATATTCGGTCTTTAGCCCGTTCAGCTTTTCAGCGTCCGGGTTCTCCTTAACGGATTCGTCCGCGTAGTCCAGGATCGCCTGAAGAGCCGGCTGCAGGTCATCAGAGGACACGGCCTCGATCGGCCGGATCTGGTTGGCGAGGCGGATCATTCCGGTCTTGCCTGTGCTGGCCGCGGGGTTCGACACAACGGTCTTGACCCGGTCGCAGGTTTCCGCAGTGGACAATTTCGGTGCGCTGCAGGCTGAAGCGGAGAGGAGGAGCCCGGCGGCGAGCGCGGCAGTGATGAGTTTCTTCATGTTTCCCTCTGTAGGTGATCGTCGATCGATTGTAAGCAGGGACGGCGGTGCGCGGTCTCATTGGTACCCGGTTATGAACTGCTGTTAGGGCTGGAGCCGGAGCGACGCACCGTCGGTACGCTTTTCGGGCAAAACGAAACCCCGCCTTCACGGCGCGCGGCCTGTGAAGACGGGGTTTCTCATCTGTGCACCCCCCGGGACTTGAACCCGGAACCCATTGATTAAGAGTCAATTGCTCTGCCAATTGAGCTAGAGGTGCAGCTGCTGTTTCGTTCAATCGTGGGCTTTGCTTCCCGCGTTGTTCTCCGCAACGACATGAAACTCTACACGAACTTTTCGCCAGTGTGAAATCAGCGCGGATGAAGGTGCCGGAGCTTAGCCCGGCAGGCTCAAAATCAGCGCGAAATCAGGGTTTTCGTTGTTGCTGAGCGCCCACAGGTCCCCGTTCGGAGCGAGCGAGACGTTCCGTATGCGGCCATACTGCTGTGTGAAATAGCCCACAGGCTTGCCGGCATTTTCACCATTGAGCGGCACCGACCAGATCCGCTGCCCGCGGAGTGCTCCCAAATAGGCTGTAGTACCAGCGATCTCCAGTCCGCTGGGCGAAGACTCGGCGGTGGAGGGCCACACGACTTTTGCGTCGATGAACTCCTGGCGATGGGGTGCCCCGGTGACCACGGGCCATCCGTAGTTTCCGCCTGCCTGGATCAAATTCAGTTCGTCATTGACATCCGGACCGAACTCGCTGGCCCAGAGACGCCCTTCAGCGTCCCATGCCAGGCCCTGAACATTCCGGTGACCGAGACTGTAAACGGGGTTGCCGGGGAACGGATTGCCCGGTGCCGGCTCGCCGTCCCTGGTCAGCCTGAGGATCTTCCCGCCCAGGGCATTCCGGTCCTGGGGTTGTTCGCGGCGCTGTGAGTCGCCCGTACCCACGTAGAGGAAGCCGTCGGGGCCGAAGCGGATCCGGCCACCGTTGTGGGTGGACGCCTTGGGGATGCCGGAGAAAATGACGTCCGGAGCGCCCAGCCTCAGGCCGCTGCCCGTACCGGCCCCTTCCGGTTCGATCCGAAGGCGGGCGATCCTGTTGTCTTCGGCCGCGGTGAAGTACAGGTAGATGAAGCGGTCGGCGGCATAGTCCGGGGACAGGGCCAGCCCCAGGAGCCCGCCTTCGCCGCCGGGGACCACTCCCGGAACCTGGCCGACGGTGGTGATTCTGCCATCTCTGACGGCTTTGAGGAGGGCGGAATCCCGCTCCGAGATGACTGCTGTTCCGTCCGGCAGGAATACCGTTGACCACGGCAGCTGCAGGCCATCTATTTTGGCGCTGACCTGCGGCTCGCCCGAGCCTGTTGCGCCGTTTTTCCCGGGACTGGCGGCCGTGCTACCTCCCGGACCCGGCACGGTACCGGCGGCCGTGCCCGTAGAGGGGCCGGTTGACGTGCCGCCGCTGCCGTCCGGGGCGCTGCCGCCGTTCCCGGTGCAGCCGGCAAGCATGAGCGCCAAGGCCACAGTGGCAGCGATACCTGTGACCGGCTGCAGGCAAGATGCGACTGCGGTGCTGGCCAATGCCATGCGCGCCCCGCCTGTGATCATGACTTTGCCGCCTGTCCCGGACGGGGGATCAGCCCACCACTCTTAGTTGCCGGCTTTCAGCGCCGGGTCCGGCGCGGAGCGCGGAAACCGGCAGCCTCGGCATGGGCAGGCGAGAGGAACCACACCTCCGCGCTCGCCTCGTTGTAACCGGAGCTGTCCTCGTCGTAATAGGTCATCGATCCGGTATCGGCCTTCACTGTGAAGCCCTCGGGACCGCTTCCGTCCGCTGAAGGTGCGGCCGAACCCTCGCCATAGGGTTGACCGGGTGCGCCCGCGGCACCCTCATAGGTGGGCGCTGCAGCCGCGGCCGACGTGTCAGGGGCCTCAGCAGCCTCGGTCTGGTGCGGTTCGTTGGCCATGGCCCCCGCGCCAGCAGCCCGGGGGCTCATGGTTTCGTGGCCCACGGGTTCGGCACCGTGGCTCGCTGCGGCCTCCGTGGCGGCTGACGACTGGATTCTCTGCTGGGTTTCTGCCTCGGCATCCAGGGCCTCGGCGGCGGCCGACTCCGCTCCGGGCAGGGTGGCGGCGTGCTGTTCGGTGTACTCAGGGTGATGCGCGGGGGTGCCCGGAGCCGATGATGCGGACTCCGCGGCGCGCTGGGGCGTTGCCGCGGCTGATCCGGCTTCGGACCACTGGGTGTCCCATTCGGCTTTGTCTTCGTCATCGTCCCAGTCATCGACGTCGCCGCCGGAGGGCACGTGAGCGCCGGCCGGCGGGCGTGAAGCGGCGGCCGGCGGGCGTGAAGCGGCGGCGTCCCAGGACTCAATGTCGGGTTCCACGTCCTCCGGGTCGGCCTGGGCTGCGGGGGAAGAGTCAGGCCGGACGGGTGGTGCGCCGGCTGGGGAGGGCGCTTCGGTGCGGGCGGCTTCTCCGGCGCCTGCTGTGTTGGCGAAACCAGTCGCCCCGGCCGGAGCAGGAGCCGCGGCCGCAGCGGGAGCCGCGGCTGAAGCGCTGCTGCCGGAAGCGCCCGCCATGGAAGCGCTGGCCCTTGAATTGGAGGACGTTACCTGGTCGGTCCCGGCCGCATCCCGGCCTCCTGCAGTCTTGCCCGAGTTGCGGTTCAGCAGCCACCACACGATGGCAATGATCAATACGATGACGATGACCCAGATAAGCCACTCCATAGCAAAGCCCTTCTGTCCACGAGGCGAGGTTGCCGTTGCTTGACGGTACGTCGCTGTCAATACGGCTGTCTAGGTTTGTCAATGCCTGGCTGTGCTGTGCGCAGACCGATAAGCAGCGTTCAGGAGTCCGCGGGGCGTGACGTAGCCTCGCTTCATGGACTTCAAGCGTCTCCGGATACTCAGGGAACTGGCGGACCGCGGCTCGGTGGGTGCCACCGCCGAGGCGCTGGGCGTCACGCCCTCAGCCGTTTCGCAGCAGCTCAAGACGCTTCAGGACGAGCTCGGAGTGGTGCTGATGGAGAAGTCGGGCCGTGGCGTGAGGCTCACCGAAGCCGGCGCCGCGATGGCGCGGGCGGCGGCAGAGGTCGCCGTCGCGATGGCCAGGGCGGAGGCAACGGTGGACACGTACCGCCGGGGCTGGCAGACGCAGGTCAAGGCCGCCTTCTTCCCCAGCGCAGCGGAGATGCTCCTGCCGGGGCTCCTGCACCGAGTGAAGGAAATCGACGGACTCCGCTTTGAAGCCCACTTGGAGGATCCCGGCGTGGCGGGATTCGCTGGCCTGGCGGCGGACTATGACATCGTTCTTGCCCACAGCGTGGACGGGCCGGAGGTGTTTGCGCGGCGGGGCCTGGTGGTGGTGCCGTTACTGAACGAACCGTTGGATGTGGCCATTCCGTCCGGGCACGTGCTGGCTTCTAAGCCCAGTCTGACGGCGCAGGACGTGGTGGGGTTTCCCTGGATGGGGGTTCCGGAGGGGTTCCCGTTTGATACCGTCCTGCAGCAGATCGAGGCACAGGCGGGCACCACGGCAGTACGCGCCCAGCTCTTTGCCGATCTTCGGGTCCTGGAGGCGCTCGTGAGCTCGGGTCATGGGCTATCGCTGCTCCCGCGCTATACCTCGCTGGGAAATCAAGGCAGGGGATTCGTTCTCCGTCCCCTGACCGGAGTGATGGCGCGCCGCAGCATCGTGGCCCTTGCCCGGCCCGAGGTGGCAGCAAGGACCACTATCCAGAGTGTCCTCGGCATGCTCAAGGCGGAAGCCAAGGCCCTCGCGGATGGCCTCGAAAAGGTGTGACCGCCGCCACGCGCCCCTCGCCCGGAGCCCGCGAAGTCCATTATTTGAGACGCGAGTCCACTATCTGATCGAAATATTCCGGAAATCCCGCTTAACCGGCCATTCCAGGTCGTTGGCGCGGTTGCCGGAGTCATAGACTTTGACCCATGAGTGAGGACACCCAGATCGCAACCGACAACAAGCCTGACATCAAGCCCCGGAGCCGGGTCGTCACCGATGGCATTCACGCGGCTCCGGCACGCGGCATGTTCCGGGCCGTGGGGATGGGCGATGACGACTTCGCCAAGCCGCAGATCGGTGTCGCGAGTTCGTGGAACGAGATCACTCCCTGCAACCTTTCCTTGAACAGGCTGGCCCAGGGCGCCAAGGAGGGCGTCCACGCCGGCGGCGGCTTCCCGATGCAGTTCGGCACGATCTCCGTTTCCGACGGCATTTCCATGGGCCACGAGGGCATGCACTTCTCCCTGGTCTCCCGCGAGGTCATTGCTGACTCCGTGGAAACGGTGATGCAGGCCGAGCGGATCGACGGCTCTGTTCTGCTGGCCGGCTGTGACAAGTCCCTTCCCGGCATGCTCATGGCGGCCGCGCGCCTGGACCTGGCCAGCGTCTTCCTGTACGCCGGCTCCATCATGCCGGGCTGGGTCAAGCTCGAGGACGGCTCCGAAAAGGAAGTCACCCTCATCGACGCCTTTGAGGCCGTTGGCGCCTGCGCTGCCGGCAAGATGAGCATGGAAGACCTGACCCGCATCGAAAAGGCCATCTGCCCGGGCGAAGGCGCCTGCGGCGGCATGTACACGGCCAACACCATGGCCTGCATCGGCGAGGCCCTGGGCATGTCCCTGCCGGGTTCCGCGGCGCCGCCCTCGGCGGACCGCCGCCGCGATGAGTTTGCCCGCAAGTCCGGCGAGGCAGTGGTGAACCTGCTGCGCCTGGGCATTACCGCCCGGGACATCATGACCAAGAAGGCGTTCGAGAACGCCATCGCCGTGACCATGGCCTTCGGCGGCTCCACCAACGCCGTGCTGCACCTGCTGGCCATCGCCCGCGAAGCCGAGGTCGAGCTGACCCTGGATGACTTCAACCGCATCGGCGACAAGATCCCGCACCTGGGTGACCTGAAGCCGTTCGGCCGCTACGTCATGACCGACGTCGACAAGATCGGCGGCGTGCCGGTCATCATGCGCGCACTGCTCGACGCCGGGCTGCTGCACGGCGACTGCCTCACCGTCACCGGCAAGACCCTGGCGGAGAACCTTGCGTCCATCAACCCGCCGGACCTGGACGGCAAGATCCTCCGTGCGCTGGACAACCCGATCCACAAGACCGGTGGAATCACCATCCTGCACGGTTCCATGGCACCTGAGGGTGCCGTGGTGAAGAGCGCCGGCTTCGACGCCGACGTCTTCGAAGGCACCGCGCGGGTATTCGAGCGCGAGCAGGGTGCTCTTGACGCGCTGGACAAGGGCCTGATCAAGGCGGGCGACGTCGTGGTGATCCGCTACGAAGGACCGAAGGGCGGCCCCGGCATGCGCGAAATGCTCGCCATCACCGGAGCCATCAAGGGTGCGGGCCTC
Organism: Arthrobacter sp. 05T444; assembly: GCF_056395905.1. Classification (NCBI taxonomy): domain Bacteria; kingdom Bacillati; phylum Actinomycetota; class Actinomycetes; order Micrococcales; family Micrococcaceae; genus Arthrobacter; species Arthrobacter sp. 05T444. The sequence continues at coordinate 402,890 of NZ_JBFTKK010000001.1, forward strand.
GGCAAGGACGTCCTGCTCCTGACCGACGGCCGCTTCTCCGGCGGCACCACGGGCCTGTGCATCGGCCACGTTGCCCCTGAAGCGGTCGACGGCGGTCCGATCGCCTTCGTCAAGGACGGTGACCGTATCCGTGTGGACATCGCTGCCCGGAGCTTCGATCTTCTGGTCGACGACGCCGAACTCGAGTCCCGCAAGATCGGCTGGGAACCGCTTCCGGCCAAGTTCACCAAGGGCGTCCTGGCCAAGTACGCCAAGCTGGTGCACAGCGCCTCCACCGGAGCATACTGCGGGTGACACAAAGTTGAGCCCGTCGCCGTTAGGGCGGCAGGGCTTAATAAGAAGCTCCGTTAGGTCCCTGGCGATCGGCGTTCGCGCCGTTCGCCGGGGGTAGGAGCGAGAAGTGACCGGACCGGGATGTTCGGTTGATGGACAATGAAGTCCAAATGGTGAGACGGCGGTCAGCTTCGTTGACACGCATCCCACCAGAGGGAAAACTGAACGCATGATCGCATTCGTTACCGTCGGCGCCGTCGTCGTACTTACCAAGCGCGTGGCTCCATAGCCCGACTGGTAACGAACTGTCACGCGCAACCCCTCGAAGAGCCGCCAGGCTGAGGGGTTTTTTTATTTTCCAGCGTGACAGCAGTTTCAGCTTTCATGTAGCACCGCCCCAATTCAAGATTCACTAAGGAAGAGTCCGATGAGCAAAGGATCGCCGATCAGCCCCTCGCTGATGGCTACTAAGTCCGCTGGAGCCCCCAAGGCTCCGGAACGCGCCGACCGGACGGCTGAAACCGCCGTCGGCGTCGACACTGCTGCAACCGCCTCTCCTGTCCTCGGGCCGAACAACGTTGTACCCCCAACGGTGATGACCGGCTCGCAAGCTATTGTCCGCTCGCTCGAAGAACTCGGCGTCGACGATATTTTCGGTTTACCCGGTGGCGCGATCCTGCCCACCTATGACCCTCTGATGGCCTCCAAAATGAACCACGTTCTGGTCCGTCACGAACAGGGAGCCGGCCACGCCGCGCAAGGCTATGCCATGGTCACCGGGCGGGTGGGCGTCTGCATCGCCACCTCGGGCCCCGGTGCCACCAACCTCGTAACCGCCATCATGGATGCCCACATGGACTCCGTCCCGCTCGTGGCCATCACCGGCCAGGTGTCCAGCGGAGTCATCGGGACCGATGCCTTCCAGGAGGCGGACATTGTCGGCATCACCATGCCGATCACCAAGCATTCGTTCCTGGTCACGGACCCCAACGACATCCCCCATGTCATGGCTGAGGCCTTCCACCTCGCCTCGACGGGCCGGCCGGGACCCGTCCTTGTAGACGTTGCCAAGGACGCCCAGCAGGGCCAGATGACATTCTCCTGGCCGCCGAAAATCGATCTCCCGGGCTACCGTCCCGTGGTCCGCGGGCACAACAAGCAGGTCCGCGAGGCGGCCAAACTGATCGCGGCAGCCAGCAAGCCTGTGCTGTACGTCGGCGGCGGCGTGGTCAAGGCCCACGCCTCGGCCGAACTGATGGAGCTGGCGGAGCTGACCGGTGCCCCCGTGGTCACCACGCTCATGGCACGCGGCGCCTTCCCGGACTCGCACCCGCAGCATGTCGGCATGCCCGGCATGCACGGAACTGTGTCCGCCGTGACGGCCCTGCAGCAGTCGGACCTCCTGATCACCCTCGGCGCCCGTTTCGATGACCGGGTTACCGGCATCCTGAAGTCGTTCGCGCCCAACGCCAAGGTGATCCACGCAGACATCGATCCCGCCGAGATTTCCAAGAACCGCACGGCCGACGTCCCGATTGTGGGCTCCGTCAAGGAGATCATCCCGGAGCTCACCGAAGCGGTGCGGACCCTGTTCGGGACCGCGGGCACGCCGGACCTCGCGAACTGGTGGACGTTCCTTAACAACCTGAAGGACACGTACCCGCTGGGGTGGACCGAGCCCGAGGACGGTCTCAGCGCCCCGCAGCGCGTCATCGAACGCATCGGCGCGCTGACGGGCCCTGAGGGAATCTACGTTGCGGGCGTGGGCCAGCACCAGATGTGGGCCGCGCAGTTCATCAAGTACGAGCGCCCGCACGCCTGGCTGAACTCGGGCGGCGCCGGCACCATGGGCTACGCGGTTCCCGCAGCCATGGGCGCCAAGGTGGGGGAGCCGGACCGTGTGGTCTGGGCCATCGACGGCGACGGCTGCTTCCAGATGACCAACCAGGAACTGGCCACCTGCGCCATCAACAAGATCCCCATCAAGGTCGCCGTGATCAACAACTCCTCGCTGGGCATGGTCCGGCAGTGGCAGACGCTTTTCTATGAGGGCCGCTACTCCAACACGGACCTCAACACTGGCCACGACACCGTCCGGATCCCGGACTTCGTCAAGCTGGGCGAGGCCTACGGCTGTGCGTCCTTCCGCTGCGAACGCGACGAGGACATCGACGCCACGATCCAGAAGGCCCTGGCAATCAACGACCGCCCCGTGGTTATTGATTTCGTTGTCAGTCCTAACTCCATGGTGTGGCCGATGGTGCCCGCCGGCGTCAGCAATGACCAGATCCAGGTTGCCCGCAACATGACCCCGGAATGGGAAGAGGAGGACTGAACATGCCCCGCCACACACTGTCTGTTCTGGTCGAAGACAAGCCCGGTGTGCTGACCCGCGTCGCGAGCCTCTTCGCGCGCCGGGCCTTCAACATCAATTCCCTGGCCGTCGGCCCGACGGAAGTCCCGGGCATGTCCCGGATGACCGTTGTCGTCGACGCCGACGGTGACCTGATCGAACAGGTCACCAAGCAGTTGAACAAGCTGGTCAACGTGATCAAGATTGTTGAACTCACCTCAGAATCTTCCGTACAGCGTGACCACATCCTGGTCAAGGTACGTGCAGATGCCGCAACACGCCTGCAGGTGACCCAGGCTGCAGACCTGTTCCGTGCTTCAGTGGTCGACGTCTCCACAGACTCCGTGGTCATTGAAGCAACCGGCCACCCAGAAAAACTCACGGCACTCCTTTCAGTGCTCGAGCCCTTCGGTATCCGCGAAATCGTGCAGTCCGGCACCTTGGCCGTTGGACGGGGATCCCGCTCCATGAGTGACAGGGCGTTGCGCAGCGCTTAAGGCACAGCCTTCCTGCAGCGCATGCCTAGGCATTACCGCACCACAGACCACCATCTATAAAGAATCCACTCAAAGGAGACACCCCAGTGACTGAAATGTTCTACGACGACGACGCCGACCTGTCGATCATCCAGGGTCGCAAGGTTGCCATTGTCGGCTATGGCTCTCAGGGCCACGCCCACGCGCTGAACCTGCGCGATTCCGGCGTCGAGGTTGTCATCGCGCTCAAGGAAGGCTCGAAGTCGATCGCCAAGGCCGAGGAAGCAGGCTTCACGGTCAAGAATGTTGCCGACGCCGCCGAATGGGCCGACGTCATCATGATCCTGGCACCGGACCAGCACCAGCGCTCGATCTACAACGACTCCATCAAGGACAAGCTGACCGCGGGCAAGGCCCTGGCTTTCGCACACGGCTTCAACATCCGCTTCGGCTACATCGAGGCTCCGGAGGGCGTCGACGTCATCCTGATCGCCCCGAAGGCTCCCGGCCACACGGTGCGCCGCGAGTTCGAAGCCGGCCGTGGCATCCCGGACATCATCGCCGTGGAGCAGGACGCCACCGGTTCCGCCTGGGAGCTGGCCAAGTCCTACGCCAAGGCCATTGGCGGCACCCGCGCCGGTGTCATCAAGACCACCTTCACCGAAGAGACCGAAACGGACCTCTTCGGCGAGCAGTCCGTCCTGTGCGGCGGCGTGTCCCAGCTGGTCCAGTACGGCTTCGAGACCCTGACCGAGGCCGGCTACCAGCCGCAGATCGCCTACTTCGAGGTGCTTCACGAGCTGAAGCTCATCGTTGACCTCATGTGGGAAGGCGGCATTGCCAAGCAGCGTTGGAGCGTCTCCGACACCGCAGAGTACGGCGACTACGTCTCCGGCCCGCGCGTCATCACCCCCGAGGTGAAGGAAAACATGAAGGCTGTTCTCGCCGACATCCAGAACGGTGCCTTCGCCAAGCGCTTCATTGACGACCAGGACAATGGCGGCGCCGAATTCAAGGAACTGCGTGCAAAGGCAGAGCAGCACCCGATCGAGGGTGTGGGCCGCGAACTTCGCTCCCTGTTCTCCTGGCAGCAGCAGGACGAGGACTACGTCGAAGGCTCTGCAGCCCGCTAGGGCTGAGGCTTTCGCTTAGGAGCCCTTCAGAACGCGACAGTGAGGCCGGGTTCACACTTAACAATGTGAGCCCGGCCTTTCCGTCAGCCTAGACTTAATTCATCCCCCGGACTGCAACGCAGAGGATCAGCCGTGTCAAAACCCGTAGTACTGCTCGCCGAAGAACTTTCGCCCGCCACAATCGAGGCCCTTGGCCCGGACTTTGAAATCCGCCAGACCGACGGCGCCGACCGCTCCCAGCTGCTCTCTGCCATTGCGGACGTCGACGCCATCCTGGTGCGGTCCGCCACGAAGGTGGACGCCGAAGCCATCGCAGCGGCGAAGAACCTGAAGGTCATCGCCCGCGCCGGCGTCGGGCTGGACAACGTTGACATCAAGGCGGCCACGCAGGCCGGCGTCATGGTGGTCAACGCCCCGACGTCCAACATCGTCTCCGCCGCCGAACTCACGGTCGGCCACATCCTGAGCCTGGCGCGCCACATTCCGCAGGCCAGCGCCGCCCTCAAGGACGGTGAGTGGAAGCGCTCCAAGTACACGGGCATCGAACTCTTCGAGAAGAAGATCGGCATCATTGGCCTGGGCCGGATCGGCGCCCTGGTGGCCGCACGGCTCCAGGGCTTCGACACGGAAATCCTCGCGTACGATCCGTACATCACCTCCGCCCGCGCTGCCCAGCTCGGCGTGAAGCTTGTCACCCTGGATGAGCTGCTTGCCCAGTCGGACTTCGTGACGATCCACATGCCCAAGACCCCCGAAACGGTCGGCATGCTCGGCGCTGACGCCTTCACCAAGATGAAGCGCACGGCCTACGTCATCAACGTGGCCCGTGGCGGACTCGTTGACGAGGAAGCCCTCTACGCGGCACTGCAGGACGGCCAGATCGCCGGCGCGGCAGTGGACGTCTTCGTCCAGGAGCCCAGCACAGACCTGCCCTTCTTCAAGCTGGACAATGTTGTGGTCACCCCGCACCTGGGTGCCTCCACGGACGAAGCCCAGGAGAAGGCCGGCGTTTCCGTGGCCAGGTCAGTACGACTCGCCCTCGCCGGTGAGCTCGTGCCGGATGCGGTCAACGTTGCCGGCGGCGTGATCGCCCCCGACGTCCGCCCGGGCATCCCACTGATCGAGAAGCTGGGCCGCATTTTCACAGCCCTTACCCACGCCTCCCTGACCCAGATCGACGTTGAGGTTGCCGGTGAGATCGCCTCCCTCGACGTCAAGGTCCTGGAGCTCGCTGCCCTCAAGGGCATCTTCGCTGACGTTGTCACCGAGCAGGTGTCCTACGTCAACGCGCCCGTCATCGCTGAACAGCGCGGCATCAACACCCGCCTCATCACGACTCCCGATGCCGAGGACTACCGCAACGTCCTGACCCTGCGCGGAGCCTTGAGCGACGGCAGCCAGATCTCCGTTGCCGGCACCCTGACCGGCCCGAAGCAGGTGCAGAAGCTCGTTGGCGTCAACGGCTACGACGTCGAAATCCCCATCAGCGAACACCTCGTGGTGGTGTCCTACGCTGACAGGCCCGGCGTCATCGGTACGATCGGCCACATCCTGGGTATGAACAACATCAACATCGGCGGCATGCAGGTGGCACGCCAGGCAGAGGGCGGCCAGGTGCTGGCGCTGCTCACCATCGACAGCTCCGTCCCGCAGCAGGTGCTGGATGCCATCAAGGCCGGCATCGGTGCGGAAATGGTGCGCGAAGTGGATCTCGAGGACTAGGGATCCCGCCCCGGGGTGAACTCTGCGCGGCAGGGAGGACACCCCGGCTAAATATGATTGGCCGGTCTGCGTACAATGGCTACGTCCGAATTAAGGATCTTGCCGGCAGACCGGCCAATACTTTTTGCACGCCCGCAAGGGAAACCTCCACCTCCAAAGGTGATCGAGTCGTGCGCACGCAATCCAGGTTTCAGGGAGCCCAATGAACGCCGTCCAGAGGTTCATCAGAAGCAAAGTGCTGCTGCTGACCGCTGCCATTTTGATCGCCGCCATGTGCCTGTCCGTCCTCGTCCAGAACCAGTCGCAGGCAGCGCTGAACCGGACCGTGGACGAAAACTCGCGCGGGCTCTATGACATCCTGGTCCAGGCCAAGGCGGGTTCCGGGGGTGCACTGATGCAGCCGGAGATCGCCAACGGCCAGGGCGGCATCAGCTTCGGCCAGCTGCAGGGCATCAGGGACCTCTCGGGCACCTCGGTCGCAGCCCCCATCAGCCTGGTCTCCCGCGTCACCCAGAACCTGGAAGCCCCGCGGCTTGAGGCCATGGACTACCTCGGCTTCAACGCCGGGCTGGTGGGCACGGCTACGGCAAGCCAGCCGGGCGGCACAGATCCCAGCAAGTGGCCGGCCGCACAGTCGGTCCTCAGCGATACTCCCAAGAAGTACCGCCTGACGGCCAGCGCCACCAGTTCCGACGGCGCTTCCGAGCAGACTCTCTTCAAGTCCACCGCGGAAGGAACCCTCGGCAAGGCCCGACTCGTCGAAGAACAGGCCGCCGGCGGCAAAAGCATCCGCATTGCCGGACCCGAGGGTGAGACGGGCATCAAGTTCCCGGCACCCGCGGGCGGATCCGAGCACAACCTCTTCAACCTCTCCGTAGCCCTGCCCATGGCGCCGGAGGTCACCGAGTCTGTGGTCGCCGTCGACCCCGTTTCGGAGCGCGCACTGCTGGGAACCGCCGGCGACTTCCTTGCCCCGCTGGAGAAGGCACCGCCGGCCGACGCCCGCAACGCGGGCGCGATCGGACGCCACTTCGAAAGCCTCTTCACCACCGGCATCGGCATGAAGGAACTCGAGGAGGGGCCCGATTTCCTGGGCGTGAAGCTCAAGTACTGGGCGCCGCTGATGACCCAGTACCAGCAGGCCAAACTGAACGGCCAGCTGACCGAGGATTCCCAGGCCATACCCCTGATTGTCCGCTCGGGCACGTCCGTTGACCTGAAATACTCGGTGAAGATCGAGGAAATCGATGACTCCGGGAACGTGGTCAAGGAGGTCGGGACGGTGGACCGGTCCCTGGACAAGGATTACCTTCCGTTCGTCTCCAAATCGCCCTTTGCCCTCGCCTGGCCGGGATCCACCGATTACTCCAAGCTGCTGGGGAACTCGTCGAACTTCAGCCGCGGCCTCTACACCCCTGCCGCCTGGAGCACGAACTTCGCGTCAGCTCCCAAGTACACGGATGGCTCCACCGCGGGCAACGGTGCTGTCGACAAGACCGCAACGCCGGGCGAGTGGGTCACCGTCAACCGTCTTCCGGAGAAGACAGCGGCCGGGGAACCTGTGGACCAGACCCAGCGCAATCCGGTCGATGAGCGCTCCTACCGGGACAACCTCGAAACGGGGAAGAAGCTCGCCGCACCCCTGGCCATGGTCTACGGGACGTTCGACCCCGCCGCCGTCAAAGAAGCGGCTGGGGATGTGAACAGGCTTCCGCTGGGCGGCTACGACCCCACTCCGCTGACGCTGACCAAGGACGCCCAGGGCAAGGATGTCCAGGACACCACGCTCAAGCCGTCACTCAGTGCCACCGGGCTGGTCAGCCAGTCGGCCGGCGCCATCACGGACTTCTACGGTCTCGCGGCCGCACGCGGGTTCGAGAAGAACACCTCGGTCATCGACGCCGTGCGCGTCCGGGCCAGCGCGCCTGGAAGCTGGAAGCAGGCCCAGCCGGAGGTTGAAAAGCTCGCCAACGAGATCCGGGACATGGGCCTTGAGGCCACCATCGTGGCCGGCTCTGCGCGCGAGGACGCCAACATCTTCGTCCCCGGCTACTCCAAGGACGACGCCGGCAAGGAATCTGCGCTGGGCACCGTCCAGCAATCATGGGTCAGGCAGGATGCTGCCGACGCCGTGTCCGGCTCGCTGACCGCCACCAACCTCACGCTTCTCTTCCTCACCCTCTGCGGCGCTGCGCTGCTGACAGGCGCCTCCACCGTCAGCTACGTCCGGCAGCGCCGCCGCGAGGCCGGCACCCTGCGCGCCATGGGCTGGACCCAGCGGCGGATCCGCTCGTGGGTGCTGGAGGAATTTGCCGTCGGCGCCGGGCTTCTGGCCGTCGCGGGTATCGTCCTGAGCCTGCTGAGCTGGAACCTCGCCACGGTGATTGTCTCGGCGTCGGTGCTGTTCCTGTATGCGGCCGCGGCCTTCTTTGCAGCCCAGCAGCTCCGCCACCGCGAGGAGATCGACCAGGAACCCCAGCACGACGAGCGGCTCATCGCCGTCGACTCGCCCCTGACGTTCGCAAACCGGCAGCTGAGCACCAACCGCTTCAATGCCATCTCGCTTGCCGTGGCCGTCGGAGTGTTCGGTGCAGCAGTGGGCGGCCTGATCGCCCTGCTGATCGACATCCCGCGTGCCGCCGGCGCCAGCGCACTGAGCGGCCTGGCTGCTGCCAGCGTCGCCCTGCCAAGCATCGTCCTGGGCCTCTCCGGAGTTGCGGTGGGACTCCTGCTGACGCTCGTCACCGGCCGCTTTGAACTGCAGGCCAAGCGCCAGTACCTGGGCACCCTTGAGGCCATGGGCTGGAACCCCGACATGCTGGGCCAGGTCCGTTTCTTCGAAAATGCCCTGGTGGGCGCGGTGGCTGTGCCATTGGGCGTGCTGGGCGCCCTGGGCGTGGGGCTGCTCCTGGCCCCCTATGCCGCGCTCTGGGCCGCCGTGGCCGGGCTCGTGGCCGTACTTTGCTGGATTCCGATTGCAACGAAAGTAGTCCAATGACCAACGACCTTAACCTTCGCCGGGCGCGCGGGAACGACGACGGCGAGGGCTCGCTCCAGACGCGCGCCAACACCCTCGTCAAGGCCGCCGATCACGGTACCCCGCTCGAGCTGAGCAATATCACCATCCGCTACGGCGGCGGAAAAGGCGGAGCCGACGCCGTCAGCGTGGTGGAGGGCTTCGACCTGACGCTCCACGCAGGTGAGATGCACTGTGTCGCCGGCCGAAGCGGCTCCGGCAAGACCAGCATCCTGACCGTGGGCGCGGGACTCACCCTGCCGACGTCGGGCCGGGTGCTGTGGGAGGGGCAGTCGCTCGAAAGCATGGGCGATGACGAGATCGCTGACCGCCGGCGTGCCCTGATCGGCTACGTCGACCAGGGCGGGGCGCTGATCGACGGCATGAGTGCCCTTGAAAATGTCCTGCTGCCCGCAGTCCCGGACGGTGAAGTGGATAAGCGCCGCGACATGGCCAAGGACCTCTTGGATCTTGTGGGACTTGGCCGCCGGATGAGGCACCGCCCAGCCCAGCTCTCCGGCGGTGAGCGCCAGCGCGTCGCCATTGCCCGGGCCCTGATTCTGGGAACACGCGTCCTGGTAGTGGATGAGCCCACAGCCAGCCTGGACCGCGCGTCCGCCAACCGCATCATCAGCATCCTTAAGGACACGACGTCCGACGGGATTGCCGTCCTCGTTGCTTCACATGACCACGAACTGGTCCGGCTGAGCGATACGCTGACCGAACTGATCTAGATTCATCCCTCCGCACTAAAGGTAACGTTCCGCCCGTGACTTCCCCAGACAAGCGCCCGTTCTACATCACCACGGCCATCACCTACCCCAACGGTGTGCCGCACATCGGCCACGCGTATGAGTACATTGCCACCGATGCAATGGCCCGTTTTAAGCGGCTCGATGGCTACGACGTGATGTTCCTGACGGGCACTGACGAGCACGGTCTGAAAATCGCCCAGGCCGCGGAGAAGGAAGGTGTCACGCCGAAGGAGCTCGTGGACCGGAACGCGGAAATCTACAAGGCGGCGCACGCTGCCCTGGGGATCTCCTACGACCGCTTCATCCGCACCACGGACACCGACCACTACACCGCTTCGCAGGCCATCTGGAAGAAGATGGAAGCCAACGGCGACATCTACCTCTCCAAGTACGAAGGCTGGTACTCCGTCCGCGACGAGGCCTACTACGTGGAAGACGACACCGTGGTGAAGGAGGACGGCGACCGGTACACCAAGGAGACCGACACCCCTGTCACTTGGACGGCCGAGGAGAGCTACTTCTTCCGCCTCTCCAACTACCAGGACAAGCTGCTGGCGCTCTACGAGGCGCAGCCGGAGTTCGGCGCCCCGCAGTCCCGTTTCAACGAGGTCATCAGCTTCGTCAAGCGCGGCCTCGAAGACCTGTCCATCAGCCGCACCACCTTTGACTGGGGCGTTCCGGTACCCGGCAACGACAAGCACGTCATGTACGTATGGGTGGACGCCCTGACGAACTACCTGACCGGCGCCGGATACCCGGATGTGGAATCGGCGTCCTTCAGGAAATTCTGGCCTGCCGACGTCCACGTGATCGGCAAGGACATCTCGCGCTTCCACGCCATCTACTGGCCTGCTTTTCTGATGAGTGCCGGCCTGGAACTGCCGCGGCGCGTGATGATCCACGGCTTCCTGCACAACAATGGAGTGAAGATGTCGAAGTCGCTGGGCAACGTGGTGGCCCCGGCCGACTTCGTAGCCCAGTACGGCCTGGACCAGGTCCGGTTCTTCTTCCTCCGTGAAGTGCCTTTCGGCGCAGATGGCAGCTACAACCACGAGGCGATCGTGGGGCGGATGAACTCGGACCTCGCCAACAACTTCGGAAACCTGGCGCAGCGGTCGCTGTCCATGGTGGCGAAGAACTGCGAAGGCCGGGTGCCGGTCCCCGGAGCCTTCACCGCCGAGGACCAGGCCATCCTGGCCCAGGCGAACGGCCTGCTTGAGCAGGCGCGCGCCGCCTTCGACAAGCAGGAATTCAGCCGTGCCCTTGAAGCGATCTGGGGTGTGCTGGGCGACACCAACGCGTACTTCGCCGAGCAGGCCCCCTGGGTCCTGCGGAAGTCCGACGTCGAACGCATGCGGACTGTGCTGTACGTGACCCTTGAGGTGCTTCGCATCGTCGCGATCCTGGCGCAGCCGGTCATGCCGGGGGCGTCGGCGGCCCTTCTGGGCACGTTGGGGCAGCCGGAGGGCGACGCCCGGCAGTTCGCTGCCATCCCGACGCCGATTGTCGCCGGCACCGAACTGCCCGCGCCGGCACCGGTCTTCCCCAAGTACGAAGAGCCCGCCGAAGCGTAGCCCCCTGCCGGACGCTCCCTCACCCTTCACCGGAAGGGCGGGGGAGCGTTCGCCTTTAATCCCCCCGTCGCGGCGCTGCTCGAATAATGAGACGGTTTGACCAGAATGTGGATGGCTTGGCTACCCTGAAAACATGAGCGCATCAACGATCAATCTCGCTGTCATCCCCGGTGACGGCATTGGCCCCGAGGTCATCGCCGAAGCCATCAAGGTCCTCGAAAAAGTGGTCGCCGCCGAAGGCGTCACCCTCGAGCAGACCCACTACAAGCTCGGTGCGCAGCACTGGCTGGAGACCGGCGAGACACTTCCGGAGTCCGTGCTCGAGGACCTGCGGACCCGCGACGCCATCCTGTTCGGCGCGGTCGGCGCCGCCCCCGGGGACACCCGGATCCCCTCCGGCATCATCGAGCGCGAGATGCTCCTCAAGCTGCGGTTCAGCCTTGACCACTTCGTCAACCTGCGTCCCTCCAGGCTCTACGGCGGCGTGGGCAGCCCGCTGTCCGCCCCTGGAGCCATTGATTTCATCGTGGTCCGGGAAGGCACCGAAGGCCCCTATGTGGGCAACGGCGGCACCCTGCGTGCCGGCACCCGCCATGAGGTGGCCACGGAAGTCTCGCTGAACACCGCGCATGGCGTGGAGCGCGTGGTGCGCGATGCGTTCCGGCGCGCCAGCGAGCGCCCGCGCAAGAAGCTGACCCTGGTCCACAAGCACAACGTCCTGGTGTACGCCGGGCACCTGTGGAAGCGCACGGTGGAAGCCGTCGCCGAGGAATTCCCCGAAGTCAGCCACGACTACCTGCACATCGACGCCGCCACGATTTTCATGGTCACCGACCCCTCACGCTTCGACGTGATCGTCACGGACAACCTCTTCGGCGACATCATCACGGACCTCGCTGCGGCCATCACCGGCGGCATCGGACTGGCAGCATCCGGCAACATCAACATGGACCGGACGGCCCCGTCCATGTTTGAACCGGTTCACGGATCCGCTCCGGACATTGCCGGGCAGCAGAAGGCGGACCCCACGGCCGCCATCCTGTCGGCGGCGCTGCTGCTGGACCATTTGGGCTTCTCCGACGCGGCACGCAAGATCGAGACCGCGGTGGTGGCCGACGTCGAAAGCCGCAACGGCGAAGCGCGGACCACCAGCGCCATTGGCGACGCCATTGCCGCTGCCGTTTAGCCCCGTCCAGCAGGCGTAAGCTTGACCTGAATGACCAAAATGCTGCCGTGGTCCGATGCTGAACCACGTTCACATGCCAGGCAGCCGACAGTGGAGGAACCATGACTCAGACTGCCCATGGCGTCGAATTCACCCAGCAGCCGTCGGCCACCCCGAAGTCTGCTGAAGAGCGTGCAGCCATCCTGGCGAACCCGGGTTTCGGCAACTACTTCACCGACCACACCGCGATCGTTGACTACAGCGTCGATGAAAACGGACAGGGCGGCTGGCGCGATGCCCGGATTGAGGCCTACGGGCCCATCATGCTTGACCCCTCGGCAGCCGTCCTGCACTACGGGCAGGAGATCTTCGAAGGGCTCAAGGCCTACCGGCACGCCGACGGCACCATCTGGACCTTCCGGCCCGAGGCCAACGCCGCGCGCATGAACCAGTCCGCCCGCCGCCTGGCCCTGCCGGAGATTCCGGCCGAGTACTTCCTGGGTGCCATCCGTGAACTCGTGGCCGCGGACAAGGAATGGGTCCCGGCCGGCGACGGCGAGGCCCTTTACCTGCGTCCCTTCATGATCGCCACCGAGGCATTCCTGGGCGTCCGCGCCGCCCGCGAGGTGTCCTTCCGGGTCATCGCGTCGCCGGCAGGCAACTACTTCGGCGGCGAGCTGAAGCCCGTTTCCATCTGGATCTCGCGACAGTACGCCCGCGCAGGCCGCGGCGGTACCGGCGCCGCGAAGTGTGGCGGCAACTACGCGGCGTCGCTGATCGCGCAGCAGGAAGCTGAGGCCCACGGCTGCAAGCAGGTGCTGTTCCTCGACCAGTTCAACGACAACGCGGTAGAGGAACTGGGCGGCATGAACGTGTTCTTCGTGATGAAGGACGGCTCGCTGGTCACGCCCGCCCTGACCGGAACCATTCTTGAGGGCGTCACGCGGATGTCCGTCATGCAGGTGGCCAAGGACATGGGCCGCGAAGTCGCAGAGCGCAAGATCACGCTGGATGAATGGCGTGACGGCGTGGCCTCCGGTGACATCACCGAGGTTTTCGCCTGCGGCACCGCCGCCGTCATCACACCCATCGGCGTCCTTAAGGACGACACGGAGTTCATCGGTTCGGAGGACGCCAAGGCTGGCGAAACCACCATGGCCATCCGCGAGCAGCTGCTCGGCATCCAGACGGGCAAGGTCGCCGACACCCACGGCTGGCTGACCCGGCTCGCCTGACGCTTTTGTACGTACGACGGCGGGTGGCCGGGGTGGTGCCGTTGCGGCACTGAACCGGCCGCCCGCCGTCGGCGTTTCCCGGAAATGCAAGAATGGGACTGTGAATCCGGACATCACGCCAGCCCTCAAAGCCAGCAGCCCGCTGACCAGGTTCCACCTGGCCCCGAACCCCGGGCCCATGAGCCTGGACGGCACCAATTCGTACCTTATTAGTGCAGGGGGCCATCCAGGGACCGCTGTGGTGGACCCTGGCCCGCTCGACGAGGCGCACCTCCAGGCGCTGGCCGCTGCTGGTTCCGTGGAACTGATCCTGATCACCCACCGCCATGCGGACCACACCGCCGGGGCGGCACGCCTCCACGAACTGACGGGTGCGCCCGTCCGCGCGGCCGACCCGGCGCACTGCATCGGGGCCGCGCCGCTCCGGCCCGGTGAGACCATCGCAGTTGCCGGAACCGAAGTCCGGGTGGTCGCCACCCCGGGCCACACCTCCGATTCGGTCTGCTTCCACCTGCCCCTCGACGGGCCGGCCGGTTCCGTGCTCACCGGCGACACGATCCTGGGCCGCGGGACTACCGTTCTGGACCACCCGGACGGCCGTCTGGATGACTACCTGTCTTCCCTCGACCGGCTGGAACTGCTGGGGCCAGCCACCGTGCTGCCTGCGCATGGTCCGGTCCTTCCGGCACTCGACGCCGTGGTCCGGGACTACCGCAGCCACCGCCTGGACCGGCTCAGCCAGATCCGGGCGGCCCTCGCCGGCTTGGGCGGGAAGGCCGGAGTCGCGGAGGTCACGGATGTTGTCTATGCCGACGTCGATCCGGCAGTGCGGCGCGCGGCCGAGAATTCGGTGGCTGCCCAGCTGGAGTATCTGCGCACCCTGCACGACCGGACCTGACGGCGGGACGCGACGAGGGAGCCGAACCAAGACTGTAGGCTTGGAACCATGCGTATTGCCCGGTTTGTAGTCGATTCTGATCCCCTCTACGGCGTTGTTGAAGGCCAGTCCGGCAGTGAGGAAATTACTGTCATCAACGGCGACCCGTTCTTCAACGGCGTGGAACGCACGCACGTCCGCCACAAGCTGGAGGACGTCCGCCTGCTCGCACCCATCATTCCCCGCAGCAAGGTCATCGGCGTGGGCAGGAATTTCGTGGAGCACGCCCGCGAGCTCGGCAACGAAGTGCCGCAGCAGCCCCTGCTGTTCCTCAAGCCCAACACCTCGGTGGTAGGCCCGAACGATCCCATCGTGCTGCCGGAGTTCTCCGATGAAGTCTCCTACGAGGCCGAGCTCTGCGTCGTCATCGGCCGGATCTGCAAGGACGTTCCGGAAGAACGCGCGGACGACGTCATCTTCGGGTACACCTGCGGCAATGACCTCACCGCCCGGGACGTTCAGAAGACCGACCTGCAGTGGGCCCGCGCCAAGGGGTTCGACACCTCCGCGCCGCTGGGGCCCTGGATCGAAACCGAACTGGACCCCGAGGACCTGTCCATCAAGGGGTGGCTCAACGGCGAACTCCGCCAGGACGGCAGCACCAGCCAGATGATCCGCGGCGTCCGGGAACTTGTTTCCATCGTCTCGAGCGCGTTTACCCTCCTCCCCGGCGACGTCATCATGACCGGCACCCCGGCCGGCGTCGACCTCGTGCAGGCCGGTGACCGGTACGAGGTGGAAATCGAGGGCATCGGCAGGCTGTCCAACCCGATAGTCCGCCGCTAACTGCTTTTCGCTCCGATTTCGGACGGCCGCACCGTGGATCCACGGTGCGGCCGTCAGTTTTCGTAGCGGATGTGCGCACCGGAGCCTGCGTCGAAATCCGTGATCGGGCAGGCGGTAAAGTTGGAGTCACTATGACTACTCCTTCTGCGCCCAACGCCGTCCCCGGCTCTGCCCCCCTCGAAGTCACGCGTGAAGTCACTGCCGACACTCCCGTCCGCGTCCGGTTCTGCCCGTCACCCACCGGCACCCCGCACGTCGGCCTGATCCGCACGGCCCTCTTTAACTGGGCCCACGCCCGGCACACCAAGGGCACATTCGTGTTCCGCATCGAGGACACGGACGCCGCGCGCGACTCGGAGGAGAGCTACCAGCAGCTGCTGGAGGCCCTGAAGTGGCTCGGCATCTCCTGGGAAGAAGGCGTGGAAGTCGGGGGTCCGCACGAGCCCTACCGCCAGTCGCAGCGTCTGGACCTCTACAAGGACGTCGTGGCCAAGCTGATCGACGCCGGATACGCCTACGAGTGCTACTCCTCGCCGGAGGAGGTCGAAGCCCGCCACCGGGCAGCCGGCCGCGATCCCAAGCTGGGCTATGACAACTTCGACCGTGAGCTCTCCGAGGAGCAGCTGGCGGCGTTCCAGGCCGAGGGCCGCAAGCCCGTGCTCCGCGTCCGGATGCCGGATGAGGACGTCACCTTCACCGACATGGTCCGTGGCGAGATCACCTTCAAGGCCGGCAGCATCCCGGACTATGTCATTGTCCGCGCCGACGGTTCCCCGCTGTACACGCTGGTCAACCCGGTCGACGACGCCCTGATGGGCATCACGCACGTCCTCCGCGGTGAGGACCTGCTGTCCTCCACGCCCCGTCAGGTGGTGCTGATCCGCGCGCTCATGGACATCGGCGTCGCCAGCTACATGCCGGTCTTCGGCCACCTTCCGTACGTCATGGGAGAGGGCAACAAGAAGCTCTCCAAGCGCGATCCGCAGTCCAACCTGTTCCTGCTCCGGGACCGTGGCTTCATCCCCGAAGGCCTGCTGAACTACCTCTCGCTGCTGGGCTGGAGCCTGTCCGCCGACGAGGACATCTTCACGGTGGAGCAGCTGATCGAGCACTTCGACGTCAACGACGTACTCGCCAACCCGGCCCGCTTCGACATCAAGAAGGCCGAAGCCATCAACGGCACGCATATCCGCATGCTCGACCCGGAGGACTTCCGCGGACGCCTGGTCCCGTACCTCAGGGCCTCTGGATTCGTCGGGGAGAGCCTGAGTGAACGGCAGGAGGAGATCCTCGCCGAGGCTGCCCCGCTGATCCAGGAGCGCATCTCCCTGCTGGGTGAAGCTCCGGAAATGCTCGCCTTCCTGTTCAAGAAGGACGACGCGATCGACGTCGCGGACGACGCCCGCAAGGGACTGCCCCAGAACCTCCAGGAGGTTCTCGACGCTGCCGTGGCGGCGCTCGAGCCCATCGACGACTGGAACGCTGAGAACATCCAGACCGCCTTGAAGCAGGCCCTCGTGGAGGACCTTGGCATCAAGCCGAGGCTGGCATTCGGGCCAGTGCGCACGGCCATCTCCGGGCGCAGAATCTCACCGCCGCTGTTCGAGTCCATGGTGATCCTGGGCAAGGAATCGTCGCTGGCGCGGCTGCGCGCCTTCCGCGGCTGATGTCCCGGCCGGCGGCCGTGGAAGCGACCGAATCCATGCAGCGAGCCGTCCTGGACCGCCGGTTCGGCGCGGTGGGAGGCGTTCTTTTCGACATCGACGACACCCTGGTTGACCTGGGCTTCGCCATGACCACCGCGCTGCGCGATGTCAGCGAACATCTCCTGCCCGGCCTGGACCAGGCCGGGTGGGAGAAGTTCGGCAGGATCTTCACCCACGAAACCACGCACTACTACGACCGCTACCTGGCCGGCGAACTGACCTTCAATGAGCAGCGGCTGCTCCGGGGCCGGGCGGCGCTGGGCCATTTCGGCGTCGACCTGGGCGAAGGTGAGGAATCCCGCAACTGGCTCAGTTCCTATTCGCGCCTGCAGCCCAGCTACGTCAGGGCGTTCGAGGACGTCGTACCCCTCCTGGATGCGCTGGACGCTGCCGGCATACCCTACGGGGCGGTGAGCAACAACGTGCATGACTACCAGCGCGTCAAGCTCGACAGTGCCGGGCTTGAACGGATCCGCGTTCTGGTGGGCACAGATACCGTGGGGGTGCCCAAGCCGGATCCGGCAATCTACCTGGAGGGCGTGCGGCTTCTGGACAGCTCCGCGGACAGCACGCTGTATGTCGGGGACAACCGCCTGCTCGACGCTGAAGGATCGACGGCGGCAGGACTGCTGGGCGTGTGGCTGAACCGCACCGGGGAGGCCGCCCCGGGCTTTCAGGGGCACGAGGTCGGCACCCTGCTGGAGCTGCTGGCCAGGGACTAAGGGCTCTCCTGCAACGGCAGGCTGTTTCGCGCCGGGTTTCGGAACGCCCGGTTTCGGAGCGCCTGGATTCGCAGTCCCCGGTTCCTCAGGATGAGGTAGGCAGCGACCGAGCCGAGGCTAAGGACTCCCACCAGCGCCACGGCCATCGCGGCATCGGACTGGCCAACATGGTTCGACGGCGAAACCGCGGCGATGGCTGAGTGGAGCGTGCCCGTGCCTTCGGCGATCCGGGCGTTGCCATCGGCGAGCTTGGCCGCTCCGCTTGCAAGCCGGGTGGAGCCGGCTGCAAGCCTGGTGTTGCCATCGGCGAGCTTGGCCGCTCCGCTTGCAAGCCGGGTGGAGCCGGCTGCAAGCCTGGTGTTGCCGTCCGAGAGCTTCGAGGCCCCGGCAGCGAGTGCCCTGGACCCGCTGAGCAACCCCTGGCTGCCGGGATTTGTGGGGTCGCCTTTGATGCCGGCGTTGAGCGCCGAGGTTCCCGCGGCGAGCCGCGAGCTTCCCTGCGTGATCCTGGCGGTGGCTTTGAGCAACCCCGGATGGGCAGGGTCTCCCGGCACACCGTCCATCCCGACTCGGAGCTTGGCCGTTCCTTCCGCGAGGAGACGGGTGCCCATCACGACGCCGGGGTTGTTCGGATCCGTGCTGTTCAGCCTGCCTGCCAGCGTGCTGAACCCAGCGGTCAGCTTTCCCGTTCCGGCGTGAAGCTGCCCTGCCCCCGCATCCAGACGTGCCGCGCCGGCGTTGAGCTGTTCCGCGCCTGCCTGCAGCTGCGAGGCTCCGGCGTCCAGCTTCTGTGCCCCCGCCCGGATCTTGGCGATCTTGTCCTTGACCACAGACAACGGAACCAGCCCCTGGACGGGATCCGACGCCGCGGACTCCAGCAGCTCCAAGGCCTGTGCCAGCGCCGCCGTTCCGGTACCTGCCGCGGGATCGTTGTTCGCACCCCGGTAGCCCTTGAGTTGCACGGTGCCGGCCTCCAACTTGTCCGTGCCGGCAGCAAGTTCACCGGTTCCCGCCGCCAGCTGCCCTGCACCGCCGTCAAGCCTGGTGGCGCCGTCGGCCAGGTTATTCGGGGCATTCCCCGCCGGGGTCTGCGTCAGGGCTGCGGACAACTGCACGGATCCGGCCGCAAGCTTGTGGGCACCGTCATCCACCTTGTAGACGCCAGGGGCGAGCTTGTTGTTGACATCCGTTTCGATCTTGACGGCACCTGCGGCGAGCTGGCCGGCACCGGTTTCGAGCCTGTTGGCCCCCGGCGCCAGTTTGCCGCTGATGCCGGTGTAGATCTTTTCCGCGCCCTCAGAAAGTTTGACGGACCCTGCATTGGCCTGTCCGGCACCGCCGGAAAGCCTGCCAGCACCCGCTTTCAGCTGCTCCGCGCCGGCTGACGCCCTTTCTGCCCCGTCCTGCAACCTGGCCGAACCGTCTGCGACGCGTCCCGTCACGACGGTGTAGAACCCCAGCAGCGCCATGAGCAGAAGCGCCAGGATGGCGACGGCAAGCTGTTGGGCCCGGGTTCGGGTTTTGCTGGGCATGGTGGCACGGCTCTGTGGCACGGATAATTCCTCTCGACGGGTTTCCGGCGGCGGCTTTGCTGCCGGGCACTCCCGGGGCTGTGATGCAGCTAACAATCAAAAAAGGCTGCAACTCGGCCAGCATGGGGGCGGGGGAGGGGCTGTTACTCGGCGGTAACTTACCGAGCGTAAACTTATTTTCCCCGGCTTGGCAAGGATTTTCCTGCCACGGAGGTCCCGGTGCCACCGAAACGGGCCGCTTAGCGCCGTTCTTGGAGGGTCCGTCCGCTCGATTTGTGCCGGGCAAAACTCTCGGGTAAAGTAATTACTCGTGCTGAGGCGCTCGGAGCGCAGGATTGGTCCTGCTGAACCGGCCCGAAAGTTCCATTGGGATATGGTGTAATTGGCAACACTACGGTTTCTGGTACCGTCATTCTAGGTTCGAGTCCTGGTATCCCAGCTCTGAAAAATCCGCGGTGTTCCGCAGATTTTCGGGAGTTTCAAAGAGAATCGTCAATTTGAAACACAAGCCGAGTGTATGAAAGAATCACTTGGCTGGCCGGCAGAAATGCTAGTTGGAAAGTACGCGGCCCCATCGTATAGCGGCCTAGTACGCTGCCCTCTCACGGCGGTAACGCGGGTTCGAATCCCGCTGGGGTCACCAATGATCAGGCTCCGGGCAGCAGCCCGGGGCCTGATCTGTTTAACCGGCCCCATGTGCCTGGCGGATCGATTTGACTGGCCGGCCAGCGCTCCGGCCATGCCTGACCCGCAAAATTCCCCAAACTGGCATGATGATGCTGTGACCTCCTTCACCGAGCCTCCGCGGCCTGACAGGCCGCCCCAGAGCCAGAAGCCAGTAGAGCAGTCAGCTGGCGCGGTCGCGCTCCTGGAGTCCGTTCACAGCGACCTGGCTTCAGTATCGCTGCCGCTGGCGCTTCCCGGCGTGGAGCAGGCAAGGTTGGAGATCCGCAATTCGGTAGCCCAACTCGATGACTACATCCTCCCGCGGTACCGGAGCCTCGACGCTCCGCTGCTGGCCGTCGTCGGAGGTTCTACCGGTGCGGGCAAATCTACCCTCGTGAACGCGCTCGTTGGCCACCCCGTCACGCGTGCCGGAGCCATCCGCCCCACTACACGCCAGCCCATACTCCTGCACCACCCCGGAGATGCTGCCTGGTTTGAGGACCAGCGCGTTTTGCCAAGCCTTAGCCGCATCCGGGGCTCGGTGGTCTCCACCCAGGTGCCTGCCAATCAGGCCGGTCCCACGCCGGACGCAGCCTCGATCTCGTCGCTGGTCCTGGTGGGAGACCCCGCCGTGCCGCAGGGAATTGCGCTCCTGGACGCGCCGGACATCGATTCCATCTCAGATGACAACCGTAAGCTGGCCAACCAGTTGCTGGCGGCGGCCGACCTCTGGATTTTTGTGACCACCGCCAACCGCTATGCAGATGCAGTCCCTTGGAAGCTGCTGCTCAACGCAGCGTCGCGGGACATCATGGTCGCCGTGGTCCTCGACCGGGTCCCCCCGGCGGCCGAGGCCGAGGTCAGCCAAGACCTGCTCGCCATGCTTGCCCGGGAGGGGCTCGGCGAAGCCGGACTGTTCGTCATTCCGGAAGTTTCCCTGGACCGGTTCGGCATGCTGCCCGCGGCCGCCGTTGAACCGCTCAAGACGTGGCTTGGAAATCTCGCCGCCGACGCCGCCGGGCGGGCAGAGATTGCCCGACGCACGCTCAACGGAACCGTCCAGGCCCTGGGCCAGCGCGTCCACCGCGTGGCTGAGGCCTCGGGGGAACAGAGCCGCGCCGCGGAGATTCTCCGCGACGACGCCCGGGCCGCCTACAAGGACGCTGTGACCCGGATCCTCAACGCCACGAAGGACGGCGCGCTCCTGCGCGGTGAGGTGCTGGCCCGCTGGCAGGACTTCGTGGGCACGGGAGAGTTCTTCCGGAGCCTGGAGCAGAACATCGGACGGTTCCGGGACCGCATGGGGGCATTTTTCCGCGGTGAACCAGCTCCGGCCATCAAGGTGGAAACCGCCATCGAAACGGGGCTGCAGGCAGTCATCGTCGATGAAGCCGCCAACGCGGCGGAGGACACGGACCAGCGCTGGCGCTCGGATCCTGCGGGGCGACAGTTGCTGGGCACGGACGACCTCTCCGGAACCAGCCCCGGGTTTGCAGCCGAGGTGGCCGCGGAAATCCGGGCCTGGCAGGAGAGTCTGATGGAACTGATCCGGACCGAGGGCCAGGGCAAGCGGACGCAGGCCAGGTGGCTGTCGTTCGGCATCAACGGCCTCGGCGCCGCGCTGATGATTGTGGTCTTTTCCATGACTGCAGGCCTGACCGGACTTGAGATCGGCGTGGCGGGCGGGACCGCCGTCGTCGGTCAGAGGCTGCTTGAGGCCTTCTTCGGCGAGGACGCCGTACGCCGTCTCGCCCAGACCGCCCGAGAAGATCTCCACTCCCGCTGCCAGACGTTGCTGCAGGGTGAACAGCAGCGCTTCCTGGACCGGCTGGCATTTGACGGCGGCGCATCGGCCGAAGTACTTGCCGGCCATGCCCGGTCTTTGGCCCGGCTGGCGGGCGCCGCATGAGCCGCCACAGCGTGGTCAAGGAAGCAACGCAGCTCCAAAGCCGCCTTGAAGCATTGAACAATGCCCGCGAGCTGGCCCAAGGGGTCCTGCCGGCTGAGGCGTTGGATGAGGCGTTCCAGGTCCTGGAGCGCGCCAGTTCGCGGCGGTCACTTTCCGCCGACCATACCGTCGTGGGATTTTTTGGGGCAACGGGAAGCGGTAAGTCAACCCTTTTCAATGCCGTCCACGGGGCAGAAATCGCGACGGCGGCCGCCCGCCGGCCCACTACCTCGGAACCTTTGGCGAGTGTCTGGGGAGCGGACGGCAGCGAGACGCTGCTTGACTGGCTGGAGGTGCGCCAGCGCCATCACGCTGTGCCAGTGGAGGGATTCGCGGACGAATCAAGCGGGCTCATACTTCTTGACCTGCCGGACTTCGATTCGACGAGGGCCGCAAACCGCGAGACCGTGCAGCGGCTGGTGGGTATGGTTGACGTCCTGGTGTGGGTGCTGGATCCGCAAAAGTACGCCGACGCCGCCGTCCACAATGACTTTCTGGCCCCGTTGGCGTCACACGGCGCCGTGACCCTTGTGGTGCTGAACCAGATCGACCGGCTCCCCGACGCCGATGTGCAGCCGGTCCTGGAGTCGCTCAGGGGCATCCTCGTCCGCGACGGGCTCGGCAAGGTCCAGGTTCTGGGGGCTTCGGCCCTTACCGGGGCCGGGGTGGACAAAGTCCGGGCGGCGATCGGCCACGTGGCGGCGCAGCGGGCGGCCCTGTCACTGAGGCTCTCCGCGGATGTCTCAAGGGCGTCCGCACGGCTGCAGGATGCGTCCGGGACCGGCGAGGCAGCCGGCGTGAAGGGCGGATCGAAGGCGCGGCTGGCGGAGGAGTTAGCGATCGCGGCCAACGTCCCGCTGGTCGTCGATGCCGTAGGCCGCTCATACCGGCAAGAGTCCACCCGGCGCACAGGCTGGCCGGTGACAAGGTGGCTGGTCCGGTTCCGGCCGGACCCGCTCCGGCGCCTGAACCTGCGCCGCGGTACCAGTGCCGAGGTGAACAGGACCTCGCTGCCTCCCGCAGGTGCCCCGGAACGGGCCAGAACGGACGCCGCGGTCCGTGACTTTGCCGACGCCGCGAGCGACGGCGCACCGGGCCCGTGGCGGGCGTCGATCCGGAACGCAGCCCGGCAGGGGAGGGACAGGCTCCCGGATGCTTTGGACCAGGCCATCGCCGGTGCCGACTTGAGAGCGGGACGGAGATCCTGGTGGTGGGGCGTTTTCAACGTGGTCCAGTGGCTGGCGCTGCTGACGGCCGTGGGCGGACTGGGGTGGCTTGGCCTGCTCGCGGTCCTCGGCTATTTGCAGTTGCCGATCCCGGAGGTGCCCCGCGTGGAGGGCTGGCCTATTCCCACCCTCATGATTGCCGGCGGCGCGGCGCTGGGCATCCTCCTGGCGATCACCGCGAAATTCATTACCGCCGGCGCGGCCCGTGCCCGGGCGGCGTCAGCGCGCAAGCGCCTCAAAGCAGCCGTAGTGCAGGTCGCGGCGAAACATGTGGTGGAGCCCGTGGAAACCGAAATCAGCCGGCTAAAGGCCTTCAACGCAGCGGTCAGGGCCGCCAGCAGATGACCCGACGCCAGGGTGGCTTTTAGGCCCCGGCGTCCTGGAGTGCGGCTGCAGCATCCCGGACCTTGACCATGGTGCGGAGGTTGCGGGTTGTGGTGGAAACCTTGTACTTCGGCTTGGCCGTCAGCTTGCTGAAGGGGCTGTCCAGGGTACCGCCCGCCGGTGCCAGCCAGGCCAGGGCCTCCGGGCCCAGCCTCTCCTGCTCCACGCCGACCCCTTCGCCGCCGCCCAGTGCCTCCGCGGCGGCGACCAGCTCGTCCAGTGCGGCGGTATCCGAGGTCAGAGTGAGGTACGTGTGGGTGGTTTTGTCGTCCGCCGGATAGCGACAGGCTGCAACCAGTTCGGCAACACGGGAGGACGTCAGCACCACAACCCAGGCGTCATAGCCGAAGGATTGCCTCAGTGCCGCCTCGAATTCCTTTTTGACGGCTCCGGGAGCAAGGTCACTGGCCAGCACGACGTTGCCGCTGGCCAGTAGCGTCTTCACACCGGTGAATGGGGACGCCTTCAGGGCTTCCTTGAGGTCCGCCATCTTGATGTTGATGCCGCCCACGTTGATGCCGCGAAGGAACACTGCGTAGCTGGTCATGCGCTCACAATACTGCCGGTTGTGGCTGACAGGGGCGTGCGCCGCCGGTGGTCCTATTCTGCGACGCCGGTATGCCCGCCGCAGGCTTGTTGGTTGCGCGAATTGATCAGGCGGGTTTGGCTGACTTTTCGGGGCAGGCTGGTTCCGGACGGCGTGGTTCCGGGCAGCGGAGGTGCCGTGGAGTGATAGCTGTGGCCGGTGGGGGTCCGGAGTTCGATCGTGTGCCGGGGACCGGGGCTGGGTTGGGCTTTCCATCCTGGGAGTTCTTTGGTGTGGTTGCAGGCTTCGCACAGCCCGGCCCCGTTTCCGAGGCTGGTGGTCCCGCCGGTGTGCCACGGTACGACATGGTCATGGTGGCGGATCGGCGCGTCGCAAAAGGGGGTGCGGCAGGTGTCATCGCGGGCCTGGATGAAGCGCCGCAGCCCCGGCGGGAACATGCGCGCCCGCGTATCCATGCCGACAAGGTCGCCCATCCCGGGGGCGGTGTAGAGCCGGCGGAGCCAGACATCGAAAACTGCACTGTGCCCAGAGTCCGCCCGCCGGCCCGGGTCTGGGCCGTCACCCGTTGTGGGATCGTCCTCCCGACCGCGCCCTGGCTGGCCCAGTTGTTGCCCTTGGCCCCGGGTGAGGAGGTTGCGGGCCCAGCCGGCGGGGACGGTGCCGTACCCGGGAAGGCGGGCTGGTTCGCTGTTGCCCTGGAGGAGGGAGCGGTCGGTCATGATCAGCTGGATCTCGATGCCGGTGATGCCTCCGGGGGTGCCGGTGGTGCGTTCTACCAGGGCGTCGGCCATGATCTGGCCACGTGACCGGCCGTCGCCGTCGGAGCGGAGGGTGTCGGCACGCCGGCTGAGCGCGGCGTGCACGGCGACGCCCTGCGCGACGGGCAGCAGGTAGGTCATGGTGTCCGGTGCCGGGCGGAGGCGCACGTTCGTCGTCGACGGCGCACCGGTCGGTATGGGACAGGCATGCCGTTTTCTTTGACGAGCAGGGTGGCGCGCCATTCGTTGAGCTGGCCGCTGTCCAGGGCGGCCAGGGTGTGCGGCATCTCGGTCACGAGTGCCTTCGCGAAGCCGAGCAGCCGGCTGCCCCGGTTGGGGGATTCGCGGCGGGCGAGGGCGATCTCCGCGGCCACGCCCTGGCCCCATTCCGCGGCCGGGGCCCCTGCCCGGGCCTGGCCCCGGCGCTGGGCGGCATCAAAGGCCACGGCAATCCGGACCTGCAGCCCGGCGATGACGCATTTGAGGTCTTCCAGGCCTGCCAGCTGATCGATCAGCCTGGCACTGTCCGCGCTGAGACGCAGCGAACCCGCCGCCGCGATCAGGTCCTGCACGCTGGCACAGCTCGAAGCGGAGCTGGACGCAACGGTATTCGAGCCGGCGGTGTCCGACTCGGCGTCGTCTTCAAACGCGGCCCCGGCAAAGGCAGGGTCTGCAGATGAGGCATCGGGAAAAGGATCCTCTGGAAAAGTGGCGTCTGGAAACCCGTCATCAGGGAAAGGGTCGAGTGGAAACGCGTCGAAGGGAAAAACAGCGTCCGGGAACCCGGCGTCCGGGAAATCGGCGCCGGGAAAATCGCCCCGGGGAAGAGCGCAGCCGCATGGCAGCGCTGCCTTCGTCAGGTGCGATTCCCCATCTCCATCCATAAACACAGTCTGCCAAGGGGCACAGACAATTTAGGGTCGGGGCCGGTACCAGCTAAGAGAGTTTCCAATAGCTGGCCAAGCCCCACGAGCGCCGTGCTGTTCCGAGGGCAGGAAGCCTGCGATATCCGGCCCAAGGTGGACTAACCCGGCACTCGCCCTAGTCGTTGTTCTTGCGGAGCGCTTCCGTCAGGACCCGGGCTGCGTTGCAGACCACCTCGGCGTGCAGGCGGCCGGGCTGGCGGGTGAGCCGCTCGATGGGGCCGGAGATGGAGACGGCGGCGATTACACGGCCGGAGGGACCGCGGACGGGCGCCGAAACCGAGGCGACTCCCGGCTCCCGTTCACCGAGGCTCTGACCCCAGCCCCGCCGTCGTACTCCCGCCAAAACGGTGGGCGTAAATCGCGCAGACTGGAGTCCTTCCAGCAGGCGGTCATGGTCCTCCCATGCGAGCAGGACCTGGGCGGCGGAACCCGCCTTCATGGACAGCTGAGTGCCAACAGGGATGGTGTCGCGGAGGCCGATGGGCCGCTCGGCAGAGGCGACGCAGACGCGCCAGTCGCCCTGGCGGCGGAAGATCTGGGCGCTTTCGCCCGTGGCGTCTCGCAGCTGCATCAGGACCGGACCCGCTGAGGCGATGAGCCGGTCCTCGCCGGCGGCCGAGGCAAGCTCCACGAGGCGGCTGCCGAGAACAAACCGGCCCTGGATGTCGCGGCTTACCAGGCGGTGGTGAACCAGCGCCAATGCGAGCCGGTGCACGGTGGGCCTTGCCAGTCCCGTGGCAGCAACGAGCTGTGCCAGAGTCGTGGGTCCGGCCTCGAGCGCGTCAAGCACCTGGGCCGCTTTATCAATGACACCGACTCCACTAGAATTGTCCATGTAATGATATTGCCGTCTCATTATCTGAGATGCAAATCTTTTGACTGGCTTATTGCACGGCTCTGCTGCTTCAGTGGAAGTAACAGCCAACAGCAGTGAAGGGAGATGGCCATGGCAAACACATTGGCCGAGAAAGTCTGGGACGCGCACGTGGTGCGCAAAGGCGACGGCGACGGCGCCAACGCCCAGCCGGACCTTCTGTACATCGACCTTCACCTCGTCCACGAGGTGACGTCCCCGCAGGCCTTTGAAGGGCTCCGCCTGGCCGGCCGCAAGCTGCGCCGCCCGGACCTCACCATCGCCACGGAGGACCACAACACTCCCACGCTGGACATCGACAAGCCAATTGCCGACCTCACGAGCCGGACGCAGATCCAGACGCTGCGCAACAACTGCCAAGAGTTCGGGGTGCGCCTGCACTCTCTGGGCGACGCCGAACAGGGCATCGTGCACGTGGTGGGTCCCCAGCTTGGCCTGACCCAGCCCGGCATGACCGTGGTCTGCGGCGATTCGCACACCTCAACCCACGGCGCCTTCGGCGCGCTGGCCATGGGCATCGGCACGTCCGAGGTGGAGCACGTCATGGCCACCCAGACCCTGTCCCTGAAGCCGTTCAAGACCATGGCCATCAATGTCGAGGGCACCCTCCGTCCCGGCGTCACAGCCAAGGACATCATCCTTGCAGTGATCGCCAAGATCGGCACCGGCGGTGGCCAGGGCTACGTCCTGGAGTACCGCGGATCGGCCATCCGGGCACTGTCCATGGAAGCGCGGATGACCATCTGCAACATGTCCATCGAGGCAGGGGCGCGCGCCGGCCTGGTCGCTCCGGACGAAACCACCTACGCATACATGAAGGGCCGCCCGCACGCACCGGAAGGTGCCGACTGGGATGCCGCCGTCGCATACTGGTCCACCCTGCGCAGCGACGATGACGCCGTCTTCGATGCCCAGGTGGACCTCAACGCCGACACGCTCGAGCCGTTCGTCACCTGGGGCACCAACCCCGGCCAGGGCGTCCCGCTGTCGGACAAGGTCCCTTCCCCCAACGACTTCGGCGATGAGAACGCCAAGGCGGCAGCCGAACGTGCGCTGCAGTACATGGGCCTGGAGGCAGGGACACGCATGAAGGACATCCGGGTGGACACGGTCTTCCTGGGTTCCTGCACGAACTCCCGCATCGAGGACCTCCGGGCCGCGGCTGACATCATCCGCGGCCGCGAGAAGGATCCCAAGGTCCGCATGCTCGTGGTGCCGGGCTCGGCCCGCGTCCGTCTGGAAGCGGAAGCCGAGGGCCTGGACCGGGTGTTCAAGGATTTCGGTGCAGAATGGCGCTTCGCCGGATGTTCCATGTGCCTGGGCATGAACCCGGACCAGCTTGAGCCGGGGGAGCGCTGCGCATCCACGTCCAACCGCAACTTTGAAGGGCGCCAGGGCAAAGGCGGACGAACCCACCTGGTGTCGCCTGTGGTGGCAGCTGCCACGGCAGTGCGCGGAACGCTGAGCTCGCCGTCGGACCTCGATCCGGCCCCGGAATCCGCCGCCCTCCAGACGACCGACGCAGCCTAGGAAGGCCCCATGGAAAAGTTCACCACCCACACCGGAATCGGCGTCCCGCTGCGCCAGAGCAATGTTGACACCGACCAGATCATTCCGGCGGTCTACCTCAAGCGGATCACCCGCACGGGCTTCGAGGATGCACTGTTTTCGGCCTGGCGGAAAGACCCGGCGTTCATCCTGAACCAGGCACCCTTCAACGCCGGCTCCGTGCTGGTGGCCGGGCCCGACTTCGGGACCGGCTCCTCCCGCGAGCACGCAGTCTGGGCGCTCAAGGACTACGGCTTCAAGACCGTGCTGTCCTCCCGGTTCGCCGATATCTTCCGCGGCAACTCGGGCAAGCAGGGACTCCTGGCTGCCGAACTGGCGCAAGATGACATCGAACTGATCTGGAAGGCACTCGAGAACGCCCCCGGCACCGAGGTGACCGTGGACCTCGTGTCCAAGACCGTCATCTGCGGGAACGTGGTTGCTCCATTCTCGATCGACGATTACACGCGGTGGCGCCTGCTCGAGGGCTTCGACGACATCGGCCTGACGCTGCAGCACGAGGAAGACATCACCACCTACGAGGCCACCCGGCCGGCCTTCAAGCCGAAGACCCTGCCGGCCAGGCTTTCGTAGGTCCTGTTACCCAGTCGGAGGCCCGTCGCACGAATCTGCGGCGGGCCTTTCCGTTGCCGGGCCCATACGGGTGAATACTGTATTGAGCCCCCTGTGGATCCACTCCCTGGCCCCGCAGTGCCCGGCCGCAGGTCCCGCGGAGACGGCTTTCACAAGGGGCCGTATTTCGGTTCGGTAACGCAAGCTCATATGCTTAGCTGGTGCCTTTGTAAGGATTTGGGGACGAGTAGTCGTGAGGAAACCGGTAAATGAGTAGTGTTCTGACAATCCGCGGAGGCGTCCCGCTAACTGGCCGTGTCAAGGTCCGCGGTGCAAAGAACCTTGTGCCCAAGGCCATGGTGGCGGCGCTGCTGGGCAATGAGCCTTCGGTGCTCCGGAACGTTCCGGAAATCAAGGACGTCGAGGTTGTCACCAGCCTGCTCCAGCTCCACGGGGTCACCGTGGAGAAGGATCCCGTGACCGGTGATCTCACCCTGGATCCGAAGGACGCCAAGACGGCGCCGAGCACGGCCATTGACGCCCACGCCGGTGACTCACGCATCCCGATCCTGCTGTGCGGCCCCCTGATCCACGCCATCGGTGAGGCTTTCATCCCCGATCTCGGCGGCTGCAAGATCGGCGACCGCCCGATCGACTACCACCTGAACGTGCTGCGCCAGTTCGGCGCCGTCGTGGAGAAGCGCCCGGGCGGCATCCACATCTCCGCGCCCAAGGGACTCCACGGCGCCAAAATCTCCCTGCCGTACCCCTCAGTGGGCGCTACGGAGCAGGTCCTCCTGAGTGCCACGCGCGCCGAAGGCATCACCGAACTCTCCGGCGCGGCTACCGAGCCCGAGATCGTGGACCTCATCGCTGTGCTGCAGAAGATGGGCGCCATCATCAGCGTCCAGACGGACCGCACCATCCGCATTGAAGGTGTCCGGGACCTGGGCGGCTACAACCACCGGGCACTCTCTGACCGCAACGAATCTGCGTCCTGGGCTTCCGCTGCCCTGGTCACCCGCGGCGACATCTTCGTTGAAGGCGCTTCCCAGCGCGACATGATGACCTTCCTGAACACCTTCCGCAAGGTGGGCGGCGGCATGGACATCGGCGACGACGGCATCCGGTTCTACCACCGCGGCGGCAAGCTGAGCCCGCTGGTGCTCGAAACCGACGTCCACCCGGGCTTCATGACGGACTGGCAGCAGCCACTTGTTGTCGCACTGACGCAGGCCGAGGGCGTTTCGATCGTGCACGAGACCGTGTACGAGAACCGATTCGGCTTCACCGACGCCCTGATCCGGATGGGAGCCAGCATCCAGGTCCACCGGGAATGCCTGGGCAGCGTCCCGTGCCGTTTCGGGCAGCGGAACTTCCTCCACTCAGCCGTCATCTCCGGCCCGACGCAGCTCAAGGGCACCGACATCGATGTTCCGGACCTGCGGGGCGGCTTCAGCCACCTCATCGCAGCCCTGGCCGCCACCGGCACGTCCCGGGTGACGGGTATGGACATCATTAACCGCGGCTATGAGCGCTTCAATGAAAAGCTCGCAGGCCTGGGCGCCGATTTCGACATCACTGCTGCGAAGTAGTGTGCCCCTGTGAAGGAATCGGCCAAGAGCCACATCACGTTCGTGATCATCGCCGGGATTGCGCGGCCCCTCCTGACACTGATGATGAACAAGAAATGGGAAGGCACAGAAAAACTTCCCGCCGGCGGTTTCATTGCGGCACCCAACCACTGCACCGAGATCGATCCGCTGGTCGTCGGGCACATGCTTTACAACCAGAAGCGCGCCCCGCACTTCCTCGCCAAGGCAGGCCTCTTCAAGGTGCCGGTCCTCGGTAAGCTGCTCCACGCCGTCAAGCAGATTCCGGTGGAACGCTCGACGGCGGGTGCCAACCGCTCCCTGCAGCTCGCCCAGGAGATCGTGGCAGAGGGCGGGGCGATTGTCATCTACCCGGAGGGCACGCTGACGCGGGATCCGGACCTCTGGCCCATGAAGGGCCACACGGGCGCTGCCCGGCTTGCACTCGAAGGAGGTATCCCCGTCGTGCCCATGGCCCACTGGGGCGCCCACGAGGTCTTCCCCCGGTATGCCAAGCGTTTCCATCTTTTTCCGCGGAAAACTTCCAGGATCCTGATTGGCGATCCCGTGGATCTTTCCCGCTTCGAGGGCCGGCCCAGGGACAAAGCCACCCTGACGGAGGCCACCGAGGCCATCATGGATGCAGTCACCGGCCTTCTGGCTGAACTCCGCGCTGAGCAGCCCCCCGCCAAACGCTGGGACCCGGCTGCGCACAACCAGACGAAGCACGGCCGCGACGTGGAACGGGGCGGACAATGACGCCTGAGCGGGCCCGGCCCGGTGCCGCGGTGTCGGTGGCGGTCCTCGGCGCAGGCTCGTGGGGAACCACGTTCGCCAAGATCCTCGCCGACGCCGCCACAGGCTCGGGCGTCGACCGCCGCATCCGGCTTTGGGGCCGGCGCGCGGAAGTCGTAGAGCAAATTAACCGGTACCACCGCAACCCGCAATACCTCGCCGACGTCGAACTTCCGCCGAGCATCACGGCGTCCACCGACGTGGCCGAGGTGCTCGCCGGAGCAGACCTCGTGGTCCTCGCCGTTCCGGCGCAGTCGCTGCGCCTGCAGCTGCGCGAATGGAAGCCCCTGCTGGAGGCGGACGCCCTGGTGGTGTCCCTCATGAAGGGCCTCGAACTCAGCACCGACGCCCGCATGAGCGAAGTCATCGGCCAGGAGCTGGATATCCCCGCCAACCGCATTGCCGTGGTGTCCGGGCCCAATCTAGCCATGGAAATCGCCCGGGAGGAACCTACGGCCTCGGTCGTGGCGTGTCCCGACTCCGCGGTCGCCGGCTGGATCGCCAGGAGCTGCACCTCTCCGTATTTCCGCCCTTACACCACCTCGGACATTGTGGGCGTCGAGATCGGCGGCATCGTCAAGAACGTCATAGCCCTGGCGGTGGGAATCTGCGAGGGCAAACAGATGGGCGATAACACCAAAGCGTCGGTGATCACCAGAGGACTTGCGGAGACCTCCCGCCTGGCTCTGGCTCTGGGCGGCGAAGCACAAACCATGGCGGGACTCGCCGGGTTGGGGGACCTCGTGGCCACCTGCTCGTCGCCGCTGTCCCGGAACCACACTGCCGGCCGGCTTCTCGGCCAGGGACTCACCCTGGATGAAGTCGCCGAAAAGATGACCCAGACGGCCGAGGGCATCAAGTCCGGGCAGGCTGTCCATGAACTTGCCGGTAAGCTCGGCGTCGAGATGCCCATCACGGCAGCCGTCGTCGCCGTGCTGGCCGGAAAATTGTCCGTTGACCAACTGGGGCCGCTACTGCTGGCCCGGGAACTTAAATCCGAAGGCGATTACTGACAGTGTCGGAAGAAAACTTGACCGCAGCGGACAACGCCCAGACGAGCAGGCCCCGCGTTGCGGTGCTCTTCGGCGGGCGTTCGAGTGAACACGCCGTCAGCTGCGTCACGGCAGCCGGGGTGCTGGGCGCAATCGACCGCAACAAATACGACGTCATTCCCATCGGGATTGCCAAGTCCGGGCAGTGGGTTCTTGCTGCGGGGGACACCGGGCAGTGGTCACTTTCGTCGACCTCCCTGCCAGAGGTTGCGCCGTCGTCCCAGACCGTGACACTCGCCGAAATCGGCGGGGAGCACCAGCTTATCGTGGCCTCGCCCAACGAGGTGCCGCAGGAACTCGGCACGGTGGACGTGGTTTTCCCGCTGTTGCACGGTCCGTTCGGCGAGGACGGAACCATCCAGGGCCTCCTGGAGCTTTCCGACACGCGATACGTAGGTGCCGGGGTACTGGCGTCCGCCGTGGGCATGGACAAGCATTTCATGAAGGTGGTCTTCGAGGCCGCCGGACTGCAGGTTGGCCCCTACATCGCTGTGACGGACCGGCAGTGGCGCAACGATCCCGAATCGGTGCGGAAGCGTGTCGACCTGCTCGGCTACCCCGTGTTCGTCAAGCCCGCCCGCGCCGGATCCTCCATGGGTATCTCAAAGGTGGATCGCCTTGAGGACCTCGACGCGGCCATCGAGGCCGCCCGTGAACACGACCCCAAGCTCGTCATCGAGGCCGGCATCGTCGGCAGGGAAATCGAGTGCGCCGTGCTGGAAGGCCGGGGCTCCGCTGCACCGCGGACGTCCCTGCCTGGAGAAATTTCCGTGGCCGCCGGTGACCATGAGTTCTACGACTTCAACGCCAAGTACGTGGATGACGCCGCCGCACTGAGCTGCCCCGCGGCTATGCCCGAGGAGGCTATAGCCCGGGTGCGGGAGCTCGCCGCCGTGGCATTCGACGCAGTCGGGGCCGAGGGCCTTAGCCGGGTCGACTTCTTCTACACCGCCGACGGCGCGCTCATCATCAACGAGATCAACACCATGCCTGGATTCACGCCGAAGAGCATGTATCCGCAGATGTGGGCCGCCTCGGGGCTGAGCTACGCGGAGCTGATCGACGAACTCATCTATCTGGCGCTGAAGCGCAAAACCGGTCTCCGCTAGGACGCGCCGCTGGCCGGGCCCGTCCGGCCCCGGGGTTTGACCACCTCTGGTCGAGCCTGTCGGGACCTACTTGCTGGTGGGCAGGTGCTGAAGGTCTTCCTGGCCAACGCAGTTGCGGCTTGCCTTGATTTTCCCGGCAGCCCCGGAGAGGTCGGCCAGCACAGTCGCCGAGCTGATCTTGTTCGGGTCCATCAGGATTTCCGTGGCCGGTTCGCGGCCGAAGGTGGTCAATGTCCACACGGGATTGCCCTCCTTGATGACCCAGTCGACGTCATTGACGCTGACACAGCGGTCCGTGGTGGGCCCGGGTACGTTGACTCCGCACCGCAGGATCACCTGGGAGGGATCACCCCATGCGGCCGTCGCCTGGCTGTTCGTCTTGCGGAGGCGTGCATCGCCGATGGCGTCCGGGAGTGCCACCATCATGGGAGCGCAGGCCGGGTTCGCGGCGTCGGCGGCGGGCGCAACATCGACGGCGGGGGAGCAGCCGCCCAGCGCAAGGGCGGCGGCTGAAGCCACGGCCAGGACTGACCAGATGCCGGGCCGGCTGGCCGGTCCGGGGACCCGAAGGTTTCGGGCTGTTCGGGCTGATCCAGGGGTGCGGCGGCAGTGCATGCGTTAACCCTATCCCGGAGTCAGGACCCGAATTGCCGTGAGGTCACCGGCGCCCCGCATGCCGGGAAACAATGTCGTCCCGTCGCGGTAGCGTAGTGGCGTGCCCCAATCACCACTGACTGTCGCCGAACTGTCCGAAGCCGAGTTGCTCACGCGGATCTTCCCGCGGCTGGAGCTGAACGCCGTGCACAGCGCGGCCGTTCTCCTGGGTCCTGGCGATGATGCCGCCATCGTTGCCGTGCCGGACGGCCGGACTGTCATCAGCATCGACACCCAGGTACAGGACCAGGATTTCCGGCTCCAGTGGAACAACGGCTACCGGACCACCGGCTACGACGTGGGGTGGAAGGCGGCAGCCCAGAACCTCAGCGACATCAATGCCATGGGCGCCACCGCAACCACGCTCGTGGTCAGCCTCACCATGCCGGCCGACACTCCGGTGGAATGGATCGAGGACCTGGCGGACGGGCTGGCCGCGGCCATCGGAAAGCTCGGGGCAGGATCATGCTCTGTCGCCGGAGGCGATTTGGGCCGCGGGGGCGAGCTGTCCGTCACTGTGGCGGTTCTCGGCTCCCTCAGTGGAGGCCAGCCCGTACTCAGGTCCGGGGCAACGGCTGGCGACACTCTGGCCATTGCCGGCAAAGCCGGCTGCGCGGCTGCGGGGCTCGCACTCCTGGAGTCGAACCACCCTGTGGCATCGCTGGCCCCGGAACTGAGGCTGTTCCTGGATCTCCAGTGCCGCCCCGAGCCGCCCCTTGATGCCGGGCCAGGGGCGCGGACATCAGGAGCCACCGCCATGATGGACATTTCGGACGGGCTCGTGCGGGACGGCACCCGGCTCGCTGTTGCGAGCAACGTCGTGCTGGACCTTGATCCCGGGAAGCTGAAGCAGCTGGCCGCGTCACTGCGGCCGGCCGCCGCGCTCCTGGGGGCCGATCCGTTGGCGTGGGTGCTGGGCGGCGGAGAGGACCACGGCCTGCTTGCTACATTCCCCGCGGACATTCAGCTGCCTCCCGGGTTCACTGGGATAGGCTCAGTACAGGCCCGCGGTTCGAATGAAGCGGCGGGCGTTAAGATCGCGGGACGGCCCGCTGACTCCGTGGGATGGGATCACTTTGCAGACTAAGATTGCCGCCAACGCGCAAGCGATGAAGCGGTGGTTGGGCAAGGCCGAAACAGCCCTGGGGAACCACAGTGACCGCCTCAATGCGATCAACATCTTCCCGGTGGCCGACGGCGACACCGGCACCAACCTTTACCTGACAGTCCGGGCAGCGGCCCGTGCGCTTCAGGAGTCCCCGCCGGAAACGTCGCAGAGGGCCAGCATTCAGCTGGTCCCGGCCCAGAACGACGTCGGTGCGGTCCTCGCCAAAGCCGGGCAGGCCGCGATGGAGCAGGCCAGGGGAAACTCCGGCACACTGTTCTCGGTTTTCCTGTGCGCCGCCGCCGAGCCCTTGTCGGGGCACATGCGGCTCACCGCCACGTTGCTGGCCGCGGCCCTCAACCGGGCGCAGATCCGGGCCTGGTCGGCGCTCAGCGACCCTGTGCCCGGGACCATGCTGTCGGTCATGGAGGCAGCCGCCCGGGCAGCGGCCGCCGTCGACGCCGCCCAGAACGGGAATGACAGCAACCACGCCCTGGGCCTGGTGCTGGACGCCGCAGTTGAGGCAGCACTCGAGGCCGTCGTCCGCACCGAGGGCCAACTCGATGCCCTGCAGGCCGCCCACGTCGTGGACGCCGGCGGCGTGGGGATGCTGCTGATCCTTGACTGCCTGCGGTCGGCGGTACTCGGCGGGGAACTCCAGAGTGAACTGCTGGACGGCCTGCACGGCTACGACGTGCAGGACCCCCACATCCACGCGGACCTGCCGGATGACGACGGCGTGGAGGTCATGTGCATCATCAGCCTGTCGCCGCTGGACGCGGCCACTCTCAGGCAGCGCCTCGACGAGGTCGGGGATTCTGTGATCATGAGCCAGGTGGGGCCGTCTCCGGATCAGGAAGGCCGGTACCGCTGGCGGGTCCATGTGCACGTCTTGGAGCCAGGTCCCGCCCTGGAGATGATCGGTTCCCTCGGCGAGCCCACCGGCGTAACAGTCAGCGAGCTGGCACTGCCACGAGACCCCAACCCGGTGGAGGCTGATGTCCGGAGCCTCGAGGGTTGATGAAACACAGAGGGCCGATGAACGCAGAGGAAAGATGAACACCGAGCTTGAACTCGGCCTGGAGCGCCGGATGGGCAAACGCTCCGCAGCCGTCGTCGAAAAACACCTGGGGATCACCACGGTTGGCAGCCTGCTCAACTACTTTCCGCGCCGCTATCTGAGCCGGGGTGAGCTCACGCCCATCAGCGAGGTTCCCCTGGACGAGGAAGTGACACTCATCGCAAGGGTCGTCTCGAACAGCACCCGGCAGATGCGCGCCCGGCGCGGTTCCCTGACCGACGTCGTGATCTCCGACGACGCCGGTGCCGGCAACTCAGTCCGGTCTGCGGGGGCCGGCCTGCCGGGCACCCTGAAAGTCAGCTTCTTCAACGGCTTCCGGGCCAAAACCGAACTCCAGCCCGGCCGCCGGGCCATGTTCTCCGGAAAGGTGACCCGCTATGGCGGATCGCTGGGGCTGACCAACCCCGATTTCCTGTTGCTCGACGAGGACCCGGACACTCCGGGGATGGATCCGGAAAAACTGGCCGCCATGCCCATCCCGGTGTACCCGGCAACCGCGAAACTCACCAGCTGGTCAATCCAGAAGGTGATCGCGACGCTCCTGGACACCGTTGACCTGGATGACCTGCCGGACCCGCTGCCCGCAGGCATCTCTGCGCGCGAGAAGTTCCTGCCCGTCGCGGAGGCCTACCGCCTGATCCACGCGCCGCAGACCCCTGGGGACTGGCAGCGCGCCCGGGACCGCTTCCGGTACCAGGAGGCCCTGGTGCTCCAGTCTGCCCTTGCCCGGCGCCGCGCCCAGCTCGCCGCCGAGGAAGCAACAGCCCGCCGGCCCCTGCCCGACGGACTGCTGGCTGCCTTCGACCGCCAGCTGCCGTTCACCCTCACCGGCGGACAGGCCGCCGTGGGCAAGACGCTCTCCGGCGAGCTGTCACAGGACGGACCGATGAACAGGCTGCTGCAGGGCGAGGTGGGATCAGGCAAGACCATCGTGGCGTTGCGGGCCATGCTCCAGGTCGTCGACGCCGGGGGACAGGCTGCCCTGCTGGCACCCACGGAGGTCCTCGCAGCGCAGCACTTTGACTCCATCCGGCGGACGCTCGGGCCGCTGGCCGCCGACGGGCTGCTGGGCGGCCTGGGCGACCACACGGTCCAGGTCAGCCTGCTCACCGGTTCCATGCCCACCGCCGCCCGCAAGCAGGCGCTGCTCGACGCCGCCTCCGGCACCGCCGGCATCGTCATCGGCACCCACGCCCTGCTCAGCGACAACGTTTCCTTCTACGATCTCGGCCTCATCGTGGTGGATGAGCAGCACCGCTTCGGCGTGGAACAGCGCGACGCCCTGCGCGCGAAGGCGAGCAAGCCCCCACACCTGCTGGTCATGACCGCCACCCCCATCCCCAGGACGGTGGCCATGACCGTCTTCGGTGACCTCGAAACGTCCGTGCTGGACGAGCTGCCGGCAGGCAGGGCGCCCATCAGCACGCACGTGGTGGGCCTTGCGGAGAACCCCGGCTGGGCAGGCCGGATCTGGTCGAGGGCCCGGGAAGAGATTGACGCCGGGCACCAGGTCTATGTCGTGTGCCCCAAGATCGGAACGGACGACGACGGCGACTTCAGTCCCGGCGAAGCGGAACCCGGCGCCGGGGAACTGGAGGGGGACGGTGCCGCACGCGAGCTGGCCTCGGTGACAGGCGTCGTCGAACATCTCCGCGAGGAACCGGCCCTGGCGGGTGTGCCGCTGGCACCGCTGCACGGGCGCCAGGATCCCCTCGTGAAGTCAGAGACCATGGCCTCGTTCACGGCCAACGAGACCAAATTGCTGGTGTCCACCACCGTGATCGAAGTGGGTGTGGACGTGCACAACGCCACCCTGATGGTCATCCTCGACGCGGACAGGTTCGGCATTTCGCAGCTCCACCAGCTGCGCGGACGGGTGGGCCGCGGTGGGCTGCCGGGAACCTGCCTGCTCGTCACCACGCTTGAACCCGGCCACCCCAGCCGCCGCCGGCTGGATGCCGTGGCCGCCACCACAGACGGGTTCGTACTCTCCCAGGAGGACCTGAAACTGCGGCGCGAGGGCGACATCCTGGGCGCGTCCCAGTCCGGCGGCCGGTCAACGCTGAAACTGCTGAGAGTGCTGGAACACGAGGACATCATCGCCCGCGCCCGGCAGGACGCCCAGGACATCGTCGGCAGCGACCCGTCGCTCGCGGACCACCCGGCACTGGCGGAGGCCATCGACGATTACCTGAACCCCGAGAAGGAGGCGTTCC
This sequence comes from Arthrobacter sp. 05T444, assembly GCF_056395905.1. Classification (NCBI taxonomy): domain Bacteria; kingdom Bacillati; phylum Actinomycetota; class Actinomycetes; order Micrococcales; family Micrococcaceae; genus Arthrobacter; species Arthrobacter sp. 05T444. The sequence continues at coordinate 441,329 of NZ_JBFTKK010000001.1, forward strand.
TTGAACGTGGCTAGCAGCACCGATGCGCTGGGACCCCAAGCAGCGGCACGCCGGGCGGAAGCGGGGCCGGCGGCATGAGCCGGATCGTGGCAGGGGCTGCGGGAGGAACGCCGCTGGTCAGCGTGCCGGGTTCGCTGACGCGTCCCACCACCGACCGCGTTAAGGAAGCCCTGTTCTCCCGGCTGGACGCCTTCGATGTGCTGGCTGGCTCCCGCGTGCTCGATCTGTACGCGGGCTCCGGCTCACTGGGCGTGGAGAGCGCCAGCAGGGGCGCCCAGGCTGTCGACCTCGTCGAATTTGCCGACCGGGCGAGCGCCGTGTGCCAGCGGAATGCGGACCTGATCAACGGTGTGCTGGGCCGGAAGACGGTCACCGTACACCGCTCGCGGGTTGAGTCGTTCCTGGAGCGGACGGCTGATGGAACCCGGTGGGATGTGGTTTTCCTGGACCCGCCGTACCCGCTGGACGAGCCGGCCCTGGCCGCAGTCCTCGGGAAACTGGCCCGCCACCTGGCGCCGGGCGCGGTGGTGGTGGTGGAAAGGTCGTCAAGGACGCCGGAGCCGTTCTGGCCTGCAGCCCTGGAACGCTTCGCGGAGAAGAAATACGGCGAAACCCGGCTGTGGTTCGCCGAGCCCGTCAGCGACCACCAGGTGGACGTCGTTCCGGAGGCAGAGGACTGAGCCTCAGCCTGACAGCTGATCCAGGTCGACTCCCGCCAGTACCTTGGCCGGGTGCGGCCCGCGGGCTGTCAGGGCGGCCGTCCATTGGGGCGGCCATGGCTTCTGCGTGCCGGCCAGGATGATGTTCCCGGGATACCGGCCGGTGAACATGCCGGCTTCGGCGAAGGCGGCCACATCGGTCATGGCACGCCGCAGGGCCGCGACCTGGCTGCGGACCAGGGTCAGGCCAGGCTCGTCACCGACGTTCACGATCAGCACGCCGCGCGCCGACAGCCGTGCCGCGCATTCCTTATAGAACTCCTGGCAGGCGATATGTTCCGGAGCGTCGGGGCCGGAGAAGATATCCAGGATGACGACGTCAAAGCGCAGGTCCGCGGGCAGCTCCGCCAGCGCTTCGCGGGCGTCGCCGATAACCGTGTGCAGTTCGGTGCCTTCGGGCAGCGGTAGCTGCTCCAGCACGAAGTCCAGAAGCTCCCGTTCAAGCTCCACTGCGTACTGCACGGATCCCGGGCGGGTCGCCTGGATGTACCGGGCCAGGGTCAGCGCGCCGGCTCCGAGATGCAGGGCAGTGACCGCCTCCCCCCAGGGCGCCGCGAGGTCCACCATGTGACCGATCCGGCGCAGGTACTCGTAGAAGATGTCTTCCGGGTCCGCCAGGTCGACGTGTGACTGCTCGGCCCCGCCGATGCTGAGCACGAAGCCGCCGTCAGTGAACGGGTCCGGTTCTATGACGGCATGCTGGCCGGTGGTGCGGAGAAAACGCGACACCGGCGAGTGACCTTCCGCCACCGTCAGAGCCTGTCCCGCAAGGTCGCCAGCCTGGTGGCCGCTTCTTCCAGGACCTCGGTCTTCTTGCAGAAGGCAAACCGCAGTAGGCTCCTCGTTCGCTCGGCCCCCTCGGGGTGGCAGAACACAGGAACGGGAATGGCGGCCACGCCCACGAGCTCAGGCAGGCGCCGGGCGAGTTCCACGGAATCACTGATCCCCAGGGGAGACGTGTCGACATTCACGAAATACGTGCCCTGCGGCGTGAACACGTCCAGGCCCGCCGCCCTGAGACCGTCACTCAGGATGTCGCGTTTCTTTCCCAGCGTGGCGGCGACGCCGTCGTAGAACGCGTCGGGCAGCCCCAGCCCGGCCGCAATCGCGCTCTGGAAAGGCGTGCCGGAACTGTAGGTGAGGAACTGCTTCACGGTCCGGATGGCAGACACGAGGTGCTCCGGCCCGCTCAGCCAGCCAACCTTCCAGCCGGTGAAGGAGAAGGTCTTGCCGGCCGAGGAGATGGTGACGGTCCGCTCCGCGGCACCCGGCAGGGTTGCCACCGGGATGTGGCCGACGCCGAACGTGAGGTGCTCATAGACCTCGTCGGTGACGATGAGGGCGTCATACTTCCGGGCCAGTTCGACCACGCGCTGCAGGACGTCCGCCGGAAAAACGGCGCCGGTGGGGTTGTGCGGATTGTTGAGCAACACCACTTTGGTGCGGCTGCTGAACGCATTTTCGAGTGCCGCGAGGTCAGGCATGAAGTCAGGGGCGAGCAGCGGCGCCGTGACATGCGTGGCACCGGAAAGGCCGATAATCGCGCCATAGGAGTCGTAGAAGGGCTCAAAGGTCAGGACCTCGTCGCCGGGGCCCACAAACGCCATCAGCGATGCGGCGATACCCTCGGTAGCGCCCGTAGTGACGATGACCTCGGTGTCCGGATCCGGAGCCAGTCCGTAAAAGCGCTGCTGGTGGGCGGAGACAGCCTGCCTCAGCTCGGGGATGCCTTTGCCCGGTGCGTACTGGTTAGAGCCCTGGGCGATCGCCGCCTGGGCGGCTGCCTTGATTTCCGCGGGGCCGTCTTCGTCCGGGAACCCCTGGCCGAGGTTGATGGCGCCGGTCCGGACGGCCAGAGTGGTCATTTCTTCGAAGATCGTGACGCCCAGGGTTCCGTCGGAAGCCAGGAGGTTCGCCCCCATGGCCGCCCGCTGCCAGGGCGCCGGAAGTGTCTCTGCCATTACGTTCCCGCCTGTCCGGTCAGCCCACTTTCCTGCGCGGCTGATGCATCCAGTCATGGTATCCCGGCTTGGACATACGGTAGGTTCGGAGCATGAGACGCGCCGTATGCCCAGGCTCCTTCGACCCCATCCACAACGGACACCTTGAAGTCATCGCCAGGGCCGCGAGCCTCTTCGACGAAGTGATCGTGGCCGTGTCCACCAACTACGCCAAGAAGTACCGGTTCACGCTGGAGGAACGGATCGAGATGGCCAAGGAGACGCTGGCCTCCCTGCGTGGCATCGTCGTGGAGCCTGTCGGTGAAGGCCTCCTCGCCGAGTACTGCCGCCAGCGCGGCGTGTCCGCCATCGTCAAGGGCCTGCGCTCGTCCTCGGATTTTGACTACGAGCTGCCCATGGCCACCATGAACCGGCAACTGAGCGGCGTGGAGACAGTGTTCCTGCCCGCTGAGGCGCACTACCTGCACCTGTCCTCGACACTGATCAAGGAAGTGTTCACCCTGGGCGGGAACGTGGCCGAATATGTGCCCCGGTCCGTCCTGAAACGGCTTGTCGCGGGTGGGCCTGCCCCGGGCCAGCCGTCGAGAGGGTAGGCTTGACCGGTACATTCCGGCTTTCCGCCGGTTGTGTGGTGCTTTTCCCGGTCGCATGGCGGCTGGCCTTAGCTCCTCCGCTTTGCCGGGGCCGGCCTCCGGTTTGAGTCCCCCGAGGACTTCAGGCTAAGATAATACGTCGGTCATATGTTCAACAGGAGTTCTCATTAAACGAGATGCTAGTTCGCCCTTGATGCTTGATGTCAAGGACCTCGGACGCAGTCCGGGGAGCATGCGTACGCTCACCGAACATGTGCCCGCGCCAGGTGATCTTGGCGTGGCGCTCATTGGCGTTCAGGAAGGCTCGGACATCGAGCTTGACCTGAGGCTTGAGGCCGTACACGAAGGAATTCTGGTATCCGGAACCGTTATCGTCGAAGTGACCGGCGAATGCGGCAGATGCCTGGATCCCCTTGCGTATGACCTCGAAGTCAATGTGCAAGAACTTTTCTTCTACGAGGGCGCCCAGTTCTCCGACGGAGAAGACGAAGAAGAGCAATATCGAATCGAGCACGATCTAATCGATCTTGAGCCGGTGTTGCGGGACGCAGTTGTAACCATGCTGCCGTTCCAGCCGGTGTGCCGGGAAGACTGCCAGGGCCTGTGCTCCGAATGTGGAGTGCGCCTGGAAGACGAGCCGGGGCATCACCACGAGGTCGTAGATCCTCGCTGGGCTGCCCTAGCTGACTTGGCTAAGCCTGACCGGCAAAATTGATTTGTAAGTGTTTTTCTAGAGAGAAATGAGTTAGCCGTGGCTGTCCCGAAGCGGAAAATGTCTCGCTCGAATACCCGCGCCCGCCGCTCCCAGTGGAAGGCGACTGCCCCCCACCTGGTGAAGACTGTCGAGAACGGCCAGGTTACTTACAGCCTGCCGCACCAGGCAAAGGTCGTCACCGACTCGGCTGGCACCGCGCTGTTCCTTGAATACAAGGGCCGCAAGGTCGCAGACGTCTAATCGGCCCACAGGCTGACCAGGATGTCTTCAACTGAAGAGCTTCTGAAGCGTCTCGGTGTCTCCATTGACACCGAGACGCTTCGTCTTGCTCTGACACACCGTTCCTATGCCTACGAAAACGGGGGCATACCCACCAATGAACGGCTCGAGTTTCTGGGGGACTCCATTTTGGGTTTCTCAGTAACCGATGCGCTCTACCGCGATAACCCGACGCTGCCCGAGGGCGACCTCGCCAAGCGCCGGTCGGCCGTGGTCAGTACCCGTGCCCTTGCGGGCATTGGACGCAGCCTGGGCATTGGTGACTACATCTACCTGGGGCAGGGCGAGAAGCTCACCGAAGGCAAGAACAAGGCATCGATCCTCGCTGACACGATGGAGGCGCTCATCGGTGCCACCTATGTGTCCAACGACATCGAGACCGCCCGCCAGCTTGTCATGCGCCTGATCGGTCCGCTCCTGCAGGATGCAGCCGCCCTCGGGGCCGGCACCGACTGGAAGACCAGCATCCAGGAACTGGCTGCCGGCCGTCAGCTCGGCAGCATCTACTACGCCGTGGAAGGGTCTGGTCCAGACCACGCGCGGACGTTCGTCGCAGAGCTGCAGATTGGCGGCACGCCGTACGGCAAGGGATCGGGCCACTCCAAGAAGGAAGCGGAGCAGGAAGCTGCAGCCGACGCCTGGCGCAAGCTTTCCGGCGCAGACACGGCGGAAGCTCCTTCGGAACCTGCCGCCGGCAGCTAGGTGCGCGGTGCCTGAACTCCCCGAGGTCGAGGTGGTCCGCCGCGGCCTGGTGAACTGGGTTCTCGGCCGGACCATCACCGGCGTCGAAGTCTTGGATCCCAGGTCCGTGCGTCGCCACGCCTTGGGACCTGAGGATTTTGCCGGGAACCTTGAAGGCGCGACGGTCCTTGACGTGGTCCGCCGCGGAAAATTCCTGTGGATGCCATTGCAGGGCGAAGGCGCTGATTCGGTCGACCCTTCAGTGCTGCCCCAGGTTGCCCTGATGGCGCATCTGGGCATGAGCGGCCAACTGCTGATGCAGGACAGCGACGTGCCGGACGAGAAGCACCTCAAGGTGCGGTTGCACTTGAGCCCGCGGGCCGGGATGCCCGGGCAACTCAGGTTTGTGGACCAGCGGATCTTCGGCGGCCTGTTCGTCACGTCGCTCATCCCGACGGACGACGCCGGCCCGGGCGGGCTGGCCGAGGTGCCGATGCCCCTTGTCGCCCAGGAAGCGTCCCATATTGCGCGCGACCCCTTGGACCCGCACTTTTCCTTCGACGACTTTTATCGCAGGCTGCGGAGCCGCAGGACAGGTCTCAAGAGGGCACTCCTGGACCAGGGCCTGGTGTCCGGGATCGGCAACATCTACGCAGACGAAGCCCTGTGGCGCGCCAAGCTTCACTACGCGCGCCCCACGGACAAGCTCCGGCGGGCGGACGCCGAGCGGGTCCTCACTGCAACCCGCGAGGTCATGCTCGACGCCCTCGCGGCAGGCGGCACCAGTTTCGATTCTTTGTACGTGAACGTTAACGGCGCCTCAGGCTATTTTGACCGTTCCCTCAACGCGTACGGCCGGGAAGGGGAGGAATGCCGCCGGTGCGCGGAGTCCGGCATTGTCAGTCTCATGAAACGCGAGCAGTTCATGAACCGTTCCTCCTACACCTGTCCGGTGTGCCAGCCGAGGCCCCGAAACGGCCGTTGGTGACCGCTGTCTCCGGGCACGAAAGGCCGTAAATCCGCGGATTCCGGCCCTTATGGCAGTACATTTAGGCAGGACACGCAGCCGCTGCCGCCACTCAGGAGATCCGAAATACCTTGCACCTCAAGAGTCTGACCGTCCGGGGCTTCAAGTCGTTTGCCTCGGCCACGACCTTCGACTTTGAACCCGGAGTCACCGCGGTGGTGGGGCCCAACGGCTCGGGTAAATCGAACGTGGTGGATGCGCTGGCCTGGGTCATGGGCGAACAGGGAGCCAAGACGCTCCGCGGCGGCAAGATGGAAGACGTGATTTTCGCCGGTACCTCCGGCCGCCCGCCTTTGGGGCGCGCGCACGTCTCGCTGACCATCGACAACTCCGACGGCGCGCTTCCCATCGAATACAGCGAAGTGACGATCTCCCGGACGCTGTTCCGCACCGGCGGTTCCGAGTACGCCATCAATGGCGCCGGTTGCCGCCTCCTGGACATCCAGGAGCTGCTGTCCGATTCCGGCCTGGGACGCGAGATGCACGTCATTGTGGGCCAGGGGCAGCTCGACAAGGTACTGCACGCCACACCCGAAGACCGGAGGGGTTTCATTGAGGAAGCCGCCGGCATCCTCAAGCACCGGCGCCGCAAGGAAAAGACCGTCCGCAAGCTCGAGGCCATGCAGGCCAACCTGCAGAGGCTCAGCGACCTGACAGGAGAAATCCGGCGCCAGCTGACACCGCTGGGCAAGCAGGCGGAAGTTGCGCGGCGTGCCCAGACAGTCCAGTTCGAGGTCCGGGATGCCCGTGCCCGGCTGCTGGCCGACGACCTCGTCCGGCTTCAGAACACCCTGGCCCAGGACGTCGCCGACGAAACCGCGCTCAAGACGCGGCGCGCCGTCGTCGAGAACGAGCTGGGAACCGGCCGTCAGCGACAGGCCGCGCTGGAACAGCTCGCTGCCGAGGCAACCCCCAGGTTGAATGCTGCACGGGACACGTGGTACCAGCTGTCGGCCGGCCGCGAACGGCTGCGGTCGCTCGGTTCCTTGGCGCAGGAACGGTGCCGGCTGCTGGGCTCCGCGGACGCGGCACCCGATCCCGGCCGAGACCCCGACCAGCTGGAAAGGCAGGCGGCCCGCGTGCGGGCCGAGCATGCCGAACTTGAGCAGCAAATCGTCGCCAGGCGCGACGTTCTGGCGACCGCCACCGCCGCGAAAACCGAGGCGGAAAGCGCCGCTGCTGCCGAGGAAAAGCGCCTCACGGCCGCCCTCCGTGCCGCTGCCGACCGGCGAGAAGGCCTGGCCAGGCTTGCCGGCCAGGTGGCGGCGGCGAGGTCCAGGGTGGAATCGGCGCAGGCAGAAGTGGGCCGGCTGCGCGAGTCCCAGGCTGCAGGCGATGAGCGCAGGAAGCTGGCCCAGTCCGAGTTCACGGCGCTTGAATCGCAGGTTGCCGGAGTCGAGGACGGCGAGGAATCCCTCGACGCCGAGTACGAGGACGCCACTGTGGTGCTGGACGCCGTTCTCGCAGAAATCGAATCCCTCCGGAGCGCCGAGCGGGAGGCCGTGCGGGAGCGAGATGCACTCCGGGCCCGGCGGGATGCGCTCCAGTTGGGCCTTAACCGCAAGGACGGGTCCGGGCACGCCCTCGCGGCCGGGCTGCCCGGCGTCGTGGGATCGCTGGCGTCGGCGCTGACGGTCGAACCCGGCTACGAAACCGCCATTGCAGCCGCTCTTGGCACTGCCTCGGATGCCGTTGTTGTCCGGGATGGCGCAGCCGCGGCTGCCTTGGTGCAGCTCCTGAAGGACGACGACGCCGGCCGCGCCACTCTGCTGCTTGAAGATCAGGCAAAGCCGGCGGGCTTTTCGCCGGACGGCACCGGGAAGCTGCCGGACGGGTCCGGCACGCTGCCGGAGGGTGCCCGATGGGCGACGGAGCTCGTGTCGGCATCCGGCGCCGCCGCAGCGGCGGTGCACGGGCTGCTGGCGTCGACGGCCGTCGTCGATGGCCTGGACTCCGCGGCCGGCCTGATTGGCGAACGGCCCGGGCTGACAGCCGTCACCCTCGCCGGCGACGTGTTCACGGCACTCACCGTTACCGGGGGTTCGGCCAAGGCGCCGTCGCTGCTTGAGGTGCAGGCCGCCGTCGACGACGCCGCGTCCCGGCTTGCCGGGGTCACCGCAGGGCTGGAGCAATGCCGTTTCGCACTGGCGGGCGCGGAGTCCCGCCGGTCCGCGGCGCAGGACAGGGCTGACTCGGCACTGGAAAGGCTGCATGACTCCGACGCGCGGCTCGCGGCCGTGGCGGAACGGCTGGGCCACCTGAATTCGGTCCTGCGCAGCGCCGTGGGGGAGAGCGAACGGCTGGCCGCGTCGCTGGCACGGGCCGAAGCCAACATCGTGACCGAGCAGGAAGCCCTCACCGCAATCGCCGCCCGGCTGGCTGCGGCCCAGGAGGCACCTGCCGAGGAAGAGCCGTCCACCGGGCGGCGGGACGCCATGGCCGAGGCTGCCACCCTGGCGCGTTCAACCGAGATGGATGCCAGGCTCTCGCTGCGCAGCGCCGAGGAGCAGCTGTCCGCTATCCGCAACCGCGCAACGTCGCTGGAACGCGCGGCCGCCTCGGAACGCCGGGCCCGCGAGGAGGCCGCCGAGCGGGCACGCCGCCGCAGGGTCCAGGCACGGCGGGCTGCTGCCGTGTCCCATGCGGTGGCGCACACGATCCGGTTCAGTGACATCTCGGTCGAACTGGCTGCCCGGGAACGCGATATTGCCGAGCAAAACAGGGAGCAGAGGGACCGTGAGCTGGCCGAGGTCCGGACCGCCAACGACGCCCTGGCCCGGGAGCTTGCGGAACTGACGGATTCGGTGCACCGTGACGAGCTGGCCCGTAGCCAGCAAAGGCTGCGGATTGAGGTGCTGGAGAACAGATCGGTCGAAGAGCTGGGGCTCACGACCGACCAGCTCGTGGCGGACTACGGCCCGGACCGGCCGGTTCCGCTGCCGGCGGGCGGGTCCACGGACAAATGGGCGGAGCTGCGGGCGCCCGTCGATGACGACGGCAAGCCCGTGGTGGAGGGGAAGCCCTTTGTGCGGGAAGAGCAGGAAAAGCGGCTCCGCAAAGCGGAACGGGACCTTTCGTCCCTGGGAAAGGTCAACCCGCTGGCGCTGGAGGAATTCGCGGCGCTGGAGGAAAGACACCAGTTCCTGAGCACGCAGCTGGAAGACCTCAGGTCCAGCCGGAAGGACCTGCTGGACATCATCAAGGAAGTCGATGACAGGGTGCAGCGCGTGTTCGCGGAGGCCTTCGCCGATACGTCGGCGCAGTTCGTCCGGGTCTTCGCCCGGCTATTTCCGGGCGGTGAGGGCCGGCTGGTCCTCACTGATCCCGGCGACATGCTCACCACAGGCATCGAGGTCGAGGCGAGGCCGGCGGGCAAGAGAATCAAACGGCTTTCCCTGCTGTCCGGCGGTGAGAGGTCCCTGACGGCGGTAGCGCTGTTGGTGGCGATCTTCAAAGCCCGGCCCTCGCCGTTCTACGTGATGGACGAGGTGGAGGCGGCGCTGGACGACACCAACCTGGGCCGCCTCATTACGATCTTTGAAGAGCTTCGCGAATCCAGCCAGCTCATCGTGATCACACACCAAAAGCGGACCATGGAGGTGGCGGACGCGCTGTACGGCGTAACCATGCGCGGAGACGGCGTGTCCACTGTGATCAGCCAGCGCCTGGGAGCCGACGTCTAGCTGTACGGACAGGCCCGGACCGCCCGCAGCGCCGCGCGGTGTTATGAGAAGCTAGGGGTGTGAACGACATCCTCCCCATTCTCCTGCCCATTCTTGCTGCCCTGGTAGTCATCGGCGGGCTGGTCCCGGTGCTGCTTAAAGCACGGAAGTCCGGCACCCGGTACCCAGATACACGCGACGCCAACGATCCGGTGAACCCGCTGGGAGGCGGCGGAACCCTTCTGGAAGACCGCCCGGTGGCGGCTCCCGAGCGGAAGGCCCCGGGCGGCGTCGACGTTGAAGGGGTCGAAACGGAGGTTCCGGACGACGTTGCCGGCCTCGAAACTATTCCGGTCGAGACTCCGCTGCCTGTGGAGGGACGCCTCACCCGCCTCCGGGAACGCCTGGTCAAGTCGAACAACGTCCTCGGTAAGGGCCTGCTCGCGCTGCTTTCCAGCGACAAGATTGATGAGAATGTTTGGGACGAGGTGGAGGAGACGCTGCTCCTCGCCGACCTCGGCACCGAGCCCACCATGCAGCTTGTGGACGCCCTCCGCGAGCGGGTGAAGGTCCTGGGCACCCGTTCACCCGATCACGTCAAGGCACTCCTCCGAGAAGAGCTCATTAAGCTTGTCGACCCCACGATGGACCGGAGCCTCCACATCGAACGGCACGCTGACAAGCCTGCCGTAATGATGGTGGTCGGCGTGAACGGTGTGGGAAAGACCACCACTGTGGGCAAGCTCGCTCGCGTCCTGGTCGCGGAGGACAAGGACGTTCTGCTCGGTGCCGCGGACACCTTCCGCGCAGCCGCCGCCGAGCAGCTGGCCACGTGGGGCCAGCGGGTCGGCGTTGCCACCGTGAAGTCCGACGTCGACGGAGCGGACCCGGCGTCGGTCGCCTATGAGGCGGTCAAGGCAGGCATCGAACAGGAAGTCGACGTGGTCATGATCGACACCGCCGGACGGCTGCAGAACAAGGTCGGACTCATGGACGAGCTCGGCAAGGTCAAGCGCGTCATCGAGAAGCTCGCGGAAGTGGACGAAGTGCTCCTGGTGCTCGACGCCACGACCGGCCAGAACGGGCTCAACCAGGCGCGGGTCTTCGCCGAAGTAGTGAACATCACAGGCATCGTCCTGACCAAACTGGACGGGACAGCCAAGGGCGGCATCGTCGTGGCCATCCAGAAGTCCCTCGGCGTTCCCGTCAAGCTCATCGGGCTCGGCGAGGGCGCGGATGACCTCGCCCCGTTCGAAGCCGAAGGCTTTGTCGACGCGCTGCTGAACTAGGACTGGCTGGACTGGGGCGCGGTCGCCGTCTGCGCCGTCTCCCGGGCGAGAAGCCAGGCGACAGCCGCCAGCAGCAGCACGCTGCCCGTCACCGCGAAGGCCCAGCCGTAGCCCAGCGCATCCGCCAGCAGACCGGCAAAAACCGGTCCAAGGATGGCGCCGATGTCGGCGGTCATCTGGTAAGCGGCGAGCACCCGGCCGCCGGACCGCTCGCGGCCAATCACGTCGGCTACGGCGGCCTGCTGGGCAGGCCCCAGCAGGCCCGCGCCCACGCCTGCCAGCATCGATGCGGCAAGGAACCAGCCCAGCACATGGGTGAGGCCTATCCCGCCGGTTGCCAGTCCGGTCAGCGCCAGCCCGGCGAGCATCATCGGCTTCCGGCCAAGACTGTCAGCCAGCCTGCCTGAAAATGTCAGGGCCACGGCGTTGCCCGCGGCAAAAACGGCCAGCGCCCAGCCGGCTGCCTCGGGTCCGGAGCCTAGGGCGGTGACGGCGAACAGGGGCACGGTGGCCATCCGCACGCCGAAGGTGGCCCAGCCGTTGGCGAAACTTGAGAACAGCGAGGCACGGTAGGCGCTGTCGCGTAGCGCCTCACCGAATTGCATGGCCGGTACGGCCGAAGCGTCATGGCCGCCCGTGCGCGGCACGTGGCTGAGCTGCGTCTGCACCACGAGCGCCGCCAGCACCAGGGCTCCGGCGTAGGCCAGGAACGGCACCCGCAGCCCGAACCCGGCCAGCAGGCCCCCCACGATGGGACCGCAGACATTGCCGATCAGGAACGCCGAGGCGTAGGCGCCGGACACCCTCCCGCGGCTCTCCGGAGGGGCCAGTCGGATCACCAGCGCCATCGACGCCACCGTGAACATCACCGATCCGGCGCCGCCAAGCCCCCGGAACACGAGGAGCTGCCAGTAGTTCTGCGCGAAGGCGCAGGCCGCGGTGGAGGCCGCGACGATGAGCAGTCCCGTTACGTAGACCGGCCGCTCACCCAGCCGACCGATCAGCGCGCCGCCCGCAGGGGCGAACATGAGCCGCATGAACGCGAAGATGCTGACGATCACCGCTGCGGCGGTAGCTCCGACGTCGAAAGTTGTGGCGAACTGGGGGAGCACCGGAGCCACCAGCCCGAAACCCAAGGCTATGAGGAACGCTGCGACAAGCATCACCTTGATGTCGCGGGGCAGCCGGGCCTGGCTGGCCCGCCTGACGGCTGGGAACCGCAGTCTTCCGGCGGCGGGACGGGAGCGTGGCGTCATGAAGCGGAGATCCTTGCAAAAGGGACGGAGTGGCGGTTTGGGACTGGTGAAACATAACCGTAACAAGCCAGATATGCACCATTTACTTCCGGGAGGTTCTTGTAACAGGCCGGCAATCTAAATCCTCCGCCAGCGAAACACAGCCCGGCAAAACTTTACTTAGAACGCAAAAGGCGTTGGGACAGGGCGGGCAACTCCGCACAACAAAAGCAAGAGAGGACGTAGACCATGGAACTCACCGCAGGTCTCGTTTGGCTCCTGGTCGCTTCAGCACTCGTGCTGTTCATGACCCCGGGCCTAGCATTCTTCTACGGCGGCATGACCCGTGCGAAAGCTGCCTTGAACATGATGATGATGAGCTTTGTGGCCATCGGAACCGTGGGCATCATGTGGGTTCTGTGGGGCGCGTCGATGGCGACGAGCAACGAGGACAACTTCTTCCAGATCTTCGCGAACCCGTTCAGCCACTTCGGTCTGCACAACTTTACCGATCCCGCGGATCTGCTCAAGGTCGGCTACGCCGCCACCTTCGCCATCATCACCGTGGCACTGATCTCCGGAGCCGTCGCTGACCGCGCAAAGTTCTCGGCATGGACCATCTTCACGCCCATCTGGGCCACCCTGGTTTACGCCCCCCTGGCCTACATGGTCTGGGGCGGGGGACTCTTCTCCAAGGATGGCTGGTTCGGTCAGACGTTTGCTCCGGTGATTGACTTCGCCGGCGGCACAGTCGTCCACATCAACGCCGGCGTGGCAGGGCTCGTCCTGGTACTGATCATCGGTAACCGCAAGGGCTTCGGCAAGGACCCCAACCACCGCCCGCACAACATTCCGTTTGTCATGCTCGGTGCAGCCATCCTCTGGTTCGGCTGGTTCGGCTTCAACGCCGGTGCGGCCGCCACAGTTGAACAGGCTGGCCTGATCTGGATCAACACCCTGGCAGCCCCGGCAGCCGCGATGCTCGGCTGGCTCGCTGTGGAACGGTACCGTGACGGTCACCCGACTTCGCTGGGCGCCGCTTCCGGTGTCGTCGCCGGCCTGGTCGCCATTACCCCTGCCTGCGCCAACGTGTCTCCGCTTGGTGCCATCGCCCTCGGCGTAGTCGCAGGTGTCGCCTCCGCACTGGCAGTTGGACTGAAGTTCAAGCTGGGCTACGACGACTCACTCGACGTCGTCGGCGTCCACCTTGTCTCCGGCGTCGTCGGAACCGTGGCCATCGGTTTCCTCGCGACACCGACACAGGGCCAGGCGGGCCTCTTCTACGGGGGAGGCACCACCCAGCTCGTCGCCCAGGCTTTGGCGGCCCTCATGGCCATCGCCTTCACCTCGGTCATGACCTTCATCATCGCCTACCCCATCCACAAGTTCATGGGCTTCCGTGTCTCCCAGGAACAGGAAGTGGTGGGTGTGGACCTCAGCCTGCACGCCGAGACCGCCTACGAGTTCGGCATCGGCGGCCACGGCGGCAGCTTCCAGCCGCTGCATGAACTGATCACCGGCAACGCCCAGACCAGCGGCACGACGACCGCCGCGCCGGGCGTAGAGGGCAAGAAGACAGAAGCAGCATCAGGCAAGGAAAGCGTGGGGGCATGAAACTGATTACAGCAATCGTCCGTCCGGAGAAGCTCGAAGCCATCCGGGAAGGCCTGGAGGCCTACGGGGTCCAGGGCCTGACGGTCAGTGCAGCCAGCGGCTACGGCCGGCAGCGCGGTTACACCGAGGTCTACCGGGGTGCCGAGTACAACGTGGACCTGCTGCCCAAGATCCGCGTGGAGGTTCTGGCCACGGACGAACAGGCTGACGACATCCTGGATGTCATCATTGCCAGCTCCAACACCGGACGGGCCGGCGACGGCAAGGTCTGGACCATGGATGTCTTCGAAGCAGTGCGGGTGCGGACGGGCGAGCGTGGCGTAGCAGCCATCTAGCACCGGACAGCAAGCACAGTCCCAGCCCAACGGGAATGCAGAAAAGGGCCGGTCACCTGAAACGGTGGCCGGCCCTTTTGCATACCCAAAGCGATTCGGCCCTATTTAGTACGGACCGAACCTGCCAAGCCGTCCGGAGCGTTCGTGCCCGCCTCGTATTCCTCCAGCGGAACGGAGTCCCGCGACCAGGCCCTGAGCACCGGCTCCACAATCCGCCAGCACTCCTCGGCGGTGTCTCCCCTGACCGAGAGCAGGGGATCGCCGGTCAGGACGCCCTCCAGCACCTCCCCGTAGGGGAGCAGTTCGGAGGCATTCAGCTCCGCATTGAGGGTGGTGCGGTCCAAACTGAAGATGTCCCCGGGACCGTTGACGTCGACGTCGAGCTCGAGGGTGTCAGGCCCGAAACCGATCCGGAGCTTGTTGGGGGCGTCAACGCCGGAGAATCCCTTGGGAAGGTGCGGCACGGGCCGGAACGTGACCACGGCCTCCTTGCGTTTGTCGCCAAGCGCCTTGCCGGAGCGAAGAATGAACGGCACGTCCTTCCAGCGCCAGTTGTCAATGTCCACCCGGATTTCAGCGAGCGTTTCGGTGTTCCTGTCCGGGTCGACCCCCTCCTCCTTGACGTAGTCGGGGACCTTCCTTCCGTCGATGCTGCCGGCCGCGTAGCGGGCACGGCGCGTGCTGGTCTTGTACGGCGGCCTGATGCTGCTGGCACGGAGGACAGCGGCTATGGCGTCCCGGAGGTCGCGCTCGCCGAGCGTGGCCGGCGGTTCAATGGCCATCAGGGCCATGATCTGCAGCAAGTGGCTCTGGATCATGTCCCGGAGGGCGCCCGCGCTGTCGTAATACCGGGCGCGGCCTTCGAGGGCCAGATCTTCGTCGAAGATGATCTCCACCTGCGCGATGTGTTCACGGTTCCACACAGGCTCCAGGAAGTTGTTGGCAAAGCGCAGGCCCAGGATGTTCAGCACTGTGGCCTTGCCCAGAAAGTGGTCCACCCGGTGGATGTGGTCTTCGGGGACGAGGTTCAGGAGTGTCCGGTTGAGCTGGCGCGCGGACTCCTCTCCGGAGCCGAAGGGCTTCTCCATGACGAGCCGGGTGCCGGCAGGGACCTGCCGCGGCGCCAGTATCTCACAGGCTTTCTGACTCACGTGCGGTGGCAGGGCGAAGTAGACGGCCACTGGGCCCTCCAGCTCTGCCAGCAGCGAAGCCAGAGGACCGTCCGCAGTGACGTCGAGCTGATGATAAGTCGTGGCCTTCGCGAGCGACGTGAGTGCCTTCTTCCCGGCGGAGTCGGCCCCGCCAGCCGCATCGGCGAAGGCGGCATGGACACGGTCCTGCCACTCCGCCGGCGACCACGGGTCCGATCCCGCCCCCACGAGGTTGAGCCCGCCGGCCCCGCCTTTGGCCACCAGCCGGGCGAGCCCGGGCAGTAGGAGCCGGCCGGTGAGATCGCCGGAGGCTCCCAGAATGAGCAGAGTTTTCACAGTTGTTTGGCTCGTCACCCTGACAGCATGCCACCTTGGAGGCCCGGCTTGGTACCCTAGATAGTCGAGTCCCGTCGTCGACGCGGTTGGAAACAACGGCCGAGACGCTGGTGTGCCGCAGGGCAGCCATCCGTACATCCACTGAAAGAAGTGCACGGCGCGTGTTCAATTCACTCTCTGACCGGTTGACAGCAACCTTCAAGAATCTCCGTGGCAAGGGCCGCCTCACCGAGGCAGATGTCGACGCCACAGTCCGGGAGATCCGGCGGGCCCTGCTGGACGCAGACGTTGCCGTGCCCGTGGTGCGCGAATTCACCGGACGCGTGCGCGAGCGTGCACTCGGCGCCGAGGTCAATGCCGCGCTGAACCCGGGCCAGCAGATCGTGAAGATCGTCAACGAGGAGCTCGTCGAAATCCTCGGCGGGGAAACGCGCCGCATCCGCCTGGCCAAGACCGGGCCCACCATCATCATGCTTGCCGGACTCCAGGGCGCCGGCAAGACAACTCTCGCCGGCAAGCTCGCCAAGTGGCTCAAGGCGCAGGGTCACAGCCCCATCTTGGTGGCCGCCGACCTCCAGCGCCCTAACGCAGTGACCCAGCTGCAGGTCGTCGGCCAGCGCGCCGGCGTTCCCGTCTTCGCCCCGCACCCCGGAGCCACCTCCGAGCTTGAGCACCCGGCCGGCGACCCTGTCGCCGTCGCCCGGCAGGGCGTCGAGGACGCCCGCCAGAAGCTTCACGACGTCGTGATTGTGGACACCGCCGGACGTCTCGGCGTCGACGCGGACATGATGGAACAGGCACGCCAGATCCGACGGGCCATCGTCCCGAATGAAGTCCTCTTCGTGATCGACTCCATGATTGGCCAGGACGCTGTGAACACGGCGATGGCCTTTGATGAGGGCGTCAACTTCACCGGCATCGTGCTGTCAAAGCTCGACGGCGATGCCCGCGGCGGTGCCGCGCTTTCCGTCGCGTCGGTCACCGGCAAGCCCGTCATGTTCGCGTCCACCGGCGAAAGCCTGGACGATTTCGAGCTGTTCCACCCGGACCGCATGGCGTCCCGCATCCTCGACATGGGCGACGTCCTCACGCTGATCGAGCAGGCCGAGAAGTCCTGGGACAAGGACGAAGCTGCGCGGATGGCGAAGAAGTTCGCCGACCAGGAAGACTTCACGCTGGACGACTTCCTCGCCCAGATGCAGCAGATCCGCAACATGGGCTCCATGAAGAAAATGCTCATGATGATGCCCGGCGCGCAGAACATCCGCCAGCAGTTGGAGCAGTTCGACGAGCGCGAAATCGACCGTGTCGAGGCGATCGTCCGCTCCATGACCCCGCACGAGCGAGTCGCTCCCAAGATCATCAACGGCTCGCGGCGGGCCCGCATCGCCAAGGGTTCCGGTGTTCACGTTTCCGAGGTCAACGGCCTGCTGGAGCGCTTTGCCCAGGCCCAGAAGATGATGAAGAAGATGGCCCAGGGCGGCGGCATGCCGGGCATGCCCGGAATGCCCGGAATGGGGGCCGGCGGCGGTGCCCGCAAGGGTGCCAAGAATGCACCCAAGAAGAAGGCACGTTCGGGCAACCCCGCCAAGGCGGCACAGGAACTCCGTGACGCAGAGGCCCGGCGCGCCAGCGCGGCCAAGGCGCTGCCCACGGGCGCTGCCTTCGGCCAGCAGGGCGGCGACTTCGACCCGTCCGAGCTGAACCTGCCGAAGGGCTTCGACAAGTTCCTCGGCAAATAGGCGCACTGTCATGTCGGCCCGCGCCGATGTCGGGCCTCTGCCATAAGGTTGGGTCATGTTTAAGCAGCGGGTAGTGTTCGTCCACGGGGCCGGGAGCTTCGGCTCCGCCGCCTGGCCGCGCCAGCACGGCATGGCCCTGCAGTATGACGCCCTTTTCCTGCGGCGGCACGGCTTCGACGCCGAAGCGGAACCGCTGGAGACGGACTTCGCCGAGGACGCCCAAATCGTGCTTCGGTCGCTGGCCGATGACGGCCGGGGCGCTGCCGGAGGCCACGTGGTGGCGCACTCCCAAGGGGCCATCGCAGCGATGATGGCCGCCGTCGAACGCCCGGACCTCGTGTTCTCGCTGACGCTCGTGGAGCCCGCCTGCTTGTCGCTGACCGCGGAACTGCCGGCCACGGCGGCCCACCGGGCGTTGATGGAGCCCCTGTTCGAGGTCCGGCACCAGCTCGGCGACGACGACTACGAGCGGGAGTTTGTGCGGCGTGCCTTCGCTGCGGAAGCGCCCGGCCCGAGCACGCCGGAAGCGAGGCGTGCCGCCAGGCGACTGCGGCTGCAGGCACCTCCCTGGCAGGCCCCATTGCAGATCGTTCCGGGCGTCCCTACTCTGGTCCTCACCGGCGGTTGGGAACCCCTCTATGAGGAGATTGCCGGGTACCTCAGGGAGACCGGCGCCCTGCACCGCACTGCCGCGGGCGGGCACCGGCCCCAGGATTCCCCCGAGGGTGACCGTTTTATCCGGTCATTTGTTGCCGAGGTCGGCCGGCGGCGACAGCCCCGGGCGTCCTGATTTAGCGGGTTGTTTCCGGAAGCTTGAGCTCCGGCAGATAGACCTTTCCGCCGGCGGCCAGGAACTCCTGGCTCTTTTCACGCATTCCTTCGGCCATCTCGGCAAGTGCCGCCTGCGCTTCGGCCGAGCCGTACTCGTTCCGGATGTCCTGGCTGATGCGCATGGAGCAGAACTTGGGCCCGCACATGGAGCAGAAGTGTGCGGTCTTGGCAGGCTCGGCCGGCAGCGTCTCGTCGTGGAAGGCCTCTGCCGTTACCGGGTCAAGGGACAGGGCGAACTGGTCCCGCCAGCGGAACTCGAAGCGCGCCTTGGACAGGGCGTCGTCCCTCTCATTGGCGCCGGGGTGGCCCTTGGCGAGGTCTGCGGCGTGGGCGGCGATCTTGTAGGTGATCACGCCGGTCTTCACGTCGTCCTTGTTGGGCAGCCCCAGGTGTTCCTTGGGCGTCACATAGCAGAGCATGGCCGTACCGTAGCGGGCGATCTCCGTGGCACCGATGGCGGAGGTGATGTGGTCGTAGCCGGGCGCCACGTCCGTGACCAGCGGGCCGAGGGTATAGAACGGAGCGCCCTTGCACAGCTCCTGCTGGCGCTCGACGTTCTCGCGCACCAGGTGGAACGGGACGTGGCCTGGGCCTTCAACCATCACCTGGACGTCGTATTCCCAGGCACGCTGGGTCAGCTCCGCCAGGGTGTCCAGTTCGGCGAACTGTGCGGCGTCGTTGGCATCGGCGGTTGCGCCCGGCCGGAGGCCGTCGCCGAGCGAAAAGGAGACGTCGTATTTGGCGAAGATCTCGCACAGCTCGTCAAAGTGCGTGTAAAGGAAGTTCTCCTGGTGGTGTGCGAGGCACCAGCCGGCCATGATGGACCCGCCGCGGGACACGATGCCCGTGACGCGGTTGGCGGTCAGCGGGACGTAGCGCAGCAGCACTCCGGCGTGGATGGTCATGTAGTCCACACCCTGCTCGCACTGCTCAATCACGGTGTCCCGGAAGATCTCCCACGTCAGGGCATTGGCCTCACCGTTGACCTTCTCCAGCGCCTGGTAGATCGGAACGGTGCCGATAGGGACGGGGGAGTTGCGGATCAGCCATTCGCGGGTGGTGTGGATGTCATCGCCGGTGGACAGGTCCAT
The DNA here is from genome assembly GCF_056395905.1 of Arthrobacter sp. 05T444. Classification (NCBI taxonomy): domain Bacteria; kingdom Bacillati; phylum Actinomycetota; class Actinomycetes; order Micrococcales; family Micrococcaceae; genus Arthrobacter; species Arthrobacter sp. 05T444. Next base: position 460,590 of record NZ_JBFTKK010000001.1, read on the forward strand.
CACGGTATCCGCGCCCCACTGGGTGGCCCACTGCAGCTTGTCCACTTCCTCTGCAATCGAACTGGTTACCGCCGAGTTGCCGATGTTGGCGTTGATCTTTACCAGGAACGCCTTGCCGATGATCATGGGTTCGGACTCGGGGTGGTTTATGTTGTTGGGGATGATGGCACGGCCTGCAGCCACCTCGCTGCGCACCAGTTCAACGTCGCAGTTCTCGCGGAGTGCCACGAAGCGCATTTCCGGGGTGAGGACGCCCTGCCGGGCATAGTGCATCTGGGTCACCGTCTTGCCCCCGACGGCGCGGCGGGGCACCGGCTGCGCTCCCTTCCACTCCGCGGAAGCTGCGCCGCGACGTACAGCCGACCTGCCGTCGTCGAGCAGGTTCCGCTGCCGGCCGCCGTACGGCTCCGTGTCCCCGCGTGCTTCGATCCATTCCGAGCGGAACGGGGCGAGGCCCACTACCGGGTCGCTGCCCGGACCCGCAGTCCGGTAGACCCGCAGCGGCTCGTTCTGCTCCCCGTTGGGAGACGGCTCCAGGGCGATTTCCGTGACCGGGACGCGCAGGCCTTCCCCCTCGATGTAAGCCAGTGAGTGCGACTTCAGCGACTGGGTGGTCTGCTGGCCAGCTTCGTTATGGGCCGCCTCGTTTTGGGCAGGGCTCAGCCGTGTTTTCTGGGTGTTCATTTACTGCTCACTTCCTTCGCCGGCATTACCCGGACAGGTTCAACGGTCGCAGGCTGCGCTAGCCCGATCTCAGCCCCTGCAGGGGCACCCGTGTGGTCGTAGACGAAGCTACCACAGGGCGGCAGGCGGGTGCCGCATCCGTGCCGGGTGTGACACACGCCGGGCCGGGCCGTACGGATTACGCTTGAGCCATGGCGCCCATCATCGAATTCAGCGGGACCGCGCTTACCGGCCCGGACCAGGAGCGGGCAGGCCTTTGGGCCGTGGACGGCCGGCTGACCTTCCGCCGCCCGGCAGTCGTCCCGGACGCAGTACTTGACGGCTGGGTGCTGCCCGGCTTCGTGGATGCCCACTGCCACATCGGGCTGGGGCCCGGAGGCGCCGTGGACGACGACACCGCCTATGCCCAGGCGATGACTGACCGCGACGCCGGCACGCTGCTCGTCCGGGACGCAGGCGCGGCCAGCGATACCCGCTGGCTCCAGCGCAGCCCGGAAGCGCCGAGGATCATCCGGGCCGGGCGGCACATCGCCCGGACAGGCCGCTATCTGAGGAATTTCGCCGTCGAAGTGGAGCCGGAGGGCCTTGTCGAGGCGGTCCGCAAGCAGGCGCGTTCCGGCGATGGCTGGGTCAAGCTGGTGGGGGACTGGATCGACCGCGACGCCGGCGACCTCGCGCCGTCGTTTCCCGCCTCGGCGGTACGGGACGCCGTCAGCGCCGCCCACGATGAGGGCGCCAGGGTCACTGCACACTGCTTCGCCGAAGACACGCTCGACGACGTGCTGGACGCCGGAATCGACTGCATCGAACATGCCACGGGACTTCTGCCGCGGCACATTCCCAGGCTGGTCGAGCAGCACGTGTCGATCGTTCCCACACTGATCAACATCGCGACGTTCCCGGATATCGCTGCCCAGGCCGAACCCAAGTTTCCGCGCTACGCGGCCCACATGCGGGCCCTGTGGGAAGGCCGGAATGAACGGATCTTGGAAGCGCACGAAGCCGGGGTGCAGGTTTTCGCTGGAACGGACGCGGGCAGCGTGATCCGGCACGGCCGGATAGCTGACGAGATCCTGGCCCTCCACGCCGCAGGCCTTCCGGCGGCTGCTGCCCTGGACGCCGCCTGTTGGGGTGCCCGCCGGTGGCTGGGAGCGGAGGGCCTGGCCGAAGGGGCAAGTGCCGACGTGGTGTTGTGCACTGAGGACCCCCGCGAGGTGCCCGGAACCATCAGGGATCTCAGGGGCATAGTTCTGCGGGGACGCGTTGTCCGTTTAGGAATAAATTGAAGCTTCAAGTAATTTAGATATGTAGAGACCATCGAAATCCGGTGGCCAGGGAGTCCGGGAGTACTCAAATGACACCAGCAGCCAGCAGCCAGGATCTTCTTCCTGCCGATCTCACCATGGGCACTGTGATGCTCAAAGTGGGGGACATGAACCTCATGACCGACTACTACCAGCGGGCGCTCGGCCTCGACGTCGTGGCGGAGCAGGACGGCGGCCTTTACCTTGGCAGGCTTAAGACGCCGCTGGTTCATCTCGCTCCCGCCCCGGGCCTGAATATTCCGGGCCGGGGAGAAGCCGGCCTCTTCCACACGGCACTCCTGTTCGACAATCAGGAGGCACTGGCAGCCACCGTGGCCACCGCGGCGCAGTACGAGCCGCAGTCCTTCACGGGAAGCGCCGACCACCTGGTCAGCGAGGCTTTCTACTTCAGTGATCCGGAAGGCAACGGCATCGAACTCTACTGGGACCGCCCCCGCGATGCTTGGTCTTGGGACGGCAAGAATGTAGTCATGGACAGCCTTGCGCTGCCGCCGCAGAAGTACCTGCAGGACCACCTGACCCAGGGTGCGGTGGAGGGCCAGCGCGGCACGGAGGCAGGGGTGGGTCACGTCCACCTGCAGGTTGGCGACGTCCAGTCGGCCCACGACTTCTACGTTGGCACCCTCGGATTCGAGAAGACGGCAGGCTGGCACGGCCAGGCCCTGTTCGTCTCCGCCGGAGGCTACCACCACCACATGGCCATGAACGTCTGGAACAGCCGCGGCGCAGGTCCCCGGCGGGACACCCTGGGCCTGGGCGAAGTCCTCATCGAAGTCCCGGCCGGCGACGACGTCGGAGCGCTCGCCGACCGCCTAAAGGTCGCCGGAGTCGCTGCCCACCACACCGGGGCGGAGCTTCGGTTCCAGGACCCGTGGCGCAACCGCATTCGTGTCGCCGTGCGCTGAGCGCGCAGTACGCCGAAACCATCGTCGGCTGAATCCACGCGGCGGGTGTGGGTTAGGCTGATTTCGACCATCCCCGGGCGGCCGCCGCTGCCGCCTGGGGACCCCGCCGTCGACGGAACGAGGACGATGTCCATGGGCTTCACCGAAATGTTTGTTGCCACCCACAGTGAAGCCCTCAAGCGCGCCGCTGCACTTGGCGCCGGCGCCTCCGCGTCCGCCGGGGGCGTCCGGATTCCCGGGATCAGCGACTTTGAAATTGAACAGCTTGGTGATCTCGCCGGCACGGCCGTGCACGCAGCGGGTGCCGACTATGAACTCGCCATGGTGGACGTGGCCAGCGACGCGCTGCTCGGAGTGCCGCCGGCCATGGTCCGTGCGCTCGCCGAACTGCTCAGCTATGAATCCGAAGGGGAGGGCAACGTCCTGGACGATGTTGCCGAGAAGTGGGCGGCCGAGGACGACATGCCCTTTGGCGCGGACGAGGCGCGGAAGTACGTCCAGCAGCTGGCAGAACTCGCCGGAAGCGTCGACGAGAACAGCCGGACCGGCCTCTACGTGTGGTCTTCCTGACCGACCGCAGGCACCGGGCACGCCAGCGCGGTCACGCCGGCGGGAGCGCCTTTTAGCCCCCAGGCCGCCGAAAACGGAGCCCGGGGGCATGTCAAGTCGAAATAGTGCCGCCGATCTGGCACAATAAACAGGTACTTGATCTGCGTGGCCCCTCTCTCCGCGTCCGGATCTTGTCCTTTTAGAACCCCCTAGTACGGCCCGCCCCACGGGTGCAGAACGCCGGGCTCGACCCCGTTTCAGAAACAGGAGTGACCACAAAAGTGGCCGTAAAGATTCGCCTTAAGCGCTTCGGTAAGATGCGCGCACCGTACTACCGCATCGTCGTCATGGACGCACGCTCCAAGCGTGACGGCCGTGCCATCGAAGAAATCGGCAAGTACCACCCCACCGAAGAGCCCTCGTACATCGAGGTCGACACGGACCGTGCCCAGTACTGGCTCGGCGTCGGCGCACAGCCGTCGGAGCAGGTCGCCGCGATCCTCAAGATCACCGGTGACTGGCAGAAATTCAAGGGTCTCCCGGGCCAGGAAGGCACCTTGAAGACCAAGGTTGCCAAGGAAGCCTTCGTTGCTCCGGAAAAGGGTTCCGTGATCATCCCGGAAGCCATCACCAAGAAGGCCAAGGCAGAAGCTCCCGCCGAGGCTGAAGCAGAGACCACCGAGGCTGAGTAAGTTGCTGGCAGAAGCGCTCGAACACCTTGTCCGCGGTATCGTTGACTCCCCTGAGGATGTCAAGGTCAGCGCGAAGAACAACCGCCGCGGGGACACCCTCGAAGTGCGCGTTCATCAGGAGGACCTTGGACGGGTAATCGGACGCCAGGGCCGCACCGCGCGCGCACTGCGCACCGTTGTGGCGGCATTGGCAGATGGCGAGCAGGTCAGGGTCGACGTCGTCGACACCGACCGCCGCCGGTAACGCGCCTGCAACACTTGTCTTGAGTCCGGCCCCTCCACCAGCTAACGGTGGAGGGGCCGGACTGTTTTTACCGCAAGACCGACGCGCAACCACAGCGCAAACTTTCACAACGCACTCCGGAACAGAGGAACACATGCAGCTTCAGGTGGCACGAATCGGCAAGCCCCATGGAATCCGCGGCGAGGTGACCGTCCAGGTGCTCACCGATGCCCCGGACGACCGGTTTGTCCCCGGCACGGAGCTCGTGGTGGAGCCTGCGTCGGCCGGGCCCCTGACCGTGCTCAGTGCACGCTGGAACAAGGACATCCTCCTTCTCGCGTTCGAGGAAATTGAAACCCGGAACGAGGCGGAGACCCTCCGCGGCGCCAAGCTGTTCATCGAAACCGAGGAGCTCGACGAGGACGACGACGAAGGCTGGTACGAGCATGAGCTGGTAGGCCTCGAAGCGCGCGTCGGCTCCCAGGTGGTCGGCAAGATCTCGGGTCTGAACACGATGCCCGTCCAGGACCTGCTGGTCGTGGAGACTCCCGACGGCAAGGAAATCCTCATTCCCTTCGTGGAGCAGATCGTTCCCGAGGTGAACGTGGAAGAAGGCTATGTCCTGGTGACCCCTCCGGCCGGGCTGTTCGAGATCAACACCGACGACAGCACCGCCGAAGACGCTGAAACTGCGGGCGAGGCGGAAGCCGAGGCCGGAGAGGCAGAGTCCGGCCGGCCCGAGTCGGGGGCCAAAGCCTAGATGAGAATCGACGTCGTCAGTATTTTTCCCGAGTATCTGGCACCGCTCGAACTCTCGCTGATCGGTAAAGCACGCCAGGACGGGCTACTGGACCTCAACGTCCACGACCTGCGCACTTTCACCACGGACCGCCACCGCACCGTGGACGACACCCCCTACGGCGGGGGAGCCGGCATGGTGATGAAGGCCGAACCATGGGCGCAGGCGCTGGCGTCCGTGGCCGCGGCGCGTCCGGCTGCTGCGGGCAAGCCGGTGCTGATCGTTCCGTCTCCGGCGGGGGAGCGCTTCAACCAGGCGCTGGCCTACGAGCTTGCGGAGGAGGACCAGCTGGTCTTCGCGTGTGGCCGCTACGAAGGAATTGACGAACGCGTCATCGAATGGGCGGAGGAACACTTCACGGTGCGCCCCGTCAGCCTCGGCGACTACGTGCTAAACGGCGGCGAAGTGGCTGTCCTGGCCATGGTCGAGGCGATCGGCAGGCTGCTGCCGGGCGTTGTGGGCAATCCGGAATCACTCGTGGAGGAGTCGCATTCGGACGGCCTGCTCGAGTACCCCGTCTACACCAAGCCCTCCGTCTGGCGGGACCGCGAAGTGCCGGCGGTCCTGCTCAGCGGCAACCACGGAAAGATCGCACAGTGGCGCCGCCACGAGCAGTACCGGCGGACGGCGGAACGCCGCCCGGACCTGCTGGAGACGTTCGACGCCGGAAGTCTTCCCCGTGCTGACCGCACCGCCCTCGCGGATCTCGGGTACGACGTCGTTGACGCTCGCCTTAAGCGGCGCCCGGACGCCGGAAGCACATCGTCCGCCTGAAGTCCCGCAGCAATTGGTTGTAGACCTCCGAGTGTGGCAAAATTAGTCTTTGTGTCTGCTGGGCCCGCACCTGCCACAGGGGGAGCGCAGCCAACAGCAGACACCCCGGTGCCGCCAATCAGTGGCGGGGCCGGACCACAACACTTTCGGCGGCAATTCCCGGGACCTAACTGTCCGGGCTTGGCTGTCGTGACCCAACGTGGATGACCTGTGGCGTTCACCAGGAGTGGATCAATGCATATCCTCGATTCCGTAGATGCAGCCTCGCTGCGCACCGATGTTCCCGAGTTCCGCGCGGGTGACACCCTCAAGGTTCACGTGAACATCATCGAAGGCAAGAACTCCCGTGTCCAGGTATTCCAGGGCTTCGTCCTGGGCCGCCAGGGCGACGGTATCCGTGAGACCTTCACGGTCCGCAAGGTTTCCTTCGGTGTCGGCGTAGAGCGTACCTTCCCGGTGCACTCCCCGATCATCGACAAGATTGAGCTCGTCACCAAGGGTGACGTGCGCCGCGCCAAGCTTTACTACATGCGTGCACTGCGCGGTAAGGCCGCGAAGATCAAGGAAAAGCGCGACTTCAGCACCGCCAAGTAAGTCTTCCGGACTTCACGGCGGGTCCCAACCCGTATCCGGCCAGCGCCGGAGCCATCCGCGACAGCGCCACAGGATACGGACCATGGACAACACAAAACGCCAGCCAGGGAAACCGGGCTGGCGTTTTGTGTTTCTTGCGCTTGCCGCCGCCGTCATCCTCAGCGGACTGGTCCGCTCCCTGTGGCTGGACGTGTATTACATACCGTCGGCGTCCATGGAGCCGCTGTTCAACACGGGCGACAGGATTCTGGTTTCCCGCACCGACTTCCAGTCCGACCCGATTCGCCGCGGGGACGTCGTGGTGTTTGACGGCCGGGGCTCGTTTGCGCCGTTGAACTCCGGCTCGGGGCCGTTGCAGGAGGCCCTGGCCTCGGCCGGACACTGGCTGGGCCTCACCGGCAGTGATACTACTTACGTAAAGCGCGTCATCGGCCTGCCGGGCGACAGCGTCGTATGCTGCGACGACCAGCACCGGCTCACAGTGAACGGCCAGCCGCTCGTGGAACCCTACCTGTATGCGGGAGATGAACCGAGCAGCCAGAAGTTCAGCGCCTCCGTGCCGGCGGGGCGGGTGTGGCTGCTCGGGGACCACCGCTCGGTGTCGGCTGACTCACGCAGCCTGCTGGGGGCGCCGGGTGGAGGCATGGTGCGAATGGACAGGGTAATCGGGCGGCCGGTACAGATCCTCTGGCCGCTTGATAGATTTGCGTCAGTGGCACGGCCACCGCTGGCGGCCATAACAACGACTAAGGACGGACAGTAAATGCCCGAGACAGACCCCGGGACTTCCGAGCCGCAGCGGGCAGCTGCCAGGCCGGGACGACATGCTTCGGGCGAGCCCGTTTCGGCAGTGGCCGTCCCCGGCGAATCCGCACCCCCCCGCTCTGGCGAATCTGCGCAGACCGGACCTGGCGAAGCTTCACCGGCCGGTGCCGGCGAAACCGGATCGGCACGCTCAGGCGAGCCCGCAGCGGCCGGATCCGGCCGCAAGAGGCCGGCTCCCGCCCGAAACCCGTTTCTGGTGTGGCTGAAGGAAATTGCCACGGTGGTGGTCATCGCCGTCGTCCTCTCCTTCCTCATTAAGACGTTCCTTTTCCGTGCGTTCTACATTCCGTCTGAGTCCATGGAGAGCACCCTGGACGTCAACGACCGCATCTTCGTGAACCTCCTCGTTCCTGAACCGTTCGCCCTGGCGCGCGGCGACGTGGTGGTGTTCAAGGACACCAAGGGCTGGCTGCCGCCGGCTCCGCAAAAGGCCGACGGACCGTTCACCTGGGTCGAGGACGGGCTGACCTTTGTGGGGCTCCTCCCGGACAACTCTGAGCAGCACCTGGTCAAGCGCGTCATCGGCCTGCCAGGAGACCACGTGATCTGCTGCGACGCCGACAGCAAACTGACCGTCAACGGAGCACCGCTTGACGAAAAGTACGTGAACCCGGCCGAGGTGCCGCTGGTGCGGAACTTCGACGTCGTGGTGCCCGCAGGCAAGGTCTGGGTCATGGGGGATAACCGCAACCATTCCGCGGACTCCCGTGCCCACACGGACACCAACGGCGGCTTCGTGGACCTGGCGGACATCGAAGGCAGGGCAGCCGTCATCGCCTGGCCCGTGAACCGTTGGGCCGGCCTGGATGACTATCCTGACGTCTTCAAGAATGTTCCGTCGGCAGGTTAGCGATGTCTTTAGCACCAACCCTCGACTATGAGAAACGCTTCCTTCCCCGGGGAGCGCGGTTCCTGGCCGGCGTCGACGAAGTAGGCCGCGGTGCACTCGCCGGGCCCGTGAGCGTGGGCATCGCCGTCGTGGACCTGCGCCAGATGGAACTGCTGGCGGACGTCCGGGACAGCAAGCTGCTGAAGGCAGCCGACCGTGAACGGCTGGACCCGCTGGTCCGCGCCTGGAGCGTGGCCTCTGCCGTGGGCCATGCCTCCGCGCGGGAGATCGACGAGCTGGGCATCATGGGGGCTCTGCGGACGGCAGGAAACCGCGCGTGGTTTGAGATCCTCGGTGCAGGGATCACTCCGGACGTCGTGCTGCTGGACGGGAGCCACAACTGGCTCTCGCCGGCCGCCCAGCCGTCCCTGTTCGAGGAAGCCGTGGAGGATCCGGGCTGTGACGCGCCCGTGCATACGCTGGTCAAAGCCGACATGCAGTGCCTGAGCGTCGCCGCAGCGAGCGTTCTGGCCAAGGTTGAGCGGGACCAGATGATGCGGCAACTGCACCTTGAGTACCCCGCCTTCGGCTGGGACGTCAACAAGGGCTACGGGACCGCCGTCCACCGGGAAGCCATCCGGCTTGCTGGCCCCAGCCCTTATCACCGGGTCAGTTGGAACCTGCTGTCCGAATAATCAGTCCGCGCAGTCTGTCCGCGCGCGGGGCAGGTTGCCGCCGTTACCGGGAACTGGGTGCGCCGGTCACGTGTGAGCGTGGGCCCGCTCCATGGTGCAAGATGGAACCATGAGTGCCGAGGATCTTGAAAACTACGAAACCGACATGGAGCTTCAGCTCTACCGTGAATACCGCGATGTCGTGGGGCTGTTTAGCTACGTGGTCGAGACCGAACGCCGCTTTTACCTCGCCAACCACGTGGACCTGCAGGCGCGCAGCGCCGATGGCGAAGTCTACTTCGACCTGACACTGCAGGACGCCTGGGTCTGGGATGTCTACCGCTCCGCGCGGTTCGTCAAGAGTGTCCGGGTCATCACTTTCAAGGATGTCAACGTCGAGGAGCTCCCGCGCAACGAGGAGCTCGCGCTGCCCAAGGACGTCGACCTGGGGAACTGATCTACCCGCCGTTTGGGTGCACTGTTCCTCCACACCAGTCCGTTCGGCCCTCTGTTTCCCACATAGCTCTATAGGCCACTGTCCCGCGTGACGCCGCCCCCGCAGTCTTGTTGCGGAGGTAGAAATGAAAGCCAAAGACCTGCTGGGCCGGCGCGGGGAAGAGCTCGCGGCGGAATATCTGGAATCAATGGGCATGCTGATCGTGGAGCGTAACTGGCGCTGCCATGACGGTGAGATCGACATTGTGGCGCTGGACGGTGATGTCCTGGTCATCGCCGAAGTGAAAACGCGGCGTTCCCTCGCGTACGGCCACCCCTTCGAGGCGGTGGGCGCAGAGAAGCTCGCGCGCCTGCACCGGCTGGGATCTGCCTGGTGCCGCGACCGTGAGCTCCGGATGCCGCTGCGCCGGGTGGACGTCATCGCGGTTGTCGACGACGGCGTGTGCCCGCCCACGCTTGAGCACCTCAAGGGTGTGGGCTAATGGCGCTCGGAAGAACGTATTCGGTGGCCCTCGTGGGACTAAATGGCTACATCGTGGAGGTCGAGGCCGACATCGGCCAGACACTGCCCGCATTTGTGATTCTTGGCCTGCCGGACGCTGCCCTCAACGAGGCCAAGGAACGGATCCGTTCAGCGGCGCAGAACTCTGGCATTCCGCTTAGCCGGCGGAAAATTACGGCCAACCTGATTCCGGCGTCCCTACCCAAACGCGGTTCCGGCTTCGACCTCGCCATCGCCATGGCGGCGCTGAGCGCAGCTGATGACATCCGGACGACCGGCCGTACAGTCTTCCTCGCCGAGCTTGGCCTGGACGGGCGGCTGCGGCCTGTACGCGGCGTCCTCCCGGCAGTGATGGCTGCCGTCCAGGCCGGCTATCCGGACGTCGTGGTGGCGCAGCCCAACGCCGCCGAAGCGGCGCTGGTTCCCGGTGCACGGGTTCAGAGCTATAAGACGCTGGCGCGGCTCGCTTTCGACTTCGGGGCCGACCCCCTGGAGCTCGCCCTCGATTTCGAACCGGAGGACGAGGCGCCCGGCGAGGAAGCCGATCCCGCTGGTGGGGCGAACCCCGACATGTGCGACGTCTCCGGACAGGGGGACGCACGCCGCGCCCTGGAGGTCGCTGCTGCCGGCGCCCACCACCTGTTGCTCATGGGTCCACCCGGGGCAGGCAAGACCATGCTGGCGGAGCGCCTGCCTGGGCTGCTGCCTGATCTGGGCGACACCGAGGCCATGGAAGTGACGGCCATCCACTCCCTCTGCGAGCTGCCGTCTTCGTCATTGCAGCTGGTCCGGCGTCCGCCGTTCGAGAATCCGCACCATACGGCCACGTCGGCTGCCATTATCGGCGGCGGTTCGGGCCTGCCACGGCCGGGCGCGGCGTCCCGCGCACACCGCGGGATCCTGTTCCTTGACGAGGCGCCGGAATACGAACGCAGGGTGCTTGACGCCCTCCGCCAGCCCCTGGAGAGCGGCGAGCTGGTCATTCACCGTTCGGCCGGCACCGCAGCCTACCCGGCACGCTTCCAGCTCGTCCTCGCGGCAAACCCGTGCCCCTGCGGCAAAGCGTCGGGCAAGGGCATCGAGTGCATCTGCACGCCCACGATGCGTCGCCGGTACCTGGCCCGCATGTCCGGTCCGCTGCTTGACCGGGTGGATATCCAGTTGCAGGTGGAGCGCGTCTCGCTGGCAGACTTCGGCCAGTCCGGCGGGGAAGAGGACACACCTACAGTCGCCGGCAGGGTCTGGGCGGCCCGGACGCGACAGCTGCAGCGGCTTCGCCCGTTGGGGATGGAAACCAACTCCCAGGTTCCCGGGCGGGTCCTGCGGGGTCAGCTGAGGCTGTCTTCGGCAACCACGCGAATTCTGGATCAGTCCCTGGAAAGGGGCGTTCTGACTGCCCGCGGCTACGACCGCGTGCTCCGCCTCGCTTGGACACTGGCTGACCTCGCCAGCCGGGAGCGTCCGGACATCAATGACATCGGACAGGCGTTGAACCTCCGGCAGGCTGCCTCGGCAGCCGCCTGAAAGGAAACAAATTGCAGAACGAGAGACTTGCACGCGCGGCCCTCTCCAGACTGATGGAACCCCAGGATGCTGCAGGCCTCGCCCTGGTGCACGTTGCGGGGGCGCTGGACGCCCTGGGGATCGCCACAGGGGAGCTGAGTTACGGCCCGGCGCTCGAACAGGAAATCACCGGTGTCCTGGCTGAACATGGCTCTGCGACCTCCTGGACCGGCATGACCGCGGCTCTAAAGCGGTGGGCGCCCCGGATCCCGGATCTCGCACCCGAACGTGACCTGGCGACTATGCAAAGGCTGGGCGGCCGCATGATCATTCCGGAAGACGAGCTGTGGCCCGGGCAGCTCGCAGACCTTGGCCTCCACGAACCAATCTGCCTGTGGTGGCGGGGAACGGAGATGGAACTCCCGCCGGCGGCAAAATCCATCGCTTTGGTCGGATCCCGGGACAGCACCAGCTATGGAGCCGCGGTGACCGGAGACCTTGCCTACTCTCTGGCGCAGCGGGGCTTCACAGTGGTCTCCGGAGGCGCCTACGGTGTTGATGCGCACGCGCACAGAGCAGCTCTGGCGGGCGGGTCGGGGGCCGTGCCGACCATCGCCGTGATGGCCGGGGGAGTTGACCGTTTCTACCCGTCGGGCAACGAGGACCTGCTCCGGGCTGTGGCCAACCAGGGTGCAGTGCTTGCGGAGGTTCCGCCCGGTTCGGCCCCAACGCGCTACCGCTTCCTTCAGCGCAACAGGCTCATCGCGGCGCTCGCTGCCGTGACTGTGGTCGTGGAGGCCAGATGGCGTTCCGGAGCGCTCAATACGTCTCACCATGCGGAATCTCTCGGCAGATCTGTCGGGGCCGTGCCGGGTTCCGTGCACAGCGCGAACTCCGCTGGCTGCCACCGGCTGCTGCGGGACGGAGGCGCCGTCTGTGTGACAGACGCGGGGGAGATCGTTGAGCTGGCCGCGCCCAGCGGCGAATCCTTGCCGGAGTTGAGGGACGGCGGCAGCGCAGTCCACGACGGCCTGACGCTGGAGGACTTGATCCTGCTCGATGCGCTGCCGCTGCGGTCCACCAGTTCAGTGGAGAAACTGTGCATCGTGGCTGGTCTCGGTCCGGAGTCGGTCCGCGCGGGGCTCGGCAGGCTTGGCCTGCTGGGACTTGCAGTGTCCGAAAGCGGCGCGTGGAAGCGATCCAAAAACGCCGGCTGATTACGATGCAAACCCACGCCACGGCTCGCCGGGAACAATTCTTGATTGCCTGCCAAATGCTGGGACAGTGAGGGGGTGGAGAAAGACAAACTGCCGCCGGCCCTGGCGCAGGCAGTCAGCGCCTTCGGCCGGTACCTGACGGGTGAACGGGCACGTTCGGAGCACACGGTCCGGGCATACCTGTCGGACGTCGGCAGCCTGCTCGAACACGCGGCCGGCGAGGGGATCCGCGAGCTCGGCGAAATTGAGCTCGGGACCCTCAGGCGCTGGCTCGGCGCCCAGAGCGACGCCGGCATCTCCCGCTCCACCCTTGCCCGCCGGTCCGCCACGGCACGGACCTTCACGGCCTGGGCGCTCCGGGAGGACCTCATAGGGGCCGACCCGGCGCTTCGTCTGAAGGCGCCCAAGAAGGAAAGCTCTCTGCCTGGGGTGCTTCAGCAGCAGCAGCTCGTCAGGCTGCTGACCGAACTGCAGGAGGCAGCCCAGGACGGTTCCCCGATCGCCTTGCGGAACCGGGCAATGGTCGAACTGCTGTACGCCACAGGAATCCGCGTCGGCGAACTGGCAGGGCTGGACGTCGATGACCTCGATCCGGACCGCAGAACCTTGCGTGTCCTAGGCAAAGGAAACAAGGAACGCACCGTGCCGTACGGTCTCCCGGCTGCGCTCGCCGTTGACGACTGGCTACGCCGCGGACGCGGAAAGCTCGTGTCTGCGGGAAGCGGACCCGCGCTGTTCCTCGGTATGCGCGGCGCCCGCGTGGACCAGCGCCAGGTGCGGAGCGTGGTCAGGGGTCTCTTCGAAGCCCTGGGGGACACCGCTGCTACCGGCCCGCACGCGCTGCGCCACTCGGCAGCCACGCATCTGCTCGACGGCGGAGCAGACCTCCGGGCCGTGCAGGAAATTCTGGGCCACAGCAGCCTGGCCACCACACAGATATACACCCATGTGTCAGTCGACCGCCTCCATAAAAGCTACCAACAGGCGCATCCCCGGGCGTAAGGCCTGCACGCGCGGCCTGGCCGGACCGGAATTCGTGACTGCGGCCGGTTTCAGTCCCTGATGTGACTTCCACCCCTGGCGGAGATCCGCAATTCCCCTCGGCGTGGTTCCACGGCTCGCCGAATTCCACTGGCGTAATTCGACGGCGTACGGCACAATAAGAGCCAAGTCCGGCAACTTTCAAGTTGTGCTTTAAGCCTCTGGCTTTAGCTGCCTTGCGGGTCCGGCATTATTTTCATAGATTGGCAGGAATTACCGGCACCACGCGGCGCCCGGAGCATCAGCAGTTCGTCCATGCAGGTCGTTGGGGAAGACGTACCTACAGCTATGGAGGATGGAATGTCTGATGCAATGACTCGCGGTGTGCTGTTTATTCACTCGGCGCCTACCGCACTGTGCCCTCACGTTGAGTGGGCCATCGGATCTGTCGTGGACAAGCGGACAGATCTTGAGTGGACCGCTCAGCCTGCCGCGCCCGGAATGTTCCGTTCGGAACTGTCCTGGACCGGCGCGCAGGGGACAGGTGCGCAGCTGGCGTCTGCCCTCCGGGGCTGGGCACATCTGCGCTTCGAGGTGACGGAAGAACCGAGCCCGGGCGTGGACGGCGGCCGGTGGTCCCACACCCCCGAGCTGGGCATCTTCCATGCCGTCACAGACGTCCACGGCAACATCATGGTGTCCGAGGACCGCATCCGCTACGCCTACGAGTCCGGTGCGGGCGACCCCTCTGCGGTCTACCACGAGCTCTCCCTTGCCCTCGGCGAGGCGTGGGACGAGGAACTTGAACCCTTCCGGCACGCGGCCGAGGGCGCACCCGTCCGCTGGCTGCACCAGGTGGGCTGACACGCCACCTCCATAGCAATGAAGAAGCCCCCGCCAACCGGCAGGGGCTTCCTCATTGGTCAGGTGCGGTCACACGCTGCGGACGGCGATGACGGCGTTGTGGCCGCCGAACCCGAACGAGTTGCTCAGCGCCACGATGTCTCCGGCGGGAAGATCGCGGGAGGAGGTGACGACGTCGAGCGGGATCTCCGGATCCTGGTTCTCAAGGTTGATCGTGAGAGGGGCCTTGCGCTCATACACGGCCAGCACCGTCAGGACGGCTTCAACGGCGCCGGATGCGCCCAGCAGGTGGCCCATCTGCGACTTGGTGGCGGACACCGCCACGTCATCCACGTGCGATCCCAGGGCGGCGCGCAGCGCGGTGTACTCGGGCTTGTCACCCACAGGGGTGGACGTGGCGTGGGCGTTGACGTGCACCACGTCCTCGGCCTGGATCCGGCCGTCGAACATGGCCGCCTTGAGGGCGCGGGTGGCGCCAAGGCCTTCGGGGTCAGGCGCGGTGATGTGGTAGGAGTCGGACGTCACGGATGTGCCGGCCAGTTCGGCGTAAATCCGCGCTCCGCGGGCCAAGGCGTGCTCCTCGGCTTCGAGCACCAGGGCGCCTGCGCCTTCGCCCATGACGAAGCCGTCCCGGCCCAGATCGTAGGGGCGTGAGGCGTGCTCTGGATCGTCGTTGCGGCGGGAAAGCGCCTGCATCGAGGAGAACGCGGCCAGCGGCATCGGATGGATGGCAGCTTCGGCGCCGCCGCACATGACGACGTCGGCCTTGCCAGAACGGATGAGGTCCAGGCCGAGGTGCAGGGCTTCCGTGCCGGAGGCGCAGGCGGAGACGGGCGTGTGCGCTCCCGCGCGGGCACCCAGGTCAAGGCTCACAGCAGCGGCCACGCCGTTGGGCATGAGCATGGGAACGGTCATGGGCAGGACCCGGCGGGGCCCCTTCTCCTTCAGCGTGTCCCACGCGTCCAGGAGAGTCCACACGCCACCGATGCCCGTGGCGAAGGCGACGGCAAAGCGGTCGTGGTCAACTTCGGTGATGCCGGAATCAGCCCAGGCCTCACGGGCGGCGATGACACCGAACTGCGTTGAAGGGTCCATGCGCTTGGCTTCAACGCGGCTCAGGACCGAAAGGGCAGGGGTGGAGCAGCGGGCAGCGAAGTGGACGGGCAGTTCGTATTTGGCTACCCAGTCGTCCTCAAGCGTGCGGGCGCCCGAGACCCCCTTCAGTGCGTTCTTCCACATCGTGGGTACATCGCCGCCGATGGGCGTGGTGGCACCCAGACCGGTAATGACTACTTTGCGTGTCATGGGATCACTCTCTGTCGGTGCGCGTGCCGTGTCCTGTGCTGCCGGGCCTGGTGCCTGAGCTGGGGGCGTGCGGAGGGGGTCTGCGAGAAAATTTGTGATGGTGCATCGGCTGGCCGGCCCGGATTGTTGCGGGCCGGCCAGCCGGGTTCAGCCGGAATGCGGCTGGAGCCTGTTTAGGCCTGTGCGTTGGCGATGAAGCTGACTGCGTCGCCGACGGTCTTGAGGTTCTTGACCTCTTCGTCCGGGATGCGGACGCCGAACTTTTCTTCAGCGTTGACCACGATCGTCATCATCGAGATGGAGTCGATGTCCAGGTCCTCGGTGAAGGACTTGTCCAGCTCGACGGCGTCGGCGGCCAGGCCGGTTTCTTCGTTGACGATTTCAGCCAGTCCGGCCAGGATCTCTTCGTTGCTAGCCATTGATGGCTCCTTTTCTTGTTATTGCCGGCAGGGGATGCCGGAAATGGGGCAAACCGCGGTTGCGGCTTGGTTTGTGGATTCCTACGGAAGGACGATTACCTGGGCGCCGAAGACCAGCCCGGCGCCAAAGCCGATCTGCAGCGCAAGGCCGCCGCTCAGCTCCGGGTTTTCCTGAAGCAGGCGGTGCGTGGCCAGCGGGATGGAAGCGGCCGAGGTGTTGCCGGCCTCTGCAATGTCCCGGGCCACGGTCACGGTCTCGGGCAGCTTGAGCTTCTTGGCCATCTCATCGATGATGCGCATGTTGGCCTGGTGCGGAACGAAGGCAACGAGGTCTTCGGCCTGGATGCCGGCGGCGTCCAGGGCCTGCTGGGCCACCTTCGCCATTTCCCAGACGGCCCAGCGGAAGACCGTCTGGCCGTCCTGGCGCAGGGTGGGCCAGATGGCGGCCTCGGTAACGGCTTCTTCGTCGGAGCTGAGGGCGGTGCCCTGCTGTGCTCCGGAGTGCGCGAGTGACCCGGAGCGCGCAGCGGAGAACTCCCGCACGTCCAGCAGCGAGTGCGTCATGCCGATCGCGTCCCACTTGCTGCCGTCCGAACCCCATACGGACGGGCCGATGCCCGGCGTCTCGGAAGGGCCGATCACCACGGCACCCGCGCCGTCACCCAGCAGGAAGGAAATGGTGCGCTCAGTGTTGTCAATGACGTCGGACAGCTTCTCGGCGCCCACAACCAGTACGTACTCTGCCGTTCCGGAGCGGACCAGTGCGTCACCCTGGGCGATGCCGTAGCAGTAACCGGCGCAGGCAGCTGAGATGTCGAAAGCCGGAGCCGGCGTCGCGCCGAGCCGGTCAGCGAGGCTCGCGGCCGCTGACGGTGTGGCAAAGGGGTGCGTCACCGTGGAAACGATGACGGCGCCAAGCTGGGAGGCCTCGATGCCGGCCTTCGCCAGGGCCTCGCGGGCTGCGCCTTCTGCCATGTCGATCACGCTGACATCAGCAGGGGCCCGGTGGCGGGTGATGATGCCGGTGCGTTGGCGGATCCATTCATCAGACGAATCAATCCACTGGCAGACGTCCTCGTTGGTCACGATCACATCGGGGCGGTAGGCGCCGATGCCCAGAATGCGGGTGTGTTCGTTGACGGGCGACTGCTTCAGCGTGGGAACGCTCATGCCTGTCCCTCCAATTCTGCGAATAGTGCAAGGGCTGCGGACAGGTCACCGGGGGTTTTCACGGCCACGGTCTTGACGCCTGGCATGCCACGCTTCGCGAGGCCGGCCAGTGTGCCGGCCGGTGCCAGTTCAATGAGGCCGCTGACGCCGCGCTGCACGAGGGATTCCATGCAGAGATCCCAACGGACCGGGCGCGACACCTGGGCGATGAGGCTGTCGACCGCGGCGGTGCCGACGGTCACTTCCTTGCCGTCGAAGTTGGACAGCAGCGGAACCGCAGGAGCCTGGGGCTGGAGCTCCGGACGCAGGGCCTCCAGTGCGCTCACGGCCGGTGCCATGTGTGAGGTGTGGAACGCGCCGGCAACCTTGAGCGGAATGACCCGGGCCTTTGCCGGCGGGTTCTCCGCCAGGGCCCTGAGCTGGTCGAAGGTGCCGGCGGCGACAGTCTGGCCAGCGCCATTGACGTTGGCTGGCGTGGCGCCGGCTGCTTCGATGGCCGCCAGGACCTCGGCCGGGTCGCCGCCCACGACGGCGCTCATGCCGGTGGGCGTGACGGCGGCGGCTGCAGCCATGCTGTTGGCACGCTTGCGGACAAAGGTCATGGCTTCTTTTTCGGTAAGCACGCCGGCGAGGGCGGAGGCCGTGATCTCGCCCACCGAGTGCCCGGCCAGGATGACCGGCAGGGTGCTGAGCTCGACGTCGAACAGGGCCTTCGCTGCCACGAGTCCGGCTGCGACAATCAGGGGCTGCGCCACGGCAGTGTCCTTGATGGTCTCCTCATCCGAGGTGGTCCCGTGCGCCGTGAGGTCGATGCCTGCGATTTCGCTGAGGGAGGCCAGATGGCCTGCTACGGAAGGCAGTTCCAGCCAAGGGGCCAGGAAACCGGGGGTCTGTGAGCCCTGTCCAGGGCAGACGATTGCAAGCACGTAACCAGCTTTCCAAATTACCGCGTGAATCAAGGGTGTTTGCGTACACCAAGCTCACTGGGTCAGTTTGTAGGAAGTCTACAACGGTTCAGTTCTGGTTCCGCCCCGGCTGGCGCTCCACGGGGGCCTTGGGCGGCGTGGAAAGCCGGCCCACGACCAAGGCGGCCTGAAGCACGAAGGCTTCCCGGGGGAGCAGCGGATCCCAGCCCGTCACGTCACAAACCCGCTTGAGCCGGTAACGGACGGTGTTGGCGTGGACGAACAGTTCGCGGGCGGTCGCCTCCAGCGAATGCCCCAGTTCCAGGTACGTGCCGAGCGTTTCCACCAGCCCGTTGGAGGCTGCCACGAGGGGCCGGTAGATATTTTTCACGAGCGACCGGCGCGCAGCGTCGTCCCCGGAAATGACGCGCTCGGGAAGCAGGTCATCGGCGGCCACCGGGCGGGGCGCCGACGGCCACGCGCGGGCAGCGGTGAGTCCGGCGAACGCCGACTGCGCCGACCCGCTCGCCTCCAGCAGGGAACTCGCCTCGGCGCCGTACACCACAGGCCCGGGTGCGAACATCTCGCTCAGCTTCAGGTACGCCGTTTCCCGGTCGTGGACGCCGCCGAGAATCAGGATGAGGCGGTCGCCCTGGATCCCCACCAGGGCGTCTTCGGCGTACCGGCCGGCGGTGCGGCGCAGTTCACTCACGTAGCTGGCGCTGGGCTCCGACGGCGAGTTCCCCACCATCACGGTGAACCGCTCCTGGGCCTTCCAGCCGAGGGCCGCGATTCTGGACCGCAGCGCGTCCGTGTTTTCACCGCGGAGGATGGCGTCCACGATCAGCGCCTCCAGCCGGGTGTCCCAGGAGCCCCGCGATTCGGCAGCCCTCGCGTAGACGTCCGCCGCCGCGAACGCCACCTCGCGCGAGTACCGCAGCACCGCCTCACGCAGCGAGGGCTGGTCCGCTTCGGGGGCGATGACCGGGACCTGGTCCTCGACCACTTCCACCACGATCCTGATCAGCTGCAGCGCCTTCTGGAGGCTGATGGAACGGGTGAGCTCCGTCGGTGCCGTGCCAAAAACGTCGGTGAGGATCCAGGAGGGGGAGCTGGGGCGCTCGTACCAGGTGACGAAGGCTGCGATGCCGTTCTGAGCCACGAGTCCGAGCGCCGAGCGTTCATCGGAGCTGAGCCGGCTGTACCAGGGCAACGATTTTTCGAGCTGGCGCATGGTGGTTGTCGACAACTGGCCAACACTGGCCCTGAGCTTCTTCAGGGTCTCCGTCTTTTCCGGTGTCATGCTGCGTGACGCCGGTTTGCGCTTTGCGGGGGCGGGTGTTGGCTGGGGCATGCATCGAGCATACGGCGCCTGCCCTGCAACCTCCATTTTGTGCGAAGGCTACAACTGCGGTTGTGCTGTGTCACAGCGGATCAAAAGCACCCCAACGACGACGGCGGCCCCCACCTTCGGGTGAGGGCCGCCGTCGTGCGTGTCAGGCAGTTGCTGGAGCCGCAGGCGTCCAGCAGCCGTTGGCTAGGACTCGCCGCCCGCGTTGCCGGTGGTGCCGGCGTTGACGTTGTGCAGGCGGTACTTCTCGATGGCCTGGGCAGGTGCCTGGGCGTCAACCTCACCGCGGCGGGCCAGCATCTCCAGCGAACGCACCACGATGGAGTGGGTGTCGTTCTTGAAGAAGCGGCGTGCTGCGGCGCGGGTGTCGGAGAAGCCGAAGCCGTCGGCGCCGAGCGAAGCGAATTCGTTCGGCACGAACTGGCGGATCTGGTCCGGAACGGCCTTCATGTAGTCCGAGACCGCGACAACAGGGCCGGTCGCGCCGGCGAGCTGCTGTGCCACGAACGGTGTCCGCGCGGGCTGTCCGGGGTTGAGGAACGCTTCCTCCTCGGCAGCCATGCCGTCGCGGCGGAGCTCGTTCCAGGACGTCACGGACCAGACGTCCGCGGAGACGCCCCAGTCCTCGGCCAGGATCCGCTGCGCGTCCAGCGCCCACGGAACCGACACGCCCGAGGCCAGGATTTGCGCACGCGGGCCGTCGATTTTGGCCGGTGCCAGCAGGTAGATGCCCTTGATGACGCCTTCTACGTCCAGTTCGTCAGGTTCGGCCGGCTGGACGATGGGCTCGTTGTACACCGTGATGTAGTACATCAGGTTCCGGTCAGTGGAATCCGGGCCGTACATGCGTTCGATGCCGTCGCGGACGATGTGGCCCATTTCGTAGCCGTAGGCGGGGTCGTAGGTGACCACGGCGGGGTTGGTGGAGGCGAGCAGCGGGGAGTGGCCGTCGGCGTGCTGCAGGCCTTCGCCGGTGAGGGTGGTCC